>NZ_JAALCR010000007.1 GCF_011065895.1 Paludisphaera rhizosphaerae | reverse complement strand
GGAAAGGCACTATTGTTTTTCCTCGAACTGCCGCGTTGCTTTTCCCCATTCAATCCAGAATTCGTAGTCAGGTTCTCCCTGCGTCTCATAGCGTGGGAAATCAGCATTGAGGGGAGCGGGACTCCCATTCGAGGCCGCTTGTCGCGTAAATTCATGGGGCAACAATACGGAATGGGTTTCGACATAATGGGGGAGTCCCTCGGGCCAAACCCATTGTCCATCCGTGAGACATCGACTTCCCATAACGGCTTCATTGCCGCAGCCGAAGCGGCAATACGAGATACCTCGCCATTCGGCGTATCGGTGTCCCGCTCGGAGATAGGCAACCACGGCCTGTTGATTTTCAGGATAACTACCCGAGCAGACAAGAAGTCGCGGGTCAGGAAATGAGCAATCCGAAGGCCTGCGGAACGTCGGGCGCGATGGAGCATACCCCACGGGCAACCAATACCCAATCGCCCCAACAGGACGGTAGGCTAACGTCTGAATTCTGAGTGGCTCGATGAGTTCTGCGGGCAATTCGGCGAGCAGCGCGGTGAAATTGTGCGGCCGAGCTACAGATCCCAGGCGGTGAATGACCTCTGTCCCGTTGAGTATCTGCCTCTGATATAGCTTAAGGATACGTTCCGCTTCCTTGCGCTCCTCTTCCACTAGCACTTCAATCTCCTGTGGTATGCGAAGGCGTGATCGTCTCGGGCCACGGCGATGACTGATGATACGATGGTGGACTACCTCGCGAGGAACTCCTCATCCCTTGTCTGCCGCGGGGGCAGGGGATCTTTCCTGTCGACGATCGGCGGGCAGACGGCGGACATCTCGCCAGGTCATGCCAGGCAACTACTCGGCGTTCATCGAACCTTGGGGCCGGGGCGATTACGATACTTGACCGATCGGAGCCGACGCGATGAGCCTCCACGATGCGGCGCTTGGCGGCGATGTGATGGCGATCCGGGACCTGCTCGACCTCGGGGTTTCTGTGGAGGCTCGCGACGTCGAGGGGCGGACGCCGCTGCTGGTCGCGGTGGAGGCGGGGCGGCTGGCGGCCGTGCGGGCCCTGGTCGAGGCGGGGGCCGATGTCGACGCGCCGGTGCTGCCTCCGGGCGAGGATGCGAGCGAACCGCCTGCGGAGCCGATCTTGCCGGTCGTCTGCCGGCGCGGCCTGATCGATCGGATTTGGCCGTTGCTTTACGGCCAGGGGACGGTTCGACAGCGTCGCCAGGGGAACCCGGACGGGCCGACCCCGCTGATGACCGCCTCGGCCGCCGGGCAGGAGGCGATCGTTTCCTTCCTGCTCCAGCAAGGCGTCGACGTGAATCGGCGCGACCGCGACGGCTTCACGGCGCTGGGCTACGCGGCGGCGTTCGGGCATGAGGTGATCGTCGGCCACTTGATCCGAGCCGGCGCCGATCTCGATCCCGTGGATCACTATGGCTTCAGGCCGGTCGGCCTCGCCGCCCTGTTCGGCCAGGCCGGAGCGGCGCGGGTTCTGGCCGAGGCCGGGGCGAACCTGACGGCGACTGGAGACTTCCTGAACCAGTTTTCCCCGCTACACGCGGCGGCGCGGTATGGGCACGTCGACGCGGTGCGTGCGCTGCTGGCGGCCGGTGCCGACGCTGAGGCGAAGGCTTACGTCAGGACGCCGCTGGAGATGGCCCTTGAGTACGGTCAGGTCGAGGTCGTCACCCTGCTGGCGGGGGGCGGCGCGAAGACCGACGCCGAGGACCAGTACGGGCTCACGCCGTTGCTCCGAGCCGTCGCCAGAGGGGATCGCGCGGCGATGGGGAGCCTACTCGCCGCTGGTGCGAGCCCGAGGCAGCCAGTCGCCCATGACCAATCCCTCCCCAGCGGGGCGACGGCTCTGCACCTGGCGGCCTGTCGCGAGGAGCCGGGATTCGTCGCCGACTTGCTGGCCGCGGGGGCTGCCCCAAGGGTCTGGGATTTCTTTGGCTTCACCCCGCTGGCCCTGGCGCTCGCGACCGGGAACCTCGAGGCCGCGCGGCGGCTGCGATCGGCCGCGCCTCCCGCCGAGGGCGAGGAGCCGACCCTCCGGGCTTATGAGTTGGTCGCGGCCGTGCGAGCGGGGGACGAACAGGCCGTGCGGAGATTGCTCGCCGAGGGGGCCGATCCGGGTGCCGTCATCCCCGACACGTTCAACTATCACTATCTCCTGCGCTGCGAGAAAGGGAAGAACCGTTTCGACGACTTCGACCCGAGTTGCGGCCGGGGCCCTGGGACCTTCGGCGACGCCAGTCGGTCCGTGCTGGCGCTGGCGATCGAGCGGGGGCATGAGGCGATCGCCAAGATCCTGATGGCCGCCGGAGCGCCGATGGACGCGACCGGCGGCCGGCGGGAGGAACCTGGGAAGATTCCCCTGGCCGTCGCCGCGCGCGAGGGGATGCGCGACGTGGTTGCGGCCCTGCTGGCGTCGGGCGTCGACCCCAACGCCCTCGACGACGAGAAGCGGACCCCCGTCTTCCACGCCGCGGGGGCCGGCCACGCGGCGATCCTCGGCGACCTGATCGCCGCCGGGGCCAGGGTCGACGTCAAGGATCGTGATCGCGGCACTCCTCTCGGCGATGCGAGCGCCGCCGGGCACGCCGAATGCATCCGCATCCTGCTGGAAGCCGGCGCGACGCCGCAGCCGGACGATCTGTCGCTGGCGGCGATGGGCGGGCGCGTCGACGCCGCGCTCGTGCTGCTGGACGCCCTATCCGCCCGGGGGATCGAGCCCAAGCCGGAGACCCTGTCGTCGGCGGTCCACTCCGGCTCGGTCGACCTGGTCCGATTGCTGATCAACCGGGGCGTCAGTCCCAACGCCCCTAGCGATCACGGCGTGCCGGCGCTGGCTGCGGCCTGCCTCAGGGGGCTGGATATGGTGCAGGTTCTCCTCGACGCCGGCGCGGATCCGAACGGAGCCGATAGCGAAGGGAAGACATCCGTCTGGTTCTCGGTGATGGGCCCACCGGCCATGATGCGACTCCTCCTGGAGCGCGGGGCCAACCCGGAGGGGCGGCTTGAGAGCGCGACGGAGAGGCGGACGCCGTTGCTCCACCTGGCGGGTTTTGACATCCAGAGGATGTGTGGCTGGAGCCGAGATCCCGACCTGATCGTCCGGGTCCGTGAGCGCAGCCTGGAGATGATCGGGATGCTGCTCGACCACGGGGCCGACGTCGAGGCCCGTGACCCGGCCGACGGCCATACCCCCCTGATGTGCGCGGCCGAGATGGGGCGCGAAGACGTCGTCCGGGCTCTGCTGAAGGCGGGGGCGAAGGTCGACGCCCGCGACGATCGCCACGGCCGGACGGCCCTGCACTGGGCCGCGCGAGCGGGACGCGCCGGAGCGGTCGGGCTGCTGCTGGAGGCTGGGGCAGACCCCCTGGCCGAGGACGACGACGGCCTGACGCCGGAGGACGTCGCCCGTCACGGTTCGCACCACGCCCTCGCCCGAGATCTGCAAGCGAGGGCCGGGGATCGTCCCCGGCGGGGCCGGTCGATGAAGGGCGTCCTGCGGAGGGCCGTCGAGGCAGGGGACGCGAACGCGATCCGCGAGGCGTTGGCGTCCGGGGCCGACGTGAACGCTCGGCTGGCCGGCCGGAAGACGCCCCTGATCGCGTCCGCGGAGAAGGGAAACGTCGCGGTCGTCGAGACGCTGCTCGCGGCCGGGGCCGATCCCAACGTCCGCGACGCCGACGACGTCACAGCGCTGGTGATGGCGATTGAGGAGGCGAAGAGCCCCGAAGTCGTCCGCTTGCTGCTCCGCGCCGGGGCCGACCCGGACGCCGGTTGCCGGCACCACAGCGGCAAGGAGCGCGAGACGCCTCTCATGATCGCCATCGGCGAGGCGAATGACGAAACCGCCGATCGCAGTCTTCTGGAGATCGTCCGCGCCCTGATCGAGGCCGGTGCCGCGGTCGACCTGGAGGGCGGGCATGGCTGCCGCCCGCTCTGGTACGCGCTGGACGTCGACCAGCCCGAGATCGCCGACATGCTGGTCGAGGCCGGCGCGGGCCGCCGAGACTTCGCGAGCGCCGCGTATCTGAAGGCACAGACGTTCGCCAGAGCGGCCCGCGCGACGGGCTTCCGGGCCCAGGTCGACGCCTTCGTCGAGCGCTTTGGCGTCAAACCCGCGACATGGACCGCTCGACCGTCCCGGCGCGACTTCCGGCGGGTGCAGGGGAGCGACAAGCTTCCGGTCGGGCCGACCCTCGGCGTCCGGTTCCCCACGACCCGCGACGTCGCCGAGGCGGTGCTCGCCGAGCAGGGGGAGTGGGGCCCTCGTGGGGCGTTCCCGGTGCGGATCTCCTGCTACGACGACGATTACGACTTCGAGCGGCAGGAAATCGGCCTGCTGCCGACCGACGACCCCTACGCCGTCATCGCCGCCGTCTGCGGCCCGGGGACCGACTGGGGATGGGTCTGCCCCGCCTTCTACATCCGCGATCTGAGGGCGCTGGAGCATGATTTCCCATTCACGCTGATCGGGGCCGAGCCGCGCTCGCTGGAGCTGCAATTCGCCGAGCCGATCGCCGACGCCGCCGACCTGGCTCGCCGGCTGTGTGGCATCCGGACCCACCTCGGCGGGTATGGCCTGTCCGAGTATCCGGACGAGGATGAGGTGGCCGAGCACCTTAGCGAGCACGCTCGGATCGGCTTCTACTGGGAGTGATCCCGGATCGCCGTACAAGCTCGACGCACCCCGCTTCGGTTCAGTCGCGACGGGGCGGGCGAGGGGCGAGAGGCTCTCAAGCGAGACCGTCTTTTCCCAGTCACAGCCTGTTTGCGCCGTTGAGGTCCCCCTCATCCGGCCCTTCGGGCCACCTTCCCCCGTGAGGGGGGACGGCCGTTGTGGGCCCGGAGGGAGGTGGCGGGCGGCGCGATCAAGGGCGGGGTTTCAGCCGCGCCACGAAGCCGCCGTCGCGGGGGACGGCGATCTTGAGGGCGTCGGTGGGGGAGACGCGTTCGCGGCGGCGGAGCAGGGCGGTGGGGCCGATGGTGGGGTCGTCGGTTTGGATGTCGGCGTCGCAGGGGGTCTTGAGGAAGTCGAGGGGGATGACGAGGTCGCGGGGCTCGACGGCGGTCATGCCGCCGAGGTACCAGGCGTCGGCCTTGCGGCGGGCGACGACCAGGCAGCGGCCGAACTCGGCGCGGAGGACGCGGGTCTCGTCCCAGGTGGTGGGGACCTCGACGAGGAAGTCCAGGCCGGGCTGGCCGAGGTAGGCGGTGGGGGAATCGGCCATCATCGGAAGGTGGTCCAGGTAGACGACGTACATGGCCAACTGGTGGCCGCGAGTCCCCTGGACGGGCGGGGCCTTGTCGCGGAACCGGTAGTCTTCGGGGAGCACGTTCCGCATCCCGCCGTGGTGGTAGTCGAGCGGGCCGGCGATGCCTCGGATGAAGGCGATGTCCAGGTTGTGGTACGGGGGCGTCCCCTTCACGCCCTTCGGCTGCCACTTGTTGTATTCTTGATTGAGCGCAGCTTCATAGGTCAGGACGTTGGGCCAGGTCCGCTCCAGGCCGGTCGGCTTGTAGGCTCCGTGCAGTGTCAACGTCAGGTGGTGGGCGGCGGCGCGTGAGGCCATCTCTTGGTAGAAGCGGACCATCTCCTGGTCGTCGCGGTCCATGAAATCGACCATCACGCCTTCGATCCCCCAGCGCTCATACGTGGCGAAGGCCTCCTCGATCTGGGGCTTGAGCGCCTTCCAGTGCATCCAGAGGCGGAGCCGAACGCCCTTCTTCTTGGCGTAGGCGAGCAGCTCAGGCATGTCGATGGAGGGGGCGGCCTTCGTGACGTCGGTCGGGCCCTTCGGTTGGATCGGGCCGCCGTACCAGGCGATGTCCAGGCCGTCGAGCGAGTGATAGGGGATGCCGTTCTCGGCGGCGAAGTCGATGTAGGCCTTCATGGTCGCCGTGTTCACGCCGGGCTGGAAATCGACGCCGTCCAGCACGTAGCCGTTCCACCAGGGGAACGTGGTCTTGCCGGGCTTGATCCACGACGTATCGGCGATCGCCGGTGGGTCGCTCAGGTGGAAGATCAGGTTCGATTCGAGGAGCCGGCCGGGGTCGTCGGCAATCATCACGATCCGCCAGGGCGACGGATGCGGACCTTTACCGACGACCTTGGCGCGGTCGGCCCGGCCGGGGAGCGGCGAGAGTTTGGAACGGAGCACGCCCGGCGAACCGGGGACGCCGGCGAGGTACATCCCGGCGTAGTCGGTGAGGTTCGCCTCGGTCACGGCGACCCAGGGGCCTCCCGGGCGTTCGAGGAGGATCGGCAGGCCGATGAGGCGGTCGGGGCCGATCGCGGCGGCCGGGAGCGTCTCGTAGTACTTCTCGTAGGGCGTCGTGTAGCTATCGAGCGGCAGGGCGTGGGCCGTGGGGTCGCCGGGGAAGGATAGCTCGGTCTGCTCGTCGACGAGGACGAAATCGCCGGGCTTGGGGATCAGGTACCGAAAGGCGACGCCGTCGTCGAAGGCCCGGAAGGCGACGTCGAAACGACGGCCCGACGCCGCGGCTTCGGCCAGGGAGACGACGACCTCGTTGTGATGGTCCCGCGCCGAGGACGCCTTACCGACCGGGATCTTGTACGTCTCGTCACGGCTCTCGCGGCGTTCGCCGATGACCTTGAGGCCCTCACGGATCGGCCCGCCGTCGGCGAACTCCAGGCCGAGCGAGCCGGCGGCCACCGGCTTCCCGGATCGCGAAACCTCGAACGTGGGTCGCCCCTGCGGATCCAGGCGAAACGTCACGGCGAGGCGACCGTCGGGGGATTTCAGGCGAATTGGGGGCTCGGCGGCGACCGCGAGAGGTAAGGGGAAAAGCAGAAGACCGAAGACGACCCGGACGCGACGATCTAGGCTCATGGGAGGGGCTCCGACGGAGAGATGAGGGGCCGGCGATCATCGTAGGGCGGGGACGGGCGTGCATCAATCGGCGGCCGACCCGAGGTGAAACTCATGCGACGTCGCCGGTTCGGCCGATTTTAACGGGGAAGGCGCGGTCGACGACGACCCACGGGTTGAGGATTCGGTCGCGTGGAGCCATCGCGACGGTTGGTGGAGTGATTCGCCATGATGCTTGAGCAGGAGATCGCGGGCGGGCATTTCTGGTGGTTTCGCGAGCTTTACGCGGTCCTGGCGGCGCTGGCGGACGAGCCCGAGAACACGATCGCGCGGATGGATCAGGACGTCGCCGTCCCGGCGGCGCTGGCCGAGGAGCTTGGCAACTTCCTCCGCTGCATCCGCGAGGCCTATCCCGAGACCAACCTCGCCGTGCTCCAGTTGGTCGAGGGGATCGACGAGATCCTCGCCCGCCGCAGCCTGGGGGGCGAAGACTTCGACATGGAGTTCTGGACCAATGAGGGGTTCCAGGAGCACCTCGACTGGGAGGACGTCCGCTCCCGGACTCGGGCTTTCCTGCTGCGGTGAGAGCGCGTCGGCGGCCGTCGCTCAATCCGTTGACAGCTCCAGGCCCAGGCCGTAACCCCGACGGCCGCTGTCCTTCACCACGGCGGCTCGCACCGAGCCGTCGGGCTGGAAGCTGTCCCTGAGCAGAAACAGCTCGATCACGCGCCCGCTTGCGACTTCCAGCACCACGGCCTCGTTCTCCTTGACGAGCGAACGGGCGATCTGGAAGACGGCGACGTGAATCTCGCCCAGCGTGTCGAGCTCCACGGCGATCCTGGGGGCGACGACTTCGCCCGCGGCGTTCTTGAGGTCCCCGGTCAACCGCTCGATTCCGTCGCTCATGATGATGGCCCTCGACTCGGCCGATGCGGCCGCTAGGGAGAGGGCCGATTCGCATCGGTCCTGGGTGATGCGAACCGGCCCCTGGGTTCGACGTCCGTCGCTCAGGGCTTGGCCGGCTTGAGCTTGGCGATGAGGTAGCTGGGGATGTCGGGGAACTCGGGGTCCTTGCGGCCGATGTAGTCCAGGCGGCTCTCGACGCCTTCGGCCTTGAGCTTCTCCTCGAGGATCAGGCCGAGGAGCGCGGTGTGGGTGGGGTCCTTTTGCTCCTCGCCCTTCACCGGCGGCTTGTCCTGGGCGGGGTAGATCATAAAGATCGGCGGATCGTCGCGGGTGACGTGGGCGATGGGCGAGTATTCCTTGATCCAATCGGCCACCTCGTCGCGGTGGTCGTAGAACTTCTGGAACTGGCTGTCGCGGCCGTTGCCGCCGGGGCCTGAGAAGCCGAAGGCGTGGCCGCCGTATCGCATGTTGGGGATCCACTCGCGGAGCTGCTTGGGCTCGAGCGAGGTCTGGGCGCCGCTGACGGCCGCGGTGAACAGCCGGGTGGACTCGCGGGCGACGGGGTCGGGGCTGTCGGGCTTGGCCATATCGTCGTGGAAGGCCAGCCAGAGCGACGAGCAGGCGCCGGCCGACCCGCCGGTGGCGGCGATCTTCGTCTTGTCGATGTTCCACTCGCCGGCCTTCGACCGCAGGAACTGGATGGCCCGCGCGGCGTCTTCCAGAGGACCCTTCACCGGCGGCTTGAGCCCTTGTTCCTCAGCCTGCTTGATGTACCGGTAGTTGATCGAGGCGACCGAGATCCCGTTGGCGAGGTACCTCTTCAGGCCCCCCACGCCCACCTTGTCGCCGGCGACCCAGCCGCCGCCGTGGATGTTCACCACCAGCGGGGTCGGGGTCGGCGAGTCGGCCTTGAAGAAGTCGAGCACCTGGCGCTCGTGGTCGCCGTAATGGACGTTGGCGTACGTCGGCGGGACCTCATACCGGGCGGCCTTCTTGGCGGCGGGCTTGGCGTCGGCCTTGGCCTTGGGCTCGTCCTTGACGGCCTGGGCGCGGGCAGCGGGGCTTGCGATCAGGGCGGCGGCCAGCCCGGCGGCGAGCCAGGCGGCGCTGCGGCGACGGCGGGAGGGCTTGGCGATGGCGGCCACGTCGGGGGTCTCCTGAGGCGGGGTGAGAAGCAGGAAGATCTGGACCGTCGTCTGCCGAGCTTAACCGACCCGGAGGGCCGAGTCTCCCCGGTGGCGGCGACTCCCTGCGCGTGATAGCCTCGGGGTCGCCGGCCCTCGGCCGCGGACGGTCGCGGGAGGCGGGAGCGATGGTCATGTTGGGAACGTTGGCGGTCGCGGCGTCATTGGTCTTGCTCGGGGATTCGGGGCCCGTCTTCTCCCGGTCGTTCGACGAGGCGAAGCCCCTGGAGGGGGCGTCGGCCTCGAAGGACGGGGCGAGGGTCGAGAAGGGGGCCGGTAGGTCGGGGACCTCGGCGCTGGTGGTTGACCGGCCGGCCTCGGCGGGGGCGGGGTCAACGTCCGTCCGCTGGAGCTTGCCCGTCGAGAAGCTCCGCGGCACCCGGGTGCGGGTCGAGGCTTACGTGAAGGCCGACGACGTGGCCAAGCCGCCGAAGTCGTACAACGGCGTGAAGGTGATGCTCCACCTGAAGGGCGGGGCCGGCGACGAGTGGCCGCAGGCCCCCGTCGATACCGGCAGCTTCGGCTGGACCCGCGTCGGCTTCACCCGGGCCGTCCCGGACGACGCCTCGTCGGTCGACCTGACCCTCGGCCTGGAGGCGACGACCGGGCGCGTGGCCTTCGACGACGTGACCCTGACGATCCTCCCCCCGCGACGCCCGGCTGTAGCCTCGGCGAGCGCCTCCAAGCCCGACCCCCGCCACGGGCCGGGCCGACTTCGGGGCGTGATGATCGGCACGAAGGTCGACGCCGACGACCTCCGCGACCTGGCCCGCAAGTACGGGGCGAACCATGTCCGCTGGCAGCTCCTCTGGGGAGGCTTCCCCAACGGCCCGGCCGACAAGGCGACGCCCGCCGAGTACGACCGCTGGCTCGACGGCGAGCTGGACCGCCTCGCCCGGCTCACCCCCGTCTGCCGGCAGGAGGGGATCACCGTCCTGATCGACGTGCACACTCCTCCCGGCGGCCGCGAACAGGGCACAAGCGTCATGGGGATGTTCCGCAAGGCCGAGCACCAGGAGCACTTCCTGAAGGTCTGGGAGAAGATCGCCAAACGCTTCCGCGACGACCCCGTCGTCTGGGGTTACGACCTCGTCAACGAGCCCGTCTTGGGCATGCTCCCGGACGGCCTCCGCAACTGGCCCGAGCTGGCTCTCGAAGCCGCCAGGCGCGTCCGGGCGATCGACCAGAAGAAGGCGATCATCGTCGAGCCCGCCCCCTGGGGAGGCCCCGACGGCCTCGACGACTTCGAGCCCCTGCCGGGGATCGACGGCGTGGTTTACAGCGTCCACATGTACCTACCCCACAAGTTCACCCACCAGGGGGTTCACGGCAACCCGACGGGGCTGTCTTACCCGGGGGTGATCGAGGGGAAGCGCTGGGATAAGGAGGACCTCCGCCGAGCGTTGGAGCCCGCCCGCCGCTTCGAGCGCGACTACAACGTCCCCATCTACATCGGCGAATTCAGCGCCATCCGCTGGGCCCCCGGCAGCAGCGCCCGCGACTACCTCCGCGACGTCATCGACATCATGGAGGAGTACGGCTGGGACTGGGCCTACCACGCCTACCGCGAATGGCCCGGCTGGAGCTTCGAGCACACCTCCAACCCCGACGACCCCAAACCCAGCCCCACCCTCACCGACCGCGGGGCGCTCCTGAAGTCCTACTTCGCCAGGAACCCCAGGCCCGCGGCTCCCTGACGAGAAGTCTGGCTCCGATTGGCTTTCTTCGCGCGACGCCGCGCTCGAATCCGATCGTCGCAAGTCCTAATCACAAGGCCGGTTGACGCCAGGTCGTCCGGCTCGAGCGGCGGCTTCGTTCGACCACTCTCGCGGTCACTCGTTGCTCAGCACCACCGCAGAAAAACGAATCTGGGTGCCATGGCCACGCTGGCGTGGCCATGAACCGGTGTGGGACGGTTGCACGACCGTCGCCGATCGCATGGCCACACCAGCGTGGCCATGGCACCCAATTTCACCCCTCAATCCGGAAAACGGCTTCCGGCGGGCGTTGGTGATGTTGAGCGAGTCGTGTCATTTCACACGAGCATCCGCCCTGTCGTCTCGCCCTGACGACACCGAACCTCGAGTTGTCAAAGATCGTCCTCCATCAAATAAAGTGGCGCAGAAATGCATTGGCGCAACGAGAAATCGCCCTCGAAGCGAGGGTGTGCAATCGCTGTAATCGTTCGAGTCGTCGCTCGCCTGCACGGCCAATCCTCGCTGCGTCGGAGGATCGCGCAATGTCGCCGCCGACCGTATTCCCCCCGCGTATCCACGTCCTGCTCGCCCGCGAGGCCCCGCTCGGCGTCGTCATCCGGCGCGGGCCGTCGAAGCAGGTCTGCACGCTGCTCTGGGATCGGGCGACGGACGAGTTCCAACTCGGCCAGTGGCTCCACGGGCGGATCTACGAGCGCCGCGCCGACCTCTCCCCGGACGGGAAGCACCTGATCTATTTCGCCATGAACGGCCATTGGGACGGCGAGGCCCGGGGATCGTGGACGGCGATCTCACGGGCGCCGTACCTGAAAGCCGTGACCCTGCTCGCCAAGGGGGACTGCTGGCACGGCGGCGGCCTGTTCACCGCCAACGGCCGATACTGGCTCAACGACGGATCCGGCCACACCCCGATTCGAGATTCGCGCGAGGTCCGGCGCGACTCCCAATACAATCCGCGTACCGATTTCGGCGGCGAATGCCTGGGCGTCTATTACGTGCGACTCCTCCGCGACGGCTGGACGCTGGTCCGTCGCGAAAAGCTCGGCAAATGGAAGATCCTGAGCGTCTTCGAGAAGCCCGCCCCCGGCGGCTGGACGCTCCGCAAACTCGCCCACGAGGAAGTCGACCACCCGCCCGGCAAGGGCTGCTACTGGGACGAACACCAACTCGCCCGCCCCAACACAACCATCGCCTCCCCCGACTGGGAATGGGCCGACGTCGACCGCCATCGCCTGGTCTGGGCCTCCGCCGGCAAACTCTTCGCCGGCCGGCTGGACGAATCAGGAATCGCTCAGCAGACCGAACTGCACGACTTCAACGACATGGAGTTCGAGCCGATCGAAGCTCCGTATTGATCACGGATCCAACCGCAGACTACAACCAAGCGGAGAATCGACTGGCCGTCGGTGGGAAAATGAACTGACTCCGAATGCCTGCGTGCTGGAGCCCTCAATGTCGAGTCGGCGTCAGTGCTTCTTCGAGGGAGCGCCGGGGGCCATGTCGCCAGTGCCGGCGAGCTTGGCGGCCTTGAATTCGTCCGCCGTCATCTCGCGGATGGTCCGATTGTGCATGAGCACGGGACCGCCGGAGGAGGGGACCTCCTTGGCGTAGGCGAGGACGTCGTCGGCCGGATCCTTCGTCGCGGGGCCTTCCAGAACGTCCTCGATCACGACGCCGGCCCGCGCGATCACGGAGCCGTCCTGGAGTGCCTTCAGGCCCAGCGGAGCCAGCGATTCCAGAGGCGTGAGATCGGCGATCGTCGTCGGCGGCTTCTTCTTGTCGAACGTGTACTGGCGATACAACTCGCCGACGTCGCTCAACGCGTGGGCGGATCGATTGGCCTCGGTGACCGGCTCGGTCTCGGGCGAGCTGTCGCAGCCGATCCCGACCAGTCCCAGAAGAGCAACGCCAACGGCAAGGAGATGAAAACGCATGTCGAGCCTGTTCGTCCGGGGATGATGTGTCAAAGGGAAGGGAGACGGCCCGCGAGGCGCCGTCCCCCCAGTCCTCGATTCAACGAGCGGCGATCCGAGTCCAGCAACGACGACTCACAGCGCGTCGGCGCTGACGATTTCGCCGCCGGCCTTGGTCCCGACCGCCATCCAGGTCGCAAGGCTGATCGAATCCTTGACGAAGCGGACCGAGCCGTCGGCCAGGCCCACGTTCACTCCGCCGGAGTGGTAGCTGCGAGCGGCCATGTGGCCGTTGTTGAAGGCCGACCCGAAGACGCCGCAGTCGAACCACTTGGAGTTCGGGGTCAGGGTGTGGCTGTAATACCCGGTCATCGGCAGGTTGCGGTAGTACTGAAGGCCCCGATAGACGATGCGGGTGTAATAGCCCGACATGCCGTACGTGCAGTTGGGGGCGATCCCCAGGTCGCCGTTGTTGATGATGTAGACGTTCGACAGATCATCGGTCATGATCCCGCCGATGTAACCGTTGATCGAGGACGTGGTGGAAGCCTTGCCGCGACGGGTCTCGGAGAAGACCGCCGTGTTGCTCGTGCCGTCGATCACCGCCGCCACGGTCACCGGAACGCCCCGCTTGTAGACGGGATAGACGTTGGGCGCGGACGAGTCCTGGGTGAAGTTGAAGATCCCCGCCCGGGCCGTGTTCGACTCCCACGACGTGGCGGCCGTGCCGAGGTTCTGGGCGGCCGTCGCTCCCAGGCTGGCGACGTAATTGGCGTAGCCCAGGTTCGAAAGCCTCACGTTGTTGGCGTCCGACGGACAGGTGAACGCCGCGACGATCTGCGTCTGGGCCGTATCGTTCTGAGTGCCCGCCCCGTACAGGTTGATGCACCACTCGAAGTTGAAGGTGTTGTACGTGTTCGACCCTTCCATGTAGGGCAGAAGCTGGGCCAGCACGTTGGGCCGACCGCCGCAGCCGCTGTTGCTGGGATCGGTGACGGTCTGGTTGTAGTACGGGCCGAATCCGGGGAGGTAGGAGCCGGTGGCGGACTCCGCGTTGGCGAGGGCCAACCCCATCTGCTTCAGGTTGTTGACGCACTGCGCCCGGCGAGCCGCCTCGCGGGCCGACTGGACGGCGGGCAGCAGGAGAGCGATCAGAACTGCGATGATGGCGATCACCACCAGCAGTTCGATCAAGGTGAACCCGCGACGTGAAGACATGTTCGGAAGGCTCCTGTGAGTGGCAAGGGATCAAGAACGATCGAATGCGCGCCCCGATGAGCGGCGCCCGCCTCAAGAACGGATCGGTTCGATGGCAATCCAGTCGACCGCGGCCGGCGTCGTCCACGTCATCTCACTGCGAAAGGAGAGAGATTTGTGAAGTTAATGCGCGAGCAATCAGAATTCCATAGTTCTTTTAGAAAAAAACGGCACATAAATACTAATTTATTAAACCTACGATTGTCATAGGGATGGCGGTTTAGCTTCTTGCGACTCATTTTGAAGGCGCTGTTCGAAACGATTGATGATCGGACCGCGCGGCCGGCGCGGCGATAGAAGACGCGATTTCGATCGATTCGCGCAGCGGGAGCGCAGTCGTCCGCGGCGGCGATCGACGCTCGCCCGGCGGATTTGGGCCGGTCGAGGTCGCGCGTTCAGTTATTGAGGCGGCGGTTCAGACGACGTGCGACCAGCTCGAAGAGCGAGACGGTGTTCGGCCTTTCGGGTAGGTGAGATCGAATAACCGTTGTATCCGAAACTCTCCTTCCGTTCGGCCTTCTTGCCGGCGTAGGCGGGCCCGGCTTCGGCTTTCTTCCAGGCGTCGAAGCAGATCTGGGCGGACTCGGCTTTCGCGGGGTCGCCGGTCCCTTTCTTGAGCGGGTGTTTGTCGTCGGGTCGTACTTGCGGCCGCCCTTTGTCGTTGGTGCAGCGCCGGTCTCGACCGTATGGTTGACCGTCGCTTCGATTCCCGCTCGCGATCGAGATCCCTTGGCCTGGCGCCGTGAGGTTCGTCTACTGAAGCGGTAGTTTCAGCGTCATTCGCTCGCCGTTGCGGAGGACGACGACAGCCACCTCGTCGCCGGCCTTCTTTTGCTGGACGGCGTGGGCGATGAGGTCGGTCTCGGACGACTTCGCCGTTCGGCCGTCGAAGGAGACGAGAACGTCGCCTTTCTGGAAGCCGGCCTTCTTGGCGGCGGCGTGCTCGCCATACTGGCCGACGTGCTCGACGCGCAGGGCCATGGCGTCGGCCGGCAGCTTGGCCCGCTCGCGGTCGGCGGCGTCCAACTCCGCCAGCTTCAGGCCGCCCAGCCCCATGCGCCGGAGGTCCCAGGTGGTCACTCGCCACGAGACGTCGGCGCGCCGCCATCCTTCGGGGAGGTCGAGCGTCGCGTCCGTGGTCTTGCCGCCGCGCGTGATCGTCGCGGGGATCTTCGCGCGGTCGGGGGTGTTGTGGAGCACCCACTGGATGTCGGCGATCGACAGCATCGGCTGGCCCGCCAGGGTCGCGAACTCGTCGCCGACCTTCACCCCGGCCCGCTCGGCGATCGAGCCAGGCTCGACCTGCTCGACCAGGGCCATGCCCCGCGGGTCCATCTTCAGGCCCAGGACGGCCGGGTCGGGATACGGGAAGAGCACGGCGTCGGGGATGGGCTCCTTAGACGCCCGGTAGACGAGCCGCTCGGCCTCGCGGATCTGGTGGCAGTGCATGCAGCTCTGGGCCGTCTTCCCCTCGTAGTCGATCCGCTCCCCGTACCGGCCTGAGAGCGCGGGGTAGTCGCGGGGCGTCTTGTAGCGCTCCTGCTTCACCTGCTTGCCCGCCAGCGAGGCCTTCGCCGCCGCGCCCTGTTTGTGCAGGCGGAGCGCGGCCTCCATCGCCTTGCGCAGGCCCTCCAGCGAGATGTCCTCGTATTCCGGGCGCTTCGATCGGGTGCCGTAGCGGCCGTAGATGGTCAGGTCCGGGGCCATCAGGTAGGCGGCGAACGACTGGTCGAAGTCGTGCTGGAAGAGCGTGAGGTCGACCACGTTGGCCTGGACGATGCGGACGCAGACGAACTCGTCGAGCAGGTCGCGGATGATCGGGTCGCGGCGAGCCACGTCGTCGTCGAACTTCTGGCAGGCCACACACGGGATGCAGCGAAAGACGACCAGCAACGGCCGGTCCGCCTCTTTGGCCACCTTCGCCCCATCGGCCAGGTCGTTGTAGATCCACTCCCGCGATCCCACGAACGACGCGCGGTCGTTGCGGACCTTCGTGTCCCGGTCTTGCGCGTCCGCCGGGTACGTCAGGAGAAGCACGCCGATCAACGCCATCCAGCTACGCATGACCGTTCACCTCCCGTGTTCGTGGATGCCTTCGCGACATCCTAATCGCACCGGGCCGCGCCGGGAAACAGGATGGCGCGTTCGTGGAGCGAGATTCCGCGGCGGGCCTCGCGCGGCGGCAAGGGCCGCGGCCGTTTCGGTCGGAGCCAGAGGTTATGTTGAAGTCATCTCCGGTAGAATCGAAGGCCCTCGATCCGAAGGGCGAACGAATCGATTCCCGGCGGCTGAACTGAGAAGACCCCCATGAAGCTGGATCTTTGCCCGCGCGTCCTGGACCTGCCCCCCTTCGCCGTGGTGGAGCAGGAGTTCGCCAGGCCCCGAGAGGCCGACGTGCCGGCGGCGGTGATTCGGGAACTCCGCAAGATCTTCCCCGTCCCCGAGAACCTGGCCGGGAAAGTCGTCGGGCTCACGATGCCTAGCCGAGGGATCCGCGACATCCAGACCGTGGTCCGCACGGCCGTCGCGTTCCTCAAACCTTATTGCCGAGAGGTCCGCATCCTCACCGCGATGGGGACGCACGGCGGGGGGACGGCCGAGGGCGAACGCGAGATGGCCGCCTCGCGGGGCGTTACTGAAGATGCGGTCGGCGCGCGGGTCTTCTCGAACATGCAGACGCGACACATCGCCAACGTGGGCGACGTCGAGGTCTACGTCTCGGAAGACGCGCTGGCGTGCGACCTGGTGCTGCTGGTCAACCGGATCAAGGAGCACACGGACATCGACTGGCCCGTGCCGCTCGCCGAGGGTTGTTACGGCCTGGAGTCCGGCTTCGCCAAGATCCTCGCGCTCGGGATCTCGAAGATGCGGGCGATCGAGATGCACAAGCACATCCCCGGCATCGGGCTCGGGGCCGCCATCGAGATCTCCGCCAGGCGCACCATCGGCGGGGCCGAGTTGAAGATCGCGGGGGGCCTGGGAATCGTCGAGAACGGGGCCGACGAGACGGCCGAGATCATCGGCGTCCCCGTCTCGACGGTCGACGGCTTCTTCGCCATCGAGGCGGCCGCCCTCGAACGCTCCAAGGCGCTCATGCCGTCTCTCCCGGTCATGGAGTTGGACCTGCTCTACTGCGCCTATCTCGGCAAGGACAAGTCGGGACAGGGGATGCACACAAAGACGATCGGCAGGTCGCCGTACGGATACGTCCAGGGCCGGGCGTGGAAGCCGTGGATGCCGCGAATCCAAACGATCATCGGCGGCCGGCTCACCGAGGGGAGCCACGGCAATGCGATCGGCGTGGGCCTCTGCCAGTTCATCACGCGACGCTTCGACGAGGCCGTAGACTGGGAGCGGACGGCCGTGAACTGCCTCTCGGCCCTGACCCCCAACCAGGCCATGCGGCCGATCGTCTGCGAGAACGATCGCGACGCCCTCGAACTGGCCCTCGCCATCTGCCCGTCAGGCCCGCGAGGCGTCCGCGCGGCGATGATCTTCAGCACGCTCGAGATGACGCGAATCCTCCTCACGCCCGCAGCGCTGGAGGATGTTTCCAGCGAGGCAGGCGCCCGCGTCATCGTCCAGCCGAGCCCGCTCCGCTTCGACGCCGAGGGATGGCTCAAACTCGATCGCTACTGGGGCGAGGACCACTGACTCACGCAGGAAGTCTTCGGCGTGCTGAAGCGAGACCACAGCCTGAGGATCGATGTTGAAAAAAGTTATGGCACATACAGGAGGTGCGAGAGCAAAACGTGTTAATTCACTGCTGCGAGGACATGAGGCGGAACGTCGAGGCGGTCTGTGACCAACATCCAGATCGTCACGACTGCCCGGATTGCCTTGTGGAGTACGTGGCTCACCTGCGAGAGTACGGCCTGATGATTCACGACGGGGGGACTTCTTCGCTCCGAATCCGCTTCTGCCCATGGTGCGGCGCCCAGCTTCCTGAAACACTGCGAGATCGGTGGTTCGAGGAACTGGCGTGCCGCGGGATCGACCCGTGGGAGGACGAAATTCCCGAGTCGTTCCGATCATCGGCGTGGTGGGCGGACGGAGTCGCCTAAGATTCCGCAGTAACAGGCCCGGCCTGCCCCCAGGCTTGGTGAGATCGGTTGCCGTAGGATTAGGGTGAAACGTTTCAGAAGCCGAGTGGGGCAGGAGATATCACTCCGTCCACCCGTCCAGTGGGATACCGAAGATCTCGAGGGCCGTGTCCTTCGCGTCCTCGATCGTCTCATGCCAGGTGTCGGCGGTGAAACAGCCCTCGGGGCTCATCACCAGGTGATAGCCGCTCTTGCCGTCGCCGTCGATTTTTAGGGCGACGACACACCGTTGCAGGTGGCTGGCCCCGGCATCGGACGGTTCTGCCACCTTCCATCTGTTGCCATATCCGCGGATCAGAATTTCGACGACCGCCTTCATCGGATAGGTTCTCCCAGCCCGGCTCCCGCTCAAACCAACTGGGTGCACAGCAAGAAAGCGGCCATCGCGCCAAGGGCGATCCACAGAACGCCCAGAGCGCGGCCAAGACGGTCTTGCCACGACGGCGCGGGGTTCCACACGCCCACGAGTCGGAGGGTCGCCCAGCTTGAGAGGATCGCGGAGCCGATCAGCGGGGTGGTGACGGCGTGCCATGCCAGGTAGTCGTTCGGCCGTTTGCCGTTGAGCGCGACCAGGAGGCCGCTGAGGACAAGCGTCGGGACGAGGACCACAGTCGCGATCAGGCAGGCGGCGTATCCGGGCCGACCTCTCGATTGGTAGTACAGGCAGAAGGGCGTCAGCCCCGCGCCGAGAGGAAGGCCAAGGAAGAGTCCCCACTCCGAGGCCGCCTCCAGCAGGTTCTTGAGCGACCAGTGCATGCCGTCTCCGGTCAGCCTCGACCAGCTCCTGGCGAGCTCGCGGTCCATGTCGGCGACCTTCATCAGAGCCAACCCCAGGCCGAGCCCGACCATCAAGACCATGCCGTCAGCCAGCGAAAAGCGTCGTTCCATGCAGACCTCCGGGGCGATTGTACCCGGAGACGCGGGGCGATGCCTGACGCCCGGTTACTGGCGGGCAGGGGCTCAACCCGATGTCTTCGCATTATGGACGGCGTCATCCCTCGTCTCCGGCCAAAGTCCGTTCCAGTTCGCGGCGGAGTTCCTCGCGGTTCGGCAAGTAGAGTTGGTACTTCTGGACGAAAAGCTGGCTGTTCATGCCGTACGTGGCGTACTGAACAAGAAGTTCGTCCTTGTTGCGAGTCAGAATGATGCCGATGGGCGGGTTGTCGCCTTCCACGTTTTCCTCGGCTGCGAAGTAGCCGAGGTAGAGGTTCATCTGGCCGATGTCATGGTGTTGCACGTCGTCGATTTTCAGGTCGATCAGCACGAAGCAGCGCAGGATTCGATGGTAGAAGACGAGGTCGACGCG
This sequence comes from Paludisphaera rhizosphaerae, assembly GCF_011065895.1. Lineage (NCBI taxonomy): Bacteria > Pseudomonadati > Planctomycetota > Planctomycetia > Isosphaerales > Isosphaeraceae > Paludisphaera > Paludisphaera rhizosphaerae. The sequence goes on along the minus strand of NZ_JAALCR010000007.1, from coordinate 306,482 downwards.
GTAGTGCGTGTTGTTGATCGTGACGCGATACTGCCGGCCCACGAACGTGAAGCCCTTGCCGAGTTCGAAGAGGAACTGTTGGAGGTGGTCGCAAAGCCGGGTTTCCAGCTCGGTCTCGGAGAGGGCGACGGCCTCGGGGATTTGGGGAACTCGAAGATGTACGGCTCGCGGTGCAGGTCGACGGGTTGCTCGACGATCTGGCCCTGGGACGAGAGCTGAAGCACGCCTTCCCTGTCCTTGCTCGCCGCGAGCCGGAGGAACAGGCCGCTTTGCATCTGCCGCTTCAACTCCCGGACGCCCCAGCGTTCGAGCGCCATTTGCTTCTCATAGAAGCCGCGTTCGAGCGGGTCGCCGATCTTGAGTAGCTCGACGACGTGGGACCAACTGAAAAGTCCAGACAGCGTCTGGACTTTCGGGTAGGCGAGATAGAACTGCCGCATGTTGAACACGTTGCTGCGGCTGAAGCCCCGGCCGTGGCGGAGCGTCAGGTCCTTCGCCAGGCGAGGGATCAGGCCGGCCCCGTACTCGGCCCTGGCCTTGCCGCCTTGCTCGAACTCGACGATGTGCCGCCCGACGCGTCAGTAGGTTTCCAGGATGTGGGCGTGGACGGCCTGGATCGCCAGGGAGCGGCCGGTTTGAAGCGTCTCGCCGATCCGTTGGAGGAGCTCGTCGTAACGGTCCGCGTGCGTTGGCTCCATCGCGTCCCCTCAATGGGAATCGAGCGCGTCGATTGACGACGGATTATACTCGTGCCAACCGGGTGGAGTCGTGCCGACCGTTGCGAAATCGGGTAAATAGGATGACTCGCGGCGCTCGCTCCGGCGCCGTCTCGGACGCTCTCCAAGAGAAGAAGCCACGAGGGATGGTATGTTCAAATCGCTGATGGCGTTTCTCATCGCCGTTCTCGCATGCTCCGAGGCGTCGGCCCAGTCGCGGCCGCAGCCGCCGACGCGGAAGTTCGACGACCCGGGCGCGCCGCCGTTCAAGGTGCTGAAGGAAGGGGAGAACCCCCCGCTCGACGCCTACGACAACTTCGTCGTCGGGCCGAACTACACCCCCGCGCCGGAGCGCAAGAAGGTCGATGGGGTCCCCGAGGGGAAGGTGGAACAGTTGGTCATCGACTCCAAGGAGACGAAGCTCTTCAATCCCGGCATCGCCCGCAACGAGTTCGGCAAGGTGGACCCCAGCAATCCCAAGACGCTGATCGTTGAGACGCACCCCATCGACTACCAGCGGAAGATCGGCGTCTACGTCCCCGCCCAGTACAAGGCCGGGACCGAGGCACCGTTCATGGTGGTCCACGACGGCCCCGGCCAGGCCAACGGCTTCAAGACGATCCTGGACAACCTGATCCAGCAGAAACGGATTCCGCCGATCGTCCTCATCTCCATCGGCAACGGCGGCGGCGATGCCCAGGGTCACGAGCGCGGCAAGGAATACGACAACATGAACGGCGACTACGCCGAGTACATCGAAACCGAGGTGCTGCCGCGCGTGGAGAAGCACTGCGGGGTGAAGCTGACGAAAGACCCCAACGGCCGCGCGGCGATGGGCAATAGCTCCGGCGGCTCCGCGGCCCTCATCATGGCCTGGTTCCGCAACGACCTGTACCACCGCGTGCTGACGACCTCGGGCACGTTCGTGAACCAGGCGTGGCCCTTCGATCCTAAGTACCCGGGCGGCGCCTGGGGCTTCCACGAGGAACTCATCCCCAACAGCCCCAAGAAGCCCATCCGGCTGTTCATCTCCGTCGGCGACGGGGACCTGCTCAACCCCAACGTGATGCGCGACGGAATGCACGACTGGGTCGAGGCCAACAATCGCATGGCCAAAGCGCTGAAGGCCAAAGGATATGAGTATCAATACCTGTTCTGCCAGGGAGCCAGGCACAGCGTCGGCAACGCCCAGCAGCAGTTCCTGCCGCACGCCATCGAGTGGGTGTGGAAGGGGTACGCTCCCGGGACGGGCGGCTGATCGCCGCGGGCGGATCTCGGTCCGGCCCGCGCCGAGGGGCGGGGCCGGGTTCAGGTCAGTCCAGGTTCATGAAGAATGGGCTGCGATTCCCGGTGTCGATTTCCCGGAAGTCTTTCTGGACGAAGCCGCGGCTGTGGTGCTGGGTGGGCAGGATCAGGGCCTGGCGGGCGCCGTTGTTGTAGGAGAAGGCCTCGCGGGGGTGGACGAAGAAGGCCTTGTACCCGCGGTGCTCGTGGCCGTCGGCTGTGACCGTATAGTAATAGTACCAGCGACTGCGGATGTCCGTCGTCGTCTGGACCGTTTGCCCGGGCGGCACGGCGTACCAGCCGGAGACGCGCCAGCCGCCTGGGGCCGCAGCGGCGGGACGATGCGGATTCCCGTCGACGGTCCTCGCGGCTCCTTCTTCGAAATAAGCCAGCGCCAGAAAGACGGTCTGGGCGCTCCGATTGTGGAACCAGAGGCCGCCGTAGCTGGACGCGTCACTCTTCGGTCGGTCATGGAACGGGTTTCTCTTGCCGAATCTTCGTCCGATCCCCCACGAGTTGATCAGGGCGTCGTCTGGGGGAGCCTCCGCGCAGAGGGGGAACACCGAGTCGAGGGGCATCTGGAACCGTCGCACGTTGTACATTGTTTTCTCGTAACGGATTAGGGCCGATCGACCCACGGTTGCCCCCATCAGTCTGGGAGGGTCGAGTCGCTCTTCTGCCAGGGCCCTTGCGTTGAGTCCTGCAGCCTCGCCTGAAAAGTCACGCGGATTCCCGATTTTGCGAGTTCATGGAAGATTAAAACAAACATAAACTGTCCGGATGCGTAGCAAGGTGATTCGAGAGGTTGGGGGCGGAGGGCCTTGCGCGGGTGAATCATGTCGTCCGGATCGAAGATCGATTCGAGGGGACCGAGCGATGGCGCAAGTTGACTCCGAGACCGCGGAATTGCTCCGGCTCGTCGACTGCGGCGACGATGCGGCGTTGCAGCGGCTGCTGATGCTTCATTCGGACCGACTGCGACGCGCGGTGGCCGTCCACATGGACCGTCGCCTGGCGAAGCGCTTCGACCCCTCCGACATCGTCCAGGAAGCTCTGGTCGACGCCAGCCGGAAGCTGCCCGACTACCTTCGCGAACAGCCGATCCCCTTCTATCCGTGGCTCCGTCGCCTCGCCCTGGAGCGTCTTGTCCAGGCTCACCGCCGTCACCTGTGGTCGAAGGCCCGGGCCGTCAGCCGCGAGGAGTCGGAGGACCTTCTCCTCCCCGATGAATCGGTGCTGCTGCTGGTCGATCGGCTGGCGGCCAGCGGCCCGAGCCCCAGCCAGGTCCTGATGCAGGACGACTCTCGGGAGCAGATCTTCGCCGCGCTGGGGCGGCTGACGCTGAGCGACCGCCAGGTGCTGGTGATGCGCTATCTGGAAGAGCTTCCCTTCGGCGAGATCGCCGCGGCTCTGGGTCTTGAGGTCGGGGCCGTCAAGATGCGACACCTTCGCGCCATCCGGCGCCTTCAGGCCTTGCTGCGAGACGGAGACGGCTCCGGGAGCCGCGAACCATGATCGACCCGAACGTCGGCGACGAGAAGCAGGAAGTCGGGAAGTCGGAGCAGAGCCTGGCCGAGGAGGCCGCCGATTTCGCCGATCGACTTCGGGCGGGCGAGCGCCCGGATCTGGAAGCCTACATCCGCGAGCGTCCCGAACACGCCGAACAACTGCGCGCATTGCTGTCGGCCATCGCCCGGATGAACGATCTCAGGGAACCCACCGACGGGGGTGAGACTTGGAGAGACTTCGTCGACGTCATCAACAGCGCGGATACATTGGAGCAGGACGAATTCAGGATCCTGAGAGAGATCGGCCGAGGAGGCATGGGGATCGTCTACGAGGCGGTGCAAATGTCGCTCAACCGTCGCGTGGCGCTCAAGGTCCTGACGACCAGCTCGATCGCCGACCCTCACCGGATTCAGAGGTTCCAGCTTGAGGCCCGGGTGTTGGCCGCTCTGACTCATCCCAACATCGTGCCGATCTACTCCATCGGCCACAACCGGGGCGTCCCTTATCTCGCCATGCAATTGATCGAAGGCCGGACGCTGGCCGAGGTCGCCCGCGAGTTGAGGATCCTTCGCGGTCTGGAGGTTGAGGGGACGGTCAGCGAAACGACCCGCTCCATGGTGAACGGGTGGTCCGAGCCGACCGGTGCCGCGACCGAGGACGAGCTTCTCCTCGATCCCACGGATCCGATGGATGCGACGCCGCCTCCGCGGACCAGCAAATCCCTGGAAGACACCGAAACCTGGCCCCGGACTCGCACCCATGACCGGACGGTCGCCGAACTCGGCCTGCAGGCGGCCGAGGCGCTTGCGTACGCTCACGGCCTCAAGGTCATCCACCGCGACATCAAGCCGGCGAACCTGCTCGTCGACGCCCACGGTCATCTCTGGATCACCGACTTCGGGATGGCCCGGCTTGAAGGCGAGAGCGATCTGACCCGGACCGGCGACCTGGTCGGAACCTTGAAGTACATGAGCCCAGAGCAGGCGTCGGGGAGCCGGGTCCTGGTGGACGGTCGCACCGACGTCTATTCCCTGGGAGCGACGCTCTACGAACTCTTGACCCTTCAGCCCGCCTTCGTCGGCGAAGACCGAAAGGATCTGCTGCGAAAGATCATCCAGGGGACGCTCCAGCCGCCCAGGTCGATCGATCCCTCGATTCCGGTCGACCTGGAGACCCTGGTCCTCAAGGCGATGGCGAGGGAGCCTGGCAACCGATACCCATCCGCTCGCGAGATGGCCGACGACCTGCGGCGCTTCCTCGCGTACGAACCGATCCGGGCTCGACCCCTGGGCCTCGTCGAACGGATGCGACAGTGGTGCTTGCGGCCGGAACGCGTCCGAGAAGCGGGCGCGGCGCTTTTGCTTTTGGGCTTCGTGACCAGCGGAATCGGCGCGATCTATTACCTCGTCTATCTCGCGGGATTCGTCAAACCAAAACATCCCGGTGATTTTGTGCGAGATCTGCTCGTCGCCTTTCTCTGCTTCGACGCCCCGCCCCTTTGGTGCGGCTTCAAGACGCTGGCTGGGAAACGATACGGCCTCTGGCTCGGCCTGGCGACTTCACTGAACTTTATGATCTGGCTGCTGTTCGCGCTCTGCGGCTGGAACGTGCTCGACTACGGCGGGGTTTACGAAAAACAGGACGCCAAGCTCCCCTTTCTCCTCATACTGCTGATGCTGGTGTTATATACGGTTGTGTATTCGTGCATCGGTCTGGCGGCGGATCGAGCGAGCCGCGGCAGCCTTGCCGACGTCGTGAGCTGGAAAGGATCCGAAGGGGGCGTCGCCTAGCCACGCGCCGTCAGCGGGAAGATCGAGAGACTGTCCCAAAAGTGCGTTGAACTGAGCATCCGAACGCCGCTTCTCCGGCGACGCCTGTTTCCACGGTTCGGGAACCGCCAGAATGGGGGGCGTGTCGGCCGGCGTCGGCTGTCGACATCGACATCCGACGCCCGTCGGATTCAAGCCGGGACCGGGAGGCCCCTGATGTATGTGATGTATGGGACGTTCGTGAAGCCCTCGTCGCTCCAGGGCTGCCTGGCCCTCGCCGACCAGGCCCTGCAGTCGCAGGGGCTGGTCGTCGTCAAGGGGGCCGACGGCGCGGACTATCTGGTGGCCGGCGGCAACGACGCCGTCAGCGTGACGATCGTCGCCGTACCGCAGCCGAATGGGACGTGGATGGTCGTCTCCGCCTCCTCCATGGATCTCGGCCTCGCGACCCAGGCGCGGGACGTCGTCCGAGACCTGATCGAGCGGACGCCGACTCCATGAAGGACGCGGAGAGCCTCGTCGCAGGGCCGCCGGATCGACTCGGCTCAGGTCTTCGCCGGCTGCCGGTCGACCTGGGGTCGGGCCGCCCCGCCGATCTTGATCTGCTGCGGCTTGGCCGCCTCCGCCTTGGGTAGGCGGAGCGTCAGGACGCCGTGCTCGTACGACGATTCCGCCCTGGAGGCGTCGACCGGATCGCTCAGCGTCACGGATCGCTGGAACGTGCCGGAGCGGCGTTCGCGGACGTGCCAGCGTTCGCCCTGCTTCTCCTCCTCGGCCGAGGTCTCCCCTCGGATGGAGAGCGTGTCGCCGCGGACGGAGACCTGCAGGTCCTCGGGCTTGACGCCCGGCAGCGACGCCTTGACCACGAATCCATCCTCCGACTCCGAGACGTCGATCGGCAGGGCGAGCGGATCGTCCTGGGCCCCGAAGCTGGACGGACGGATGAAACTCTCCTGGAACAAGCTGTTCATCGCATCCCGAAGGCTGATCGCCTCGCGGAACGGATCCCAACGTTGGATCGCCATGGCTGTCCCTCCTAACAGGTCTCCTCCCTGAGCGGGACGAGGCGGCCGGACGGTCGTCCCATGTCGTCACGAGATTTCAGTGATTTCCGGCGAAAATGATAAAAGCATGTCGCGCGCCAATCGGTGTGCGATTTGCAAGTTCTTGCGACGACGACCTTTGTGTCATGATCGCTGGGTGCGTGGGTCGGCCGGTTAAGTCAAAATGGCAGGTTGTGCAGATTCTTGTGGGTGTCGATTTGACATGCCGGATGAGGCTGCGGCCCGACTGATGATACGGGGGCGTGTCGGGGCGAGCGTCGCGTCGAGCAGAGCAGGAGCAGGCGTCGCGACGCTCAGGCTCGGCTGGGGCGAGTCGATGAGAACGGTGCGGGCCGCACTTTCCGAGATTCGGGGAGGCGACCCGACGCCGAGCCTTTCAACGCTGCTCGGCCGACGCTGGCGAGGATTTGAATCTTTTTCCTGTCGGAATGGGAACTTGATCTTCGAGGATGTTATTAAACGAGTCGGCATGCGTTTTGCCGATTCCTTCGCGTCACCTCTGACGAGCACCTCGAATCTTACGATCGACCAGGCTCCGCGCTTTTCGGCGTGGGGCTCTCTTTTCACGATATGACAGTGCGCCTCAGGGATGATCCGCACCGCCATGGGAGGATACCATGCGCGCCTCGATCTCCTTCGCAGCGATATCGGTCGGCCTGATCTCGGGATGCGCTAGCGACGGCAGCGTTCGGTACGTCTATCAGGATAAGGACTTCGGCGTGGTCGGCATGCCCGAGAACACGAATCGATGGCCGACCCACTATCGGCGGCGGGCCGAGAAGTTGATGGACAAGCAGTTCCCTGAGGGGCACGAGATCGTCCGCGCCGAGGAGGTGGACGCCGGCTCGCGCACGCTCAAGATCGAAGGGTCCAAGACGGCCGAGATCAGCCCGCAGGCGCCGGCCGATTTCCTGAACGTTGCAAAATTGGGCAGGACTGCCAGCCGCAGCCAGTCCGATGTTACCAAGATCAAGGAATGCCGGATCGTCTATCGCCGCCTGGGATCGGCGGAGCCCCGCGGCTACAGCGACGATATGGCCCTCAACCCGACGCGCTACCTTGACCCCAACGACCTCGCGCGGAAGAAGCTCGAAGCGGGGATCGGCGACGACGAGGTCAAGAAGTCGAGCGGCGAGCAGGCGAGCCGGACCGCCAAGCCGGAAAAGCCCAATGAGGGATGAGGGCTGATCCGGCTCGGTTCACGATTCACGAGGCGTAATGATCGGCGACCTTGCGGACGGCGGCGGCCATGCTGCGGACGTAGGATTCGGTCATCCCCTCGTGGATCGTCAGGCGGAAGCACGTCTTGAGGATCGACTCGGCCTCGGGGCAGGAGACCTTGGTGTAGTCCATATCGGTCAGGCCCATCTCCTTGAGGGGCCATCGGCCGGCGAAGAAGCCGTGGTTCTGGAAGACCGGGTTGCCGTAGAGCGGCACGGGGATGTAGCCCTCCGAGGCCGGCGCGCCCTCGGCGGCGATCGCCTTGACGAACTCGGTCCGGTCGCAGCGGAGCGCCTCCGGCCGGACGCGCAGCATGTAGAACCAGAATGAGCAACGGTCTTCGTCGCGGATCCGGGGAAGCTCGACGCCCTTGACGCCGGCCAACTCGTCGCTGAGGAGGCGGCCCAGCCGGCTGCGGGTCTCGACGATCGACTCCACGCGCTCCATCTGCGCAGCGGCGACGGCGGCCTGGGGCTCGCTCATCCGGTAGTTGGTGGCGAAAGTTTCGAAGAGTCCGCCCTTGCCCAGGCGGTCCATCCCCTTATCGCCGAACTGCTGGAGCTTCCTCCCGATCGCCGGGTCGCCCGACGCGACCACGCCGCCGTCGCCGCAGGTGACGTGCTTGGAGTTCTGGAGCGAGAAGCAGGCGACGTCCCCCTCGGTGCCGATCGGCTTCCCGCCCCGGAGCGCTCCCCAGGCCTGGGCGCAGTCCTCGATCAGGACGAGCTTGTGGCGGGCCGCGATCGACTTCAGGGCGTCGAGGTCGCAGGGGTTGCCGGCGAGGTGGACGGCGATGATCGCCTTCGTCCTGGGCGTGATCCGCCGCTCCACGTCGGCGGGGTCGAGGTTGTACGTGTTGCGGCCGAGGTCGGCGAAGACGGGGACGGCCTGCTGGAACAGGACGCCGATCACCGTGCCGATGTCGGTGATCGGGCTGGTGATCACCTCGTCCCCCGGCGCGATCCCCGCGGCGGCCACGGCGATGTGGAGCGCCGCCGTCCCGGACGAACAGGACATCGCCTGGGGCAGGGGGCAGATCTTCCGGAAGCGGTCGAGCAGCAGGGTGGTCTGGGGGCCCTTCCAGTAGAAGAGCGTGTCCTGCCCGAGCATCGCGTCGAGCCGCCCCTTCTCGGGCCCCCCCCAGCGGACGAGCTTCGGCAGCCGCTCGACGACCGCCTTCGCGCCGCCGTGCAACGCGAGCTTCGCCGGCTCAGCCGCCGCCGCTGCCGAAGCTTTCGACCCCACGGCCGCCGCCGCGCCGAGGGCGATCGAGGAGGCGGCCAGGAACTCGCGGCGGGAGAGGTTCTCGTCAGGGTTCATCCGGAGGCTCCTCGGCGGCTTGCAGGGGTGTTCGATCGAACCTCGATGCGAAGCCCTACCTTAACCTCCCTTCTCCCCTGGTGGGAGAAGGTGGCCCGGAGGGCCGGATGAGGGGGACCAAGACGACTGTCGGCGTTCACGGGAAGTCGGTGGCAACTCGCTCGCCGCCTCCCTTCGATTAGAGCCGCATCTCATAAACTTTGATGTGCGGAAGAGAAACCTTCACCCATGACCCGATCGTCGGGAAGGCTCCTTCAAGCGCGACGAGAATCAGGGAATCCCCGAGCCGCAAGCTCGCCGCTCCGTCATCGAACAGGCTTTCAATTCTGGCGACGAGCGTGACCTGGCTGCCAGAGTCCTCGATGCGAGGGACTTCGTCGTCGGTCGCCTTGGTGTTGACGCCGATATGGAGCGGTTGGTCGATGTCTATCTCGACGTGATATTCTCGGCCCAGTTGAGGGGCTGCTTCAGACCAGACACCGCGACCGGAGCCGTACCGACAAGTGAACTCGATCACCGCCTTCGCAGTCATGCTGTCGACGGAAGTGATAGTTATGAGCATTGATGGATCGTTTGCCCAGGTCGGCTGACGGTTGCGACCCCCTCATCCGCCCTTCGGGGCACCTTCTCCCACGAGGGGAGAAGGGAGGGGCAGGTGCCTCGGCGGGGCCGGAGGAAGTCGGGAGGAAGGCCCGCTCGCCGCGTTCGAGTTTGAAGCGGCGAACGTTGTTCGGCCTGGAGGCTCAGTCCTTCTTCTTGCCTTCGACGGCCTTCTGGTACTGTTCGAGGCGTTCCTTGAGGGAGCCGTCGTCTTCCATCTCGGTCCCCTTGGCGAGGTTGATGGCGCGCTTCTGGGTCTCGAGGGCCTTGGCGGGTTCGCCGGAGTCGAAGTAGGCCTTGGCGAGGGTGTCGGCGATGGGGGCGCTCTTCTGCTTCTCCAACTCGTCGGCCTTCTTGGCGGCTTCCAGGGCGAAGGCGATCAGCTTGGCGTCGGGCTTGGACTTCAGCTCGGGATCGACGATCGTCCAGGCGATGAGGCTGAGGGTCTGGGCGTTCTCACCGGCCTTGCCTTCGAGGATCGTCTTGGCGAGCGCCAGGGCCTTCTCGAATTCGCCGGCGTGGACCAGGGTGGTGAACTTCAGGCCGCGGAGGCGCTCCTCGGCCGCGGGGACTTCCTTGACCATCTCGTCGATGACCTGGAGGATCTGCCTGGGTTCGTCGGACTCCATCGCCTTCTGGAGCTTCGGCATGAACTTGGCGAGCTTGGCGACCTCCTCCTTCTCCTTCCTGGCGTCGGCGATGGCCTTTTCGACGTCCCACTTGCCCTCGACGACCTGGGCCAGCGGCTCCTCGAGCGCGGCGGGGTGGCCGATCCAGAGGATTTTGAGGTCCTTGCCGACGATGAACGCGGTGGGGATGCCCTGCAGCTCGGCGGCCTTCATCCAGTTCTTGGCCATGGCGCCGTCGTCCGGGTCGCCGTCCTTGTCGCCGTTCTTGGGGACGGCGTCCATGGCGACGCGGTAGTCCATCTTCTCGCCCATCTCCTTGACGAACGGCTTGACGGCCGACGGGTCCTGCTCCCAGATGCTCACGCCGACGAACTTCACGTCGCCGTGCTTCTTCTGCAGCTCGGTGAGGTGCGGGATCGTGGCGCGGCAGGGCCCGCACCACGTCGCCCAGAACTCGACGACGTAAACGCTGCCGGGCTCCAGGGCCTTGATCGGCTCGCCCTTGACGAACTCCTTCACTTCGAGCTTCGGAGCGGCGTCGCCGACGCCCAGGGAGTCGGCCCGGGCGGCGGGGGCGGCCAGCGAGGCGAGGCCGGCGGTCAGAGCGAGAGCCGTCGTCGCGACGAGCTTGCGCATGCGGAATCCCTTCGGAAGTGGAGTTGAGACCGTCGCGGAGGTTGGGGAGGCGACTATCACGGCCTTCCCCCCTGGAGGGGGAAGGTGGCCCGTAGGGCCGGATGAGGGGGACGATCGGCGTCGCTCATGAGCGCTCGTTGAGATGCGCGTGCGACGGCGGTCGTCCCCCTCATCTGACCGCTTCGCGGTCTGTCTTCCCCCTCCAGGGGGGAAGACGATCATCTTCCCGAACTCCGATCACAGTCCGTGATTTCGACCTTAGATCGTAGCCGTAGGCCGCTGGGCGGTCATCAGGAATCGGTGGTCAGGACCGCGCCTTGATTGCGGGCATGGGTCCAGAAGAGGGCTTCTGAGGGGAGGCCCAGGCGGGCGGCGACGGCCTGCTTTTCGGCGTCGGAGAGGATCCCGAAGGCGTAGAGCGAGGGCCCCCAGGAACTCTGGCCTGCGCCGAAGAGGCCCAGACGGCCCAGCTTGGCGACGAGGGCTTCCGACTCCGGGCTCGCGTACACGCCGCCCCCCTGCGCGGGGGCGAAGGCCGCGCCGACCTCGCGCTGGATCGCCGTGAGGGCTTCGCCGAAGGCCGGCAGGTCGCGCGCGGCGACGGCTCCCAGAAGGTCGAGCAGGACAAGTCGGCAGAGGCGGCCGGAGACGGCCTCGGGGACGGGGGGAAGGTCGGCGAAGGCCGCGACCTCGTCGCCGCCGTGGCGGCCGGGAGGGGCGGGGGGGCGGACGATCAGGATCGACCACTCGGCGGGGAACTCCAGCCGTGAGACCATCGGCGGCAGGTCGTCGGGCGCGGCGTGGCCGGCGTCGACGATCAGGCCGCCGTGGACGAACCCGTGCAAACCCACGCCCGACCGCCGCCCGCGCCCCGAGAGCGCCGCCAAACGCTCGGCCGGGGGGGACGCCTCGCCGGCCGTCTCCAGAACCAGCCGCGCCACGGCCAGGCTGAGCTGCGTCCCCACGCCGAAGCCGGCGTGCTCGTCGGGCGTCTTGAGGACTTCCACGCGGACCGGTTGCAGCGGCGTCGGGCCGTCCCAGCGCGCGGCGATCCGCTCCAGCAAAGGGCCGACGCGATCGGCCAGCGGGCCGACGGCCTCGAACCGATCGGCGGGGACGGCCGACATCTCCAGCCCAGGCTCCTCCACCATGAGCCCGACGCCGCCGAACTGCCGGCGCAGGTGCGGGCCCCAGCCCAGCAGGCCGAAGTGCAGCCGGCTCCCCGTCCGGATCGTCAGCCGCCTCATGACGCGGACGCCTTCGATTCGGCCGCGCGGCGGACGTGGTCGGTCAGCATGTCGAGCGCCCGGCGCTCGGGAGGACCGCCCGTCTTGTCGACGATCGTCGAGAACTTGCGATACTCGGCCAGGATCTCGTCGATCGGCAGGAAGGCCGTGCGGGTCGCCAGGATGGCGGCCTCGACGACGGCGGACTTGGCCCGGTTGAGGCCCAGGAAGTCGCGGATTCGGCCCTCGGCGAGGGTCTCCACGAGGATGGTCGTCCGCTCGTCCACGTCGTCCACCACGATCGCTCGAAACTCGTAATAGCGGCAGGCGTCCGCGAGCACCCGGCCGGCGACGGACTTCGCCGCGAAGGTCTCCGGCGACGGGACGAGCGGGGATCCGATCGCCGCCTGGGCCAGCAGCAGGACGTCGTCGACGACGTGGAAGACCCCTTCGCCCCCCTCCTTCAGGTTGCGGTAGGTCGTCGACGTCCTATAAGGGCGCAGGACGAACGTCCCCATGCTCAGGTCGGCCGGGATCTTGGGGCCCATCGGCGCGATGTTCAGCTCGCCTTCGGGGCTCAGGGTGGTGACCAGACCTTCCAGGATCACGCGCGGTCGTCCTCCTCGGGCGTCGAGGCCGGTCCCGACTCCGGCGTCGGCGGCTTCGAGGGCGACGGCCCGACCGCACGCCCGACCGGCCCGCGTTGCAGCCGGTGGACCTTCTCCGGCTCGGTGAGGAACCCCCACGCCAGTGCTTGATCCTGGCGATACGCCTTGCCCAGCGTCAAGGCGGTTCTCGCCTTCATCATCTCCCAGCCCAGATAAAAGGCGTGCGAGGCGTCGGAGACCCCCATCGCCTCGAAGATCGCGAACGGGTCGGCGCCGCTGAGGAAGTGCTGGTTGTTGAGCGCGTAGACCAGGCCGTCCTCCGCGAAGATCCGCCAGTTGGGGTCGCGGATCCGGCGCTGGAGTTCGGCGAGATCGTCGGGGCCGAAGCGTTCCAGCTTGGGGTCGCGGAGCATGACCAGGCCGGGGTCGACCCGCTTGGGGGGCAGCCGGTTGGCGACGGCGAACCGCGCCAGCCGACGCGCCAGGTCCAACTCGCGGACCGACGAGCGGGCCCAGTTGATGACGGCCGTGGTGAGGACGCTGAAGATCCGCTGCTCCTGGCAGAACCCCATCAGGAGCGCGTTGATGCCGGCCGAGTCGACGTCGGTCAGCTCGGTGAGGTTCCCCACGCCCATCATCATGGCGGCCTCAGGCCATCGGCGACGGGCCTCCAGGTAGCGGCCCAGCGATTCCGCGAAGCCGAAGCCGATGGGCTCCAAAATCGGGTCGAGCCGATAGCGGACGCCGGCCATTTCCAGGGCGTCGACGGTTTCGTCGAGGCCGTCGAGCGAGCCGACGCCGTCGGGGATCGCGACGACCTCGGCACCCCAATCCTTCGCGGCCTCGCGGTTGCTGGCGTTGACGCTCAGGACGAGTTCCGCGCCCGCGGCGACGGCCTGGGCGACCTCGTCGGGGTCGAAGCTGTCGATGGAGACCCGCAGCCCCTCGTCGCGGAGGGCGCGGACGGCCTCGCCGACGCCCGCCCACGGCGCGCCGGGCTCACAGCCGACGTCGATCAGGTCGGCCCCCTGGGCGGCGAACTCGCGGGCCTGGCGAAGCAGTTCGGCGAGGGGGAGGCGGGGGGCGTGGTTGATCTCGGCGAGGATCTCAATGTCATAAGAGCCGTAGCGCTCGGCCGCGGCCTCCACGCGATCGCCGCCGAACCAGCGGGGGAGGTCGCGCAGGTCTTCGGGACCAACCTCGACCTTCGCGCCGGGGACCTTCGCCGCGACCGCTCCCAGGTCGCCCCGGCAATGGCCGGGGAGGATGACGCGATCGAGCCCCTCGATGGTCTCCAGCCGCTTCGCGATCCACGCCGGGGTCATCAGCGCGGCGACGGTGATCGGCAAGACGGCGACCTGGGCCTCGATCCCCGCGCGGGGCGCCAGGTCGTCCAGCACCTTCCGCAGCGCGAACTCGGCGAGCCGGCCGGTGACGAACAGGACGCGAGGGCGGGGGGAGTCGGTCATTGGGACGATCAGTCGGCAAGGGCCGGGTCGCGGGGGTCTGGTCCCCTCTCCCCCCGGGAGAGGGCAGCCGCGCAGCGGCGGGTGAGGGTCGTCGCGCTTCGGATCAAGCGTCGCGGGGGCGGTCTGATGAGGGGGACGACCGGCGTCGGTTGCTCGTCCCGCCGATCGCCCTTGATCCAACGCCTGGGTGCCATGGCCACGCTTGCGTGGCTATGAACCGGTGCAGGATGACAATGTAGCCGTTGCCGATCGCATGGCCACGCAAGCGTGGCCATGGCACCCGGGCGGCTGGCTCTCGATGCGACGCCGATCCCCCCTCATCCGGCTCTTCGGGCCACCTTCCCCCGCGAGGGGGGAAGGCCGTTAGGATCCGGATCGATCCGACGTATCCTCTGCGCTCCGACGACCCTCACCCGGCCCTTCGGGCCACCCTCTCCCGGGGGGAGAGGGGACTCTCAATGCCGCTCGACTATCGCATCGAACAGTATACGGTGGGTTTGGGCCGATGCGTCAACGCGGAGGCGCGGGAGGAGGCGGGCCGCCGCCGGGACCTCCGGGCGGGCGAGGGCCGCGGCGACCGCCGGGGCCTCCTGGGGGTGGGCCGAAGTCGAAGTCGGGATGGTCGGAGTGCTCGGCCTCGGCCAGCTTGGTCAGCTCGGCTGGGGTGACGGAGCCGTCCTTGTCGGCGTCGGCGCGGGCGAAGAGGTTCAGCAGGCGGTCGTCGCTGATCTCCTCCTTCGTCAGCTTGCCGTCGGCGTTCTTGTCGAAGGCCATCATCCGCTTGACGAGGTCGGCGGCGTCGGCCTCCTTCGTCGCCGGCGCCTTGCTGGCGCTCGGCCCGCGGGCCTGCTGGGCCAGGGCGCCCGCCGCGAGGGCCGCGGCCAGCACCGTTGCGCCCAGGACGATCTTATGCTTGCTCATGGGTTCACCTCGGGAATCGCGTTCTGTGGAGATTCGACGGGTCTCAGGCGTTGCGCTTCTGGAGGGCGTCGCGGAGGGCGTGCAGCGCCTGGTCGTCCGGGGTGCGGCCGAGGATCACGTCGAACTTGGCGGTCAGCTCGCCGGTCTTGGAGTCGGGGATCGGCTTGAAGTCGGTCATCAGCAGTTCACGGTCGAAGACGCTGATGCCTCCCAGGACGACGCCGTCCTTCTTGTTCCCCGGGTGGCCGGCGATGTTGATCTGCGAGGTCAGCAACTTGCGGTCGCCGCGCTTGATTATGAAGTGGATGTGCGGGGCGGGGCGGCCGGGGTAGGGGACCGGCTTGATCGTCCGGAAGCGGTACTCGCCCGTCGAGGCCGTCGTGAACTTGCCGAAGCCCTGGAAGTTCTTGTCCTGCTGCTGGGCCTTGCGGCCGCTGTCGGCCGTGTGGAGGTAGACCTGGTTGGCGTCGCACTGCCAGATCTCCATCGTGAGGCCGCTCAGCGGCTTGCCGGTCGCGTCGAGGATCCGGCCGTGGAGGTGGGAGATCTCGCCCACGGCGGGGGTGAGCGAATCCCCCAGGATGATCAGGTCGTTGTCCTGGTCGAGCGGCAGCTTGTCCGGGTAGAACGGCCCCTCGGTGCGAGCGGGCGTGCGCGCCAGCTCCTCGGCGAAGAGCCCGCGGGTGGTGAAGAACGCCGCGCCCATGGAGAGGGCGCCGAGGAAGGCCCGGCGATCGGTCGGGCGATGGATCGGCGAGGACATGAGGGGGTTCCTTGAACGGCGACAAGGGGGACGACGGGCCGGCGACGCCTCCTCGCGCCGCCGTCGTACGTCATTAAGGGTAGGGAGGAACCACCCCGGATTTGAAGGGGGAAAGCTCCGGTTTCGCGTAACGGAATGTAACAGCGGGCGGCCCGTTCAGGAGGCTTCCACCCCCGTCTGGTCGTTCATCGATCGCAACATGGCCGCCGCCGACTCACGGCCGAAGGCCCGCTGAGACCATCGCATGTAGGGATATCCCAGCCGGGTGAGAATCAGGTGAGGGCGGGAGTACGCCTCGATGTCGTACCAGACGGCGTCGGTCTCGGCGTCCCAGTCGACGAGGAACCGCTCCTCGCCCGATCCGACGTGGTCCGGCAGCGTCCCATAGGCGAAACCGAAGCGGGCGAAATCCGCGCCGGGGGCGTCCTCGTCGATGACGTAGACGACCCGACAGGCGTTGAGCCACCAGAAGCCCAGGCGATGGGCGACGATCGCCACGACCTCGCCCTCGCGGATGGGGGCGTGCTCGGGCTGGATCTCGGCCCAGCCGATGCGGAACTGGTCCCAGCGCCGGAGGGCCTCGCGGGCGCGCTCGAAAGCCTCGCGGCCGGTCCCGATTTGCTGGCGCGTGTGGTTCAGGCCGTAGTCGGCTGGGGGCGCAGGATCGGCCGTGGCGCCGACGGGGTTGTAGGTGAAATCCAGATTGGCCTGGCCTTCCAGGAACTTCTGGACGGTTTCGGCAGAGGGTTTGCTGAAAGATCTCATCGCTTCACCACGGATGCCGCAATCTTTGAGAAGAGGACGACTCCGATGCAAGCGAATCCCGAACCAACTCGGCCGATCCTCGTCGCTGGGGCCACCGGATATATCGGCGGCCGGCTCGTCCCGGCGCTGGAAAGACGGGGCCTTCGCGTCCGCTGCCTGGCCCGCAAACCCGAGGAAACCCGCGAGAAACTCGGCCCGGGCGTCGAGGTCGTCGCCGGGGACGTCCTGGACCGGGCCTCGCTCGACGACCCCTTGCGCGGCGTCCAGACGGCCTATTATCTCGTGCATTTGATGGCCAACGACGGCGATTTCGAGGAGAAGGACCGGCAGGCCGCCAGGAACTTCGGCGACGCCGCGAAGGCCGCCGGCGTGCGCCGGATCATCTATCTCGGCGGCCTGGGGGACGACGCCGACCCGAACCTCTCGCCCCACCTGAAGAGCCGCCATGAGGTCGGCGAGATCCTCCGCGAGTCGGGCGTGGAGACGATCGAGCTGCGGGCCTCGGCGATCCTCGGGCCGGGGAGCCTGTCCTACGACATGGTCAAATCGCTGACCGATCGCCTGCCGGTGATGGTCTGCCCGAAGTGGCTCGACACGCCCACCCAGCCGATCGCCGTCGACGACGTGGTCTCGTACCTCGTCAAGTCGCTCGACCTCCCCCCCGGCGAGAGCCGGATCGTCGAGATCGGCGGGACCGACGTGGTGGCCTATCGCGGCCTGATCGAGGAATACGCCCGTCGCAAGGGACTGCACCGGGTCCTGATCCGGGTCCCGGTCCTCTCGCCCTGGCTCTCCGGCCTCTGGCTGGCGCTGGTGACCCCCAACAAGTTCACTGTCGGCCGCCACCTGATCGAGGGCCTCCGCAACCCGACCGTCGTCCGGAATGACTCCGCCCGCAAACTCTTCCCGGACGTCCACCCCGTCGGCATCGCCGAGGCGATCGGCCGTGCAGTGGCCCAGGAAGAGCGGGGCGACGCGCGAGGCGTCCACGGCGCGAAGGCTGTCGCCTGATCGAATCTTTTCCGAACGGCCTAAATCGGTTACGGTGGTCCTCAAGGGGGGCGATCGCGACCGAAGGCCGATGCGGGAAAGGGGCGATTATGGATCGGCGGGAAGTTCGAGCCCGGATTCGGGCCGTGCCGCCGCGTTGCATCCGAGGTTTCCGGACGACGATGTTCGAGCCCTACGAATATCAATCCCAGGGCATCGAACCGAATTGGAGCCTCGCCTGCGCGTGCGGAGCGGACGTCGGGGCGATTCTCGGCCGGACGCTCGAGGACCCCCTCGGGAGGAATAGGGTGATGGACCGCTTCGTCGGCCCACTGGCCTTCGAATGCGCGACCTGCCGCGTGGTCACCGAGATCATCGATCCCGATCATCACGGCTGTCGCGCCGAACTCGCCCGCCTGAAGGGAATGGTTGAAGCTGTCGAGGGGCATTCGGGTCCTCGGGAGCGATACGCCTGCCGGCTGTGCGGCCAGTCGCGGAGCCAACATCTCACCGCCGCGTTTGGGTCGTGGGACGTCGCTTACGACCTGGCGGAGCAGGATCCCGCTCTCCCCGTGGGCGACTTCTTCAAGACCTTCACGCTCCGCGCCGGCTGCGAGGCGTGCCCTCGACGATCCTGGACGAGGATTGCTCGCTTCCAGGACTTGTGAATCCCCAGCGCGCGGTTTCCGGCCGTCGCAGCGATCTTTCGAGTGATCCAGCCCCGTTGCGCGGTCGATCGGCGTTGCCGGGATCGCCCGGATGGGGTATGGGTAGGCCGTTCCCAGGGATGGGGAAGGGGGATAGTCATGGACGACGCGGACATGCGGCCCAAGGCCGCGGCGGAGCCGTCGCCGATGGGCGTGGCGCGGCTGGCGGTCCTGTTCGGGCTCCTCACCGGGGCCCTTGAGCTGACCCAGTGGCTGGTTCGGAACGCGGTCTCGGGCGGGGTCTCGCTCGGGACGTTCCAGATGAGCCGGCATTTCGTCTGGATGATCCCGGCGTCGAACCTCGTCATCTTCGGGGGGCTTGGCGTCGTGCTGGCCCTGGCGGTCAGGCTGCGTCCCCGTGGCGCCGGCCGACTTTCCCTGTGGGCGATGGGGTTCCTCTGCGGCCTCTCCCTGCTGCTGACCATCCCGGGTCTGTACGGCTACGCGGCCGTCGTGCTGGCGGCCGGCGTGGGGACGGCCATCGCCCGCCAGGGCCTGGCCCATCCGGCGCGAGTTCAGCGAGCGTTGGTGTTCGTCCCGCTGGTCCTGGGGGCCGTCGCGGTCGCCCTGCACGGCTGGGACCGCGTCCAGGGCGTTTTGCTGGCTCGCCGGCCGATCCCGGCCGCCGCCGCGCCCGTCAAAAACACCCCCAACGTCCTGCTGCTGGTGCTGGACACCGTCCGCGCGGAGAGCCTGAGCCTTTACGGCTACGACCGCGACACCACCCCCAACCTCAACCGCCTGGCCGCCCGTGCGGTGAAGTTCGACCAGGCCCGTTCGACGGCCCCCTGGACGCTCCCTTCGCACGCGAGCATGTTTACGGGTCGATGGCCGCATGAGTTGAACGTCGGCGAGCGGAAGCCGCTGGACCGGACCTATCCCACGCTGGCCGAATACCTCGGCGCCCACGGCTACGCCACGTCCGGGTTCATCGCCAACACGTTCTTCTGCAACGCCTGGTTCGGCCTGGGCCGGGGCTTCCAGCACTACGACGACTTCTACGAGGAGCAGACGGCCGTCTCCGTGGAGGAGGCCCTGCGGTGCACCTCGCTGGGCCGGCTGGCGGTCCGGGCGCTGCCGGATTCGTTCGTGGTCGAGCGTCGCCGCAAGGACGCCTCGCGGGTCGATTCCGCGTTCCTGACCTGGCTCGACCGCCGGGGCGAGGACGACCGGCCGTTCTTCGCGTTCCTGAACTTCTTCGACGCCCACGGCCCCTTCTACCCCCCCGCCGACTTTCCCCGCCGCTTCGGCCGTCCTCCCGCGAACCCCGAGGAAGAGGCCGCGATCCGCGAGTGGGACGTCCGCTCCCGCAACAGCCTGACCGACGCCCAGGTCGCCCTGGCGCGGGACGCCTACGACGACTGCCTGGCCTACCTCGACGAGCAGATCGGCCTCCTCTTCGACGAGCTGGACCGCCGCGGCGTGCTGGACGACACCCTGGTGATTCTGACCTCCGACCACGGCGAGGAACTCGGCGAGCATGACCTGGTCGGCCACGGCCGGAGCCTGTACGACCAGGAGACCCGCGTGCCGCTCCTGGTCTTCCTCCCCCATGGCAAACGCGGAGGGGAGACGGTCGGCGAGGCCGTCAGCCTGCGCGACCTGCCGGCGACCGTGCTCGACGTTTTGGGTCTGGACGCCACCGCCTTCCCCGGCGAGTCGATCGCCCGCCGCGGCTCGGCCGACCCCGGTTCGACCCCCGCCCTGATGGAGGTCCGGATCAAGGAGGAGATCTCCAGCAACCCGGCCCGTCCCCCCGCCTGGCGCGGGCCGATGACCGGCGTGGTCGCCGAGGGCTTCTCGTACATCCGCAACGCCGACGGTCGCGAGGAGCTGTACGACGTCCTGGCCGACCCCAAGCAGGCCCGCGACCTCGCCCCCGCCGCCTCCTCCGCCGACGTCCTGGGCCGCCTTCGCACCCGCCTCCAAGACCTGACCGCCGAAGAGGACGACCCCGAAGCCGAGTGACCGCCCCGGCGGGTTCGATTGGGTCCGGTCGTCGCCGGCGGCGACTTGTTGTGTCTGTCGTAAGGCGTGTTGTTATAGTGATTTGGGTTTTTGGCGACCCTTTTGTGATTGGGTTCGCTCGCACACTTTTGAGCGAACGCGGGCGGTGCTTGAAGTCCCCTCTCCCACCGGGAGAGGGTGGCCCGAAGGGCCGGGTGAGGGTCGTCGGAGCGCAGAGGATACATCGGGCCCGATCCGGATCCTAACGGCCTTCCCCCCTCGCGGGGGAAGGTGGCCCGAAGGGCCGGATGAGGGGGGATCGGCTCTGCGTTCAGGTCGGCCGGACGGATGCGTATCCGATGCCGGTCTTCCCCCTCAACAGACCGCCCCTCCGCGACGCTCCATCCGAAACGCCGTCGTGCGCGGTTCTCGGACCGATTCAAAACCGACCGCCGGATTGTCAGAGAGCAGGGTTCTCCATTAAGTAATGTGTCGTCGACCCGGGTGATTCCGACGGGAAATCGCGAGGCTCCATCTCCACCGGAGTTCCACTTACAACGATGAGAACGCCTCTCTGCATCCTGACGACGCTCTTCCTGCTGCCGGCGAGCGCCGATGCCGGCCTCGACTTCCTGCCCGTGGCCTGTGAGGGGACCTATCCGCAGCACCTGCAAGGCGTCTGCACCGACGGCAAGGGGGCGATCTACTGGAGCTTCACGACGAGGCTGGTGAAGACCGACCTCGGCGGCAAGGTGCTCAAGCAGGTGGACGTGGCGACCCATCACGGCGACCTCGATTTCCATGACGGGAAGCTCTTCGTCGCGGTGAACCTCGGCAAGTTCAACGACCCGAAGGGGAACGCGGATTCCTGGGTGTACGTCTACGACGCCGACGACCTCGCCTGCCTGGCGAAGCACAAAACGCCCGAGGCCTTCCACGGCGCGGGGGGGATTGCCTTTCACGAGGGCCGGTTCCTGGTCGTCGGCGGCCTTCCCGACGACGTGAACGAAAATTACGTCTACGAGTACGACGCCGACTTCCACTTCCTGAAGAAGCACGCCCTCGCCGGCGGCCACACCCAACTGGGAATCCAGACCGCCGCCTTCGCCGACGGCTCCTGGTGGTTCGGCTGCTACGGAAAAGCGAAGACCGACGCCGCGCCCGCGAAGCCTCCCATCCTCCTCAAGGCCGACCCTTCGCTGACGAAGGTTGAACGCTTTGAGTTCGACGCCTCATACGGCATCCTGCCGCTCGGCGCCGGCCAGTTCCTCATCGCCCGCGACGGCTCCATCCCGGGGAAGGGCCGAACCGGCAAGCTGACGCCGGCCGTCGCCGATGAACGACGCGGGTTGAGATTTCTGGAGAAGCACTGATCGGAGGGCCGTCGTCATAACGGCCTTCCCCACTCGCGGGGGAAGGTGGCCGCTCAGGAGTTGTCGGTTGCCAGTTGTCAGTGAGGATCTGGCTGAGAACAGAGAACTGGCAACTGAGAACTTCTTGGCGGGCGTCCCCTCATCTGATCGCTGCGCGATCTGTCTTCCTCCGCGAGGGGGGAAGACCGTTTTCGGATATGACTGTTGAGGCCGCTCCCACCCGATCTCGCATCGACGCCGAGCGAGGATCGTGGTACACCGCGACGATTCACGTCGACCGTATTCACGTCCCGTTCCCATCGATCCCATCCGTCGGAGGCGATCATGCGTATCCGGTCCATTATCGGGCTTTCGGCGTCGGCCTGGGCGTTGCTGGCGGGGGTTGGTTGGGCGGGGGAGACGCCGAAGGTGGGCGAGCGCTGTCGGGTCGAGATGAACGCGGTGACGGTCGGCCGGAATGAGACCGTCGCGACTTACGAGGGCGTCGTCACCCGGGTCAGTCCGGGGGGCGTCAGTCTGAAGGTGACGGAATCGAAGCAGACCATCACCCGAAAGACGCCCCTGGCTCGCGCGCCGTTCGTGTCCCGCTTCTTTCGCAACGTCGGCATCGGTCGGCCGGCGCCGGGCGAGGAGAAGGATATCTGGCTGCCGACCGCGTCGATCCACTCGCTGAAGCCCATCGGCAACGGGTCTGCGAATCCGGCGGATGGACCAATCAAGACCCCAGCGTTCGACGAGGGTTTGCGCCGGGTCGGTGGTCGCTGAAGTCGAGGGGCAATCCGTCCTCATCGTCATCGCCTGTGCGGAAGATCCGCGTCGATGCGGTACAAGACCTTGGCTTCGGCGAACGGCTCGAAATCGTAGTGCTGCGGGCGCTCGACGCGCCCAGGCTTCTCGTTGAGCCAGAACGGGCTCGAGGCGACGAACATTCCCAACTCGGCCACGACCCGATCCAGGCGGTCGTAACACGCCTTGGGAGACTCGACGTCCAACTCCGCGCCGCGTCGGGTGAAGAACTCGAAGGTGTGGTCGTTGGAGACCTGCCAACCTTCGACTCGCTTCCTGCGCAGATCTTCTTCCCCCACATCCCCCTGATAGATCGGGTTGTCGTGGAGCCAACTGAATGACTCCATCAGTTCCCCGCGTTCGTAGATTTCGTAGTAACGTGCGGACGCAACGTCCTCACATCCGTAGATGAACGCCTGGGCGTTCAGCCGTCGGCTTAGGCGTTGGGCGATCTCGGAGTCCAGGGCGACGTACCGCCCGTCCTCGATCTGGGTCCACTCGTGCCCTTGGAACTGGTAGGCGAACAGCACGCTTTTGGGTTGGCGGATCTCAACCGGAGGCCCCATGAGCAAATCGGCGACTCGCTTCGGCATCTCTCGATCTTCGAGGAGCGCCTGGACGACCTCGCCGCACGGGGCGCGAACGAGGAGGTTGTTGTAGCTCAGCCCGCCGCAATCCCGCCACTCCGGGTCAATCCCGCGCCAGGTTTCGACCGGTCCTTCGATTCGGTTGTTCATCATGCCGGCGGACTCCGTGCGGCGTTCGGCCTTTGGGTTACAGCGGTTTACTGATGGGCTGCAGGCTGGCTAAGGGCCTGGCGACGGGTGGTCCGGGCGGCCCGCCCGGACGTCCTCGGTCCCAGGCTTGCGACGCCCGGGCGGGCTGCCCGGGCCACCCGCTCACCCGCCGCTCAAGTGCATGCCATAGCAGAGTAAACCGCTGTAGCTGGCGGATACGATACCGAGGTCTTCCGGATCGCAGAACGGCGATGCTCTCCGCGTCTTCGGGAGAGAACGTCCTCGACCCGGCCGCGCTCGACGCTTAGTCTTGGGCTTCCTGACGGTTTGGACGAGGCTCCGAAATCGAGGCGGACCATGCTGACGCGCAGAGACGTGCTCCGACTGGCCCCGGCTCCCTTCTTCCTGCGGTCGGCCTTCGGGGCCCGGATGGAGGGCTTCGAGCGGATCGACTCGCACTTCCACATCCATCGCGACGCCCCGGCGGTGTTCGCCAGCCTCAAGGCGTCGGGGTGGAGCGGCCTCGACCTGGTCGTCTGCCCCGTCGCGGGGGACGAGCCTTTCGACCTGGAATCGAAGCTGGCCTCGACGCTCGCATGCTCCCGGGCGAGCGGCGGCCGGGTGGCCTGGGCTTCGAGCTTCGACGCGCGCGGGTTCGAGCAAGCGGGCTTCGCCGATCGGACGATCGCCCGCCTGCTCAAGACGTTCGACGACGGCGCGATCGGGGTCAAGATCTGGAAGAACATCGGCATGGCGATCCGAGGCAAGTCGGGGGCCTACCTCTTGCCCGACGACCCCAGCCTGACGCCGATCTACGAGGCCATCGAGAAAGCCGGCAAGACGCTGGTCGCCCACCTGGCCGAGCCCGACGGGGCCTGGCTGCCGCTCGACGAGAAGAACCCCGAGTTCCCCTACTACTCGAAGAACCCCCAATGGCACATGCTGGGCAAGGGGACCCCGCCCAAGGAGGCGATCCTCAACGCCCGCGACCGCGTGCTGGCCCGATTCCCGAAGCTCCGGGTCGTCGGCTGCCACCTTGGGAGCGACGAGGACCACCTGGACGCCCTGGCCCGTCGTCTCGACTCGTATCCCAACCTGGCCGTCGACACCGCCGCCCGCACCCGCTACTTCGCCCGCGGCGATCGCGATAAGGCCGTCGCCTTCCTCACGAAGTATCAGGACCGCATCCTCTACGCGACCGACTACGGCCTGCGCGACGCCGACCCGGAAGCCGGCGCGAAGGCCCTATTAGCCCGCCACGATCAGGACGTCGCCTTCTACGCCGGCGACGCCGAGATGACCTACGAAGGCCGGCCGACCAAAGGCCTCGGCCTCCCGGAGGCCGTCCTCCGAAAACTCTTCCGCGAGAACGCCCGCCGCTGGCTGCCGGGGATCGGCGTGTAGCCTGGCATCGCCGGCCGGCCGATCGGGCTGCGGCGTCCCGCCCGCGGCGTATAATCGGTCCCGGCCGTACTCAGGATCTCCAAAGACTCGCGAGCCAAGAACACGATGTCGACCCAAGGTCCCTCTCCGGCTCTGTTCTTCGAGACCATCAGCGCCTACCAGCGTACCGAGGCCCTCCGGGCGGCGGTGGATCTGGACCTCTTCACGCACCTGGGCGCCGGTCCACGGACCGCGGCCGAGCTGGCGGTGGCCTGCGGCGCCTCATCGCGGGGCGTCCGTATTCTGGCGGACTACCTCGTCATCATCGGATTCCTCATCAAGCAGGGCGACGTTTACGAGCTGACCCCGGACTCGAAGGTCTTCCTCGACCGCAAGTCGCCCGCCTACGTGGGGGACGCGACGCGGTTCCTGCTCTTGCCCGACCTGCGGGAGAGCTTCTCCCGGCTCACGGAGGCTGCGAAGAAGGGCGGGACGGCGCTCTCCGGCGAGGGGACCGTCTCCGACGACAACCCGGTCTGGGTGGAGTTCGCCCGGGCGATGGCCCCGCTCATGCGCATGCCCGCCCAGTTGCTCGCGAACCTCGTCGGCAGCGATCCCGACCGACCGCTGCGCGTGCTGGACGTCGCCGCCGGCCACGGGGTCTTCGGCATCACGATCGCCGAGCGCAACCCCCGGGCGCACGTCACGGCCCTGGATTGGCGCAACGTGCTGGCCGTCGCGCAGGAGAACGCCGATCGCGCGGGCGTGGCGGATCGGTACGCCCTGCTGCCGGGGAGCGCCTTCGACGTGGACTGGGGCGGCCCCTACGACGTCGTGCTGCTGACCAACTTCCTGCACCACTTCGACGTCCCGACGTGCGAACGGCTCGCGGTAAAGGCCCACGAGGCGCTCGCACCGGGGGGCCGCGCCCTGACGCTGGACTTCATCCCCGAGCCCGATCGCGTCACGCCCCCGGCGACGGCCGGATTCGCGCTGGTGATGCTGGCGACCACGCCCCGCGGCGACGCCTACACCTTCGCCGAATATCAGGACGTCTTCGCCCGCGCCGGATTCGCACGCAGCGAGTTCCACGCCCTCCCGCCGACGGCGCAACAGGTGGTGGCGTCGTACAAGTCTTGATCCCAAAGGAGCCGACGATGAACAGAACGATCTGCCTGGCCGCGATCGCGATCGCGTGGACTTCGGCGACGAGCGCCCAGACGTCGGGCTCGGCGTCGCCGCCCGAAATCCCCCTCTACGCGGGAACGGCCCCGGGTTCGGAGAAGTGGGACTGGCAGGAGAAGTTGGTCACCCGGCCGAACGGCATGCCGATCGTCTCCGACGTCGTGCGGCCGGTGCTGCTCGCGTATCCGGCCCCGAAGGACAAGGCCGTCGGCACGGCCATGGTCGTCGCGCCGGGGGGCGGGTTCCGGGCCCTGATGATGAGCTATGAGGGCGTGGACGTCGCCAGGAGGCTCAACGCCATGGGCGTGGACGCCTTCGTCCTGAAGTATCGGCTCACCCACGAAGGCTCCAACGCCGCGACCCGAGAAGAGGTCGTCAAGATGGCCGGCGAGGACGGTCGGCAGGCTGTCCGGCTCGTGCGCGCGAAGGCCGGCGAGTACGGCTATCGGCCCGACCGGGTGGGCATGATCGGCTACTCGGCCGGCGGCATGGTCACGTCGGACGCCCTCTTCGGGCCGGCGGAGACCCGGCCGGACTTCGCGGCGCTCATCTACGGGGCCCGCGAGGACAGGAACATCCCCGACCCTCCGCCGCCCCTCTTCCTGGCCGTCGCGGCCGACGACGCCAACTTCGTCGGCAAGAGCGTGGACCTCTTCACCGCCTACCGCCAGGCGAAGGGCTCGGCGGAGCTGCACGTCTTCCAGATGGGGGCGCACGGCTTCGGCAACAAGGGGGGCGGGGCCGACCACTACCTGGACCGCCTCGAGGAGTGGCTGCGGGTCAACAAGCTGCTGGCAAAGGCTCCCGGCGACGCGAAGTAGGCCGCGGTGAGCCGGGCATCGGGCGGCCCGCCGCTCAAACCGCCGTGACGGGACATCGTCCGCTAGATCAGCCCGCCTGAGCCCAGGGCAGAGGGCCTTAAGGCGGGTTGATCTCCTCGATGTCCAATTCACCTTGGTTTTTTTGTGCAGTCATCCTCCTCGCGAGCTCAATGACTGCCTGTCCTCCGAAGACATAAGCTAGGACTATACGTTGGACCGACGTGAACTGGATGAGGCAAATGTAGTTGACGATCAAAAGAAAACAAATGGTTTTGAGGCTTTTGTCTCCATGGAACATGGCTACATAAGTAGAAATAAATATAACTATATCTAATATTATGGATGCAAAGATATACCCTTTTATTCGGTGGCCTGCTGGCAAATACGCTGAATAATGCTTTCTGGCGAACCTCGCGTACCCCGTCACTGACAGGCCGAAGATGACGAACGCCACCACTGCGAGGACCATTTCGAACTTGCTCATGTTCCACATCCCTCATTTCGGTGCGAACCGCAGCGCGTAGAGGTCGGCGTCCTTCAGCACGAAGCGGAGCCGGACGACCCGGCCGGCGAGGGATTGGAGGTCGCCGCCGGCGAAGGTCGCGGGGCGGTCGACGTCGTTGCCGATCAGCTCGCGGCAGTCGGACAGGGCGAAGCCGGGGATCGGGGACCCGTTCTCGTCCTGGATCTCGACCTTCACGCCCCCGGCCGCCGAGGTCGCGAAGTTCAGCAGCAGTTGCGAGCCCTGGAACCGCAGGGGCCTGGTCCGCATCTCGCCGCCGTCGTAGTCGGCGTGGACGGAGGCGAAGCCGTCGAGCCGGAGGCTGTAGCGTCGCAGGTGGGAGGTCGGCTGGCCGTAGTTCTGGTTCACGTAGAGCGACATCTCGTTCGGGCCGGTCTGCACCACGTTCAGCGCGGGGTAGTTCGTCCGCGAGGTCCAGTTCTCCGCGCCGATGCCCGGCGCGACGAACGCTTCCATGAACGTGCGGTCGTACACGCCGCCGCCGCGGCTGGTCATGAGCACGGCGTCGGACGAGTCGTTGAAGTAGTTCGGGTCGACGTGGATCGCGGCGGCCTGCTCGGGCGTGATGGCCCGTCTCCCCAGCATGAACCGCGCGGCCGTCGCGATGTAGATGTGCGGGGCGCGGAAGTAGGGGTGCGTCTGGCTGGTGTAGAGCTGCTCGACGGGCGCCGGGCTGCCGTCTTTGCGGCGGTACTCCATCAGCGTGGGGGACTTCCACGAGGCGTAGTCGTCGCTCTCGGCGCGGGCGATCCGCCGCTTGCCGTCCTTGTAGACGCGGTAGAAGAGGAGGTATTTCCCCTCGGCGGGCGACCAGAAGGAGACGTTCTGGGAGTCGAAGAGGAACCCCTTGCCGGCCCCCTGGGAGCCGGCGTCCGCCCGGGTGAAGACGGGGGCGTCCCGCCATTTCTTCCAATGGACGCCGTCGGCCGAGACGTAGGCGTTCAGGCCCGGCTCGTTGTAGCCGCCGAGCGCCTTGTATCGCTCGGCGGGGTCGACGCCCGGCCTCGAGTCGATCATCGGGGCGAAGTTGTGGGTGTCGGGCGGGACGTCGGCGAGCACGATGTTGGTCGTCGCCCGGCCGTCACGCGGGAAGAGCGGCAGCGCGGGCTTGGTCCAGCGGACGCCGTCGTCGGACTCGGCGTAGCAGACGACCTGATGGTCGCCGGTGTCCTTCTTGCCGCCGCTTATGGAGCCCCGGTAGTACGCCTGGAATTTCGGGCCGGCGTGGAGGATTGTGACGTAGCCGCTGAACGGCCCTTCCCACGGTTCGTCGAATGCGAAGGCCGGCCCCCGGTCCACGGGCCGTTGCAGCCGCAAGGCGACGCCGTCCATCGAATCGATCAGCAGGCCGTCGACGAACGGCTCGCGCCTCGACCCGATCTCGATCGCCTCGCGCCCTCCTGATTCCCCCCGCGACGCGCCGGCGACGCCCAGCAGAACGGTGAGGAACAGCCAGGTCTTCAGGGGATTGCGAATCATCTCAGAATTCTCCATTCATCGGATCGCGCCGCCGTTGACGCGGAGGATCTGGCCGGTGAGGAAGCTCGAAGCGGGGCCGACGAGGAAGGCGGCGGCGTTGGCGACGTCCTCGGGCTCTCCCCAGCGGTGCAGGGGGGTCTCGCGGAGAACTCGGTCCTGCCATTCGGCGGGGGCGGTCTCGCCCCAGGCGGTGCGGATCCAGCCGGGGGCGACCGCGTTGACCCGGACGCTCGGGGCCAGGCTCAACGCCAGGCTGCGGGTGAACGCCATGACGGCCCCCTTGATCGCGCTGAAGAGCTCGCCGGATTCCCCCTCCATGCCGGTCTCGGCCTGATCCCAACCCATCGTGACAATCGACCCGCCCCCCTCCGCGACCATCCGCCGGCCGACGTCGCGGCAGAGGCGGATCGCGGCGACGACGTCGACCTCCCACAGCAGGTCCAGCTTCGCTTCGAACGACAGGCCGGGGCCGTCGCCCGTCAGCACGTCGGCGCCGGCGAAGTGGATCCAGGCGTCCAGGCCGCTCCAGAGCTTCCAGGCGTTGGCGACCAGGCGATCCCCCTGCTCGCGCGAGCGGAGGTCGGCCAGGATCGAAGCCACGCGCACGCCCCGGCCCTCGATCTCCTGCACCACCTTCACGGCCGCGTCCAGCTTGCGGCCGTGGACGATCACGTCGGCCCCCGCGTGGGCCAGCGCCAGGGCCGTCGCGCGGCCGATGCCGGACGTCGCGCCGACGACGGCGCAGCGCAGGCCGCGGAGGCTCGCATCGGCGGGAGGTTCGAGCATCAGGGGGGCTCAGTGCGGGGTCGAATCGTGAGGAAGGAACCAACGCCCCTCCACGTTAGCCCGCGCCCATTCCCCTCGACAAGGCTCGACCCAGGCGAGATCGCCGCTTATCTATGAAGGACGGCGTCAACATGTGCTTGAAATGGCTCGATTATTAATATGGCGAGGTGCTTTGCGTAAACATCATAGATCCCTTCTTCACGAGGCGCGGCTCGTCTTGTCGATGGGCGGCGTCTTGGGCCTCGGGTCGCTCACCCATGAGAGGACTCGTCATGAACTCCGCGAAGCATCGTTGTCTCAACTGCATTATGCCGCCTCACATCCTGGAGAAGCTCCTGGAGAGTAAGGACCCGGCGATTCGCCAGGCTGCGCTGGAGACCATGCTCTCCACGGCCCGGCTCCGCGGCGAACGGTCGTTGGTGGGCGTCATGGGGGTCGTTTCCGCTCTCGGGGCCGGCCGCCGCACGGTCTTCGACTGCCAGAACGGCGTCGTCCTTTCGCGCGCTGTGGTGAGGAGGACGGAGGACGGGCCGGAATCGACCGACGAGTCGGTGAATCGGGCCTTCGACGGCCTGGGCAAGACCCGCGAGTTCTACAAGGACGTGCTCGACCGCGACTCGATCGACGACCGGGGGATGCGGCTCGACGGGTACGTCCATCGGGGGGTGAACTACAACAACGCCTTCTGGGACGGCCGCGAGATGATTTTCGGCGACGGCGACGGCGAGATCTTCACCGACTTCACCGGCTCGCTGGACGTCATCGCCCACGAGCTGACCCATGGCGTCACGGAGAACGCCTCCGGGCTGGAATACCACATTGAGTCCGGCGCGCTGAACGAATCGATTTCGGACGTCTTCGGCTCGCTGGTCAAGCAATGGTCGCTGAACCAGACGGCCGACGAGGCCGACTGGCTGATCGGGGCCGAGATCTTCACCCCCGGGATCGACGCCGACGCCCTGCGCTCGATGAAGGCGCCGGGGACGGCCTACGACAACGCGTTGCTCGGCAAGGACCCCCAGCCCGATCACATCCGGAAGTTCGTCCGGCTCCCCGACACCGAGGCGGGCGACTTCGGCGGCGTGCACATCAACTCCGGGATTCCGAACAAGGCCTTCTTCCTCGCCGCGACCAACATCGGCGGCCGCGCCTGGGAGGCGCCCGGACACATCTGGTACGAGTCGCTCAAGGCGTCGAGCCCGACCACCCAGTTCCAGGACTTCGCCAACACGACCGTCATGCAGGCGCGGAGCCTCTACGGCACGCCGGCCGAGCAGGCGGTGGCCGACGCCTGGAACCAGGTGGGGATCCGCGTGGCCGCCTCGTCGGCCGTCCCGAGCCCGAACGGCCACGTTCGCGCCCGCGCCGTCGCTCCAAGGGACGACGACGCTCTGGCCGCCCTCAAGAAGCAGATCGAAGTGCTGTCGAGCCAGGTGAAGTCGTTGACGAAGGAAGTGGCGGCGACGAAGGCTCGGAAGCCGGCCGCGGCGACACGGTGACATCGCGCCGGGGCTCCGCTATACTCGCAGCGACGAGCAGCCCCGGCCGTTCGAGGATGACGCGACCATGAAGATCATCCTGCAAACCCACGGCGGGCTGGCGGCGGGGATCCGCCGTCCGCCCATCGAAGTCGACTCGGCCGACCTGTCCAAGGCCGACGCCGCCGCCCTGGCCGAGCACGTGGCCGCGGCCTGTCGCGCGGGCCGACCGCCGGGCGAGACGCCGGGGCCTGCCCGCGACGCCATGAGCTACACGCTCCGCGTCGAGGAGCCGGGCGCCGCCGCCAGGGAGCTCACCCAGTCCGATACGTCGATGACCCCGGAATTCGGGACGCTGATCGACTGGCTCCATCGCCGCGCCGGCCGTTGATGGGACGGACCGAACCCGGGGCGAATCCATGACCCTCGCTCCGTCTCCGTCATGACCCGACCGCGATTCCAGACTCTCCGCCGCCTCCTTCGGGCGTTCCGCGACGGCTGGCTGCTGCTGGGGCTCTCGCTGGCCCTGATCGTCGCCCTGGAGCTTGGGCTCCGGGGCGCCTTCGCGCTTAAGGACATGGTCGCCGCGCCGCCGATGGTCGATCCTCGGTTGATCCGCGACGGCTACGGCGGCGAGTCCTGGCCGGTGCAGCATCGCCGCGAGCTGGAGGCGCTCTCCGACCGCTGGGAGCCCTACACGTACTTCCGCCAGCGGCCGTTCCAGGGTTCGACGATCCACATCGACGATCAGGGCCGGCGCGCTGTCTGGAAGCCGCCGGAGGACGGCAAGCCGCGGCTGAAGCTGCTCGTCCTGGGCGGGTCGTCCCTTTGGGGATTCGGCGCCCGCGACGACGAGACGATCCCCTCGCTCCTGGCCCGCTATCTCCACGACCGGGGAGTGGCCGTGGAGGTTCGCAACCTTGCGGAGATCGGCTACGTCAGCACTCAGGAGGTCGTGGCCCTCGCCCGCGAGCTGCAGGCCGGCTACCGGCCCGACGTGGTCCTCTTCTATGACGGCGTCAACGATTCGGCCTCGACGCTGCTGGAAGGGAAGGCCGGGCTGACGACCAACGAGCGCAACCGCGCTCGCGAGTTCAACTTGCTCCAATCGCCGGCCCGCGCGACCGTCGCAGCCCTCGGCAAGCTCGTCGCCGATTCGGCCCTCCGGCGCACGGCCGAGGCCGTCGCCCGTCGCGTCGTCGGCCCCGTTGACCCGACCCCCGCGCTGCCGGCCGTCGTCCCCGACGACCTCGCCCGCGCCGTCGTCGACGCCTATCAGGCCAACATGGAGCTGGTCGACGCCCTCGCCGCCCGCTACGGCTTCCGCACCCTCTTCGCCTGGCAGCCGGCCGTCTTCGACCGGGCGTCGCCGACCCCCTTCGAGCGTGAAGAAGCCGCCAAGTACGCCTGGCTCGCCCCCATCTTCGAGCGAGTCGGCGCCGAGCTGGAAAAGCGTGAGTCCCTCAAGTCCCGATCCGACTTCCTCGACCTCCGCCCCCTCTTCAAAGACTCGCCCGACCTGATCTTCATCGACTACTGCCACACCACCGAACGCGCCAACGCCCAGATCGCCGAGCGACTGACGACGCCGGTGCTCGAACGCCTGTCGGGGCGGGGGAAAACGAAATAATTCGGCTTCCGATTCAACGGGGTCGGCCGAGGGGCGGCCGTTCGTGCGTTTGGGTTGAGTTGGAGCGAAAATGTTGATAATCAAATATCTAAAACATCATAGGTGGGCCCTGGACGCTGGCGATCTCGCTGTGTTCAATGGTGGCGTCGGCGGTCTATGCGAGCGGCCCCGACGACGTATTCGTTCCCTTCTCATCAAGTACGGGTCGTAGATTCCGCCGGGGCCGACTCCCCGGTGGAGTCCGAGGGTGTTCTCATGATACGAACGAACAGACGGTTCACGCATGGCTTCACGCTGATCGAACTGCTGGTGGTGATCGCCATTATCGCGGTCCTGATCGCCTTGCTGCTTCCCGCCGTGCAGGCGGCCCGCGAGGCCGCGCGCCGGGCGCAGTGCACCAACAACCTGAAGCAGTTGGGCCTGGCGGCGGCCAACTACATGGACTCCAACGGCTGCCTTCCCCCGACCGGCACCGATTCGAGCCGCAACCCCAACGACTTCTCGATGAAGATGAAGATGCTTCCCTTCATCGAGCAGCGGGCCCTGTACGACACCTTCAACGTGTCTTACTACTACAACAACGCCGTGAACTGGACGGGCACCTGCACGTCGGTGAATGCATTCCTGTGTCCGTCGGACGCGTACAAGTGCAACCGGGCGATGTCTGCCTCGCCGGGGTCGGCGTACCCCTTCGGCGAGTCCAACTACGCCAACAATCTCGGGACCTGCGCCACGCTCACCGGCGGCAACATGGACGGGCCCGCCTACTCGTTCAGCCCGCAAAACCCCCAGATTTCCGTGCCCGTGACGATCGCTTCGATCACGGACGGCACCTCGAACACGGCGATCTTCAGCGAAATGCTGCGCGGCAACAACTCCGCGTCTCCCGGTCGGAACGCCGTCTATTCCACGTCGATCACCTATTCGTTCCCCTCGTCGCCGGCGCTCTCGGGGGACCTTGTGACCACCGTCATGGCGCTCTCGGCGACCTGCCAGGCCTCGACGACGGTCAACGCCTTCACGACGCGGGGCTACTCGTGGAACTACCACAACTGCGGGGTCGGCGGCGGCTACAGCCACGTCATGACGCCGAACAAGAAGTCGTGCGCGTTCTCGGGCCAGGGGAATCCTCCCAGCATCAAGGAGGCGACACTCTTCGGCGCCACGTCGTTCCACTCCGGCGGGGTCGTCATGTCGCTGCTCGACGGCTCGGTCCGCTTCGTCAAGGACAGCATCTCCCCGGCCACCTGGGTGGCGGTCTCGACCAAGGCCGGCGGCGAAATCATCAGCGCAGACAGCCTCTAAGCCTGGCGCCCCTCTCGGGCCAGGAGAACTGATTCATTGAGGAGGTAGATTCCATGATCGCGAAGCTGCTCCGCGTCGTCCTCATCCCAACCGCCGCGCTCCCCTGCTTCCTGTGCGTCGCTCTTCTGAGCGGCTGCGGCGACGACGGCTCGCCCAAGCCGATGGCGCTCACGGAAGAGAACAAGGCGAACATCGCCGCCGAGCAGGCCGTCGACGAACAGACTCGGGGAACGAAGACGACGAAGGGACAACCCTGATCGTCCAGGTTTCCGAACGCACAAGCGCGGTCGCGCCTCGGCGACGGTTGAGCAATGCAACCGTCGCCGATCACACGGCCGAGCAAGGGCTGATGAGTCGACGACTCCGACGACGTTCCGATCGACCCTTGTGGCAGTTGATCTCTTGGCTCGCACGCGGCCATCAGCGTCGATCCTGGCTACGACGGCGGCCTCTCCCTCTGGAGGCCGCCGTTTCCCACCCCCACCCCACCTCATCTTCTTCAACTCCCGAGAGAACCGCCGTCGACCTCTGACGTCGCAGCTCGGGAACGGGGCTTCCCCGAGGTCCACAGGACGCTGACTTCGCAAGCCGATGGCCGGCGTCCAGGTCCGTCGCAACGGCCCGGCCGAAGTCCCACTCGGCCGAGGGATCGATTCGGGACGGGGCCGACCACGTCGATGCGGCCGTCTCTGGCTCCGCAGCGCCTGGCTCTCTGATCGGCGTCTCCGGCAGAACCTAAAGGACACGATCGACGGCTTCCCCAGGCCGCGTTTCGGCCTGCCGCCTGTGCGGCTCCGGCCGGCGCAATCCCTGCGCAGCGGCAAGGTTCCCGTCGATGGCCCTCTGGTTCTGGTGCAAATCGTTTCGTGAACCCGGACTCATTAACAGACTCAAAACTTAAATATGTTTTGCCAATATCAATCTTTGCTTCTTGTTCACGGGATGTTCACGAGCCGGTCCTAGAATCCTGCACTGTCGAGTGGACGTCTCCCGATTTCGCGGGAGACGTCGGATCGTTTGGTCGTCTGGAGCGAGGGGTTGGGCCGAGATGGATCGTACTCTTGCGCAGCGGTGGCGGGCGTCGGCTGCGGCGATGGTTTTGGCTGCCTTCACGGGCTGTGGAGAGGGGGGCGCTCCGGGAGTGGGCGTTGCGACCTATCCAGCCTCGGGCAAGGTCCTCAAGGGGGATGGCTCGCCCTTGCCGGGGGGTATCGTGACGTTCGTTCCGGGTGATGAGAAGGCCATGAAGGCCTCGGGGCCGATCGCCGCGGACGGCAGCTTCACTCTGAACACGGACGGCATCGCTCCGGGCGCGCCGGCGGGCGAGTACCGGGTCCGCGTCGAGCTGGATCCCGACGGGGCCTCGGCAGGCCCAGGCGCTCGACGAGCCGCCCCGTTCCCTGCCAAATACGTGCGTGAATCCACTTCTCAGTTGACCGCCACGGTCAAGGCGGACGCCCCCAACGAATTCACGTTCACGCTCAAGTGAGACCTTGAAAACATTCCGCGTCGTTCATCGATCCAATCCTCTTCCGAGAGAGAAGCGTTCCCATGAGTCGACCTTTCGCGCCAGCCCGTCGCGCGGGCTTCACCCTGATCGAACTGCTGGTGGTGATTGCGATCATCGCTGTGCTGATCGCTCTCCTGCTGCCCGCCGTGCAGGCGGCTCGCGAAGCCGCCCGCCGAGCGCAGTGCGTCAACAACCTCAAGCAAATCGGGCTGGCCCTTTACAATTACGAGAGCGCCGTCGGCGCGCTGCCGCCGTCGGGGCAGGGGACGAACTTCTCGACCAGCCCGCCGAGCACGATCTTCGACGAGCCGGGCCTCTTCGTCCGTTTGCTGCCGTACCTGGAGGGCTCGACCGTCTCCAACGCGTACAACTTCAGCCTCCCTTACACGCATACCTCGGGATCGAACAAGACGGCGTGCGGCACGTCGATCAACGTGTACCTCTGCCCCTCGTCCGTCCGCGAGCCGGGAGGCGGTCTGGACGCGATCGACCCGGCCGAGGCGTCGCTCACGGGCTCGCTGCGGATGGCCTACGGGGTGCAGGACTACGGCGCTCCCTGTTACACCGACATCAGCGCCAATGGGGCCACGGGCGGTACGGGCTCGACCGCCATCACCCCGTACCGAAACAATCCCGACCGCGCGGACGGCTTGCTGAAGGTCAGCCGGACGCCACTGGCCGAGTGCACCGACGGCCTGAGCAACACCTTGGCCGTCGCCGAGGACGCCGGTCGCGACGCCCGCTACATCGCCAACCTCCAGTTCGCCAACGGCAACAGCTCGTTCACCGTGAAGATCCCGGACCGCGACCTCTACTTTGACGCCGGCCTTCCCCGCAGGTTCTGGCGCTGGGCCGAGGCCGACGGGGCCTTCGGCGTCTCTGGTCAGGTCAACAACAACAAAACCCGGTTGAACCTCGCTCGCTACAACACGTCGTACCCCGCCGTTGGAGCGGACGCCGACGGCATCAACAAGGTCAACAACAACGCCGCCAACAACGACGAGATCTTCAGCTTCCACCCCGGCGGCGCGAACGTCCTCTTCGGCGACGGCAGCGTCCGATTCGTCAAGGAGTCCACCAGCGTCGTCATCCTCCGAAACCTCGTCACCCCCAAGGGGGGCGAGATCGTCTCGGCCGACGCCTACTGATCTAACCTGATCGGCCAGCGAACACCGACCCGGATTCGCGGCGGCGCGAGGAACTTGCGGCCGCCGCGTTTTCATGCGCGGAGCTTCCGTCTCGGACGAACTCCCGGGCCTCTCGGATGCCGACGCATCGAGGCTACCGGGGCGAACTCCAACGATGTCCGCGATGGCGGATGATGATGGATGTGGGGCGATTGGGGTGAGGCCCCAGGATCGAAGCTGCCGGTGGGGAGGTTCGGAATCGGACGGGCGGCGGGTAAACGGTTGGACTCGCCCGACGAGGCTCGGGCTTGTCCGTGTCGAAACACGCTCCGAGAGCGGAGCCCAGCAGCCCGACGATTGTCATCAGGGACATGCCGCTGCACCAGATGTATTCCCCGTTCAGGGCCGCCAGGCCGACCCCAATAGCCGCGAGGATGAGGGCGTGGGCGAGGATGGTGATCCGAGGTGCTTGCATTGAGTTCCTCCTGAAGTCAGGTTTGGAAATTTTAATGAATTCAGGGAGGTGGGGCAAGCCTCTGCGACGAAGCGACGACCGCCGCGCCATCAACTCCGGCCCGATTGCCCTCGCGCCGTCGGCGGTTGAGGCCGACCGCGGAATGAGACGAATCGACGGATTAAATTGCAGGCAGATGATGAAATGAATCGATTGATGGGGGGGGGCTGGGGCGAGCTTTCAGTCGAGCAATTCGACGCGGGCGTGGTAGCCGGCGGGCATGGGGAGGGCGTTCAAAGCGCGACGGGCGCCGAATCGGTACCAGAAGCGCGTGGCCCGGGCGCGGACGACGACGCTGCGGCCGGAGACCTTCACGTCGACGTCCTTGACGCGGTCGCCCAGGGCGTTCTGGACCTGCTTCTCGACGCGTCGCTTCACGGCGGCCTCGGCGGCGGGGTCGTCGTCGGCCTTGTCTTTCGAGGCGTCGTGGTCACGGGCCGGGGCGTCTTCGATCGGCGGTAGGATCCGGCCGTTGCCTGTGGCGGGTCGGCGCGCGGGCGAGGCGGTCGTCGACGGTCGCGCGGTCGTTGGCCAGGGCTCCTGGCGGGGCGGGGTGGTTCGTGCTCGAGGCGCGGGTTCCGCCTCGGGTGCGATCTCTCTCCGCCCGGCGGCCGGTTCGGATGCCAGGGGTTCCAGGCGAAGCGGGATGTCCACCGGCGCGGGCGCCATGGAAGGGCCGGAGAGCGTCGGGGGGCCGGCCGGTTCGGGGAGCGGGTCCACCGCGGGCCGAGGCGCATCCGACTGCGAGGGCCGGGGGGCCGTGACGCCGGGGATGACCAGCAGGGGCGTGTGCGGGGGCTCGGCCGGCTTGGGGCGTGCGACGGTCGGCGGCGTGGGGGGATCGGCGGCGGCTGACGGGGCTTCGAGCGGAGGCTCCAATGCCGGCGGTTGCTGGGCGTCGGCCCGACCCACTGCCAGCATCAGCGCGCTCAGGGCCGCGACGACGATGCTTCGTGCCATGCTTGCTCCGCCTTCGACAAGGATCGGGCCGCCCGGGACGGACTGAAGCTCTTCTTTGCCAATTCATCGGCCGGGAACGAGCGGAACCTGCGTTTTTCTCGGCGGCGAGGGGTTTCGGGTATCCTGGGGCGTGCCTGAACGACCCATCACGGAGAACCCCATGCCCACGGCCCAGCAGATCATCGAAGCCCTCGACCTGAAGCCCCACCCCATCGAAGGAGGCTTCTTCCACGAGACCTACCGCGCCGGGGGGACGGTCCCGGACGCCCATCTGCCGGCCGTCTATCACGGTCGTGGCGAGCGGTCGCTGGGGACGGCCATCTACTATCTGCTGACCGCCCAGACCTTCTCCGAGATGCACCGCGTCCCCACCGAGGAGGTCTTCCACGTCTACCTCGGCGGCCCCGCGCGGATGCTCCAGATCGATCCTGACGGGACCCACCGCGAGATCATCCTGGGCTCGGACGTGCTGGCCGGCCAGGCGCCGCAACTGGTCGTGCCGCCCAACGTCTGGCAGGGAACTCTGCTGGAGCCGGGCGTCGAGTTCATCCTCCTGGGCGCGACGATGGCCCCCGGGTTCGACTACGCCGACTACGAACAGGGCCGCCGCGACGACCTCACCGCCCGCTTCCCCGCCGCCGCCGACATGATCCGCCGATTGACTCGCGTTTGAACCGGCACGCCGATTGCAAATGTTCTTGCGATCCTTTCATCTTTCCTCTCCACGAGGACGACCCGATCGCGAGACGTGAAACATGTCTGAGAACGGAAGGGTTCCGGCGACGCCGGCGGTGCATCCGTGGAGGACGATCGACCGCTTTGAGAGTTTGGCGGAGAGGGCGTCGAAATTCGCCAGCGGTCCGTGGGGCACGCA
The DNA here is from genome assembly GCF_011065895.1 of Paludisphaera rhizosphaerae. Taxonomy (NCBI): domain Bacteria; kingdom Pseudomonadati; phylum Planctomycetota; class Planctomycetia; order Isosphaerales; family Isosphaeraceae; genus Paludisphaera; species Paludisphaera rhizosphaerae. The sequence continues at coordinate 267,867 of NZ_JAALCR010000007.1, read as the reverse complement.
TGTGGGCTTCGCCCTGATCGCGTTCTGGTTGGGTGCGGCGCTGGTGGTCGGCTGGACCGAAGCCTACGGGATCGTCGACGAGTTCGTCACGATGTCGTCGTTCCTGCTGCTGTTCCTGCTCCAGCGAGCGCAGGCGAAGGACGGCCTGGCGATGCAGGTGAAGCTCAACGAGCTGCTCGCCGCCGTGCAGAAGGCCAGCCCGACCCTGATCAATCTGGAGGACCGTCCTGAGGAAGAGGTCCGGGCGATCCACGACCGCTTCCAGGAACTGGAATCGCGGGGGAATCACGCCTCCGAGTCGATCGAGGACGTTCAGCACGCTTGATCCGGCGGTGCGGGTTGCGCTGGATTCGCCGGGGCGGAACGGCCGATATCTGGAGGATGGCGGAAAGGACTCGGCCGGCCGTCGGGGTCGGGGTCGGGCGTCTCCGCGTCCCAGCGGCGAGGGCGGCGTGCGGCGAGCGACTTCCGACCATCGTCCGCCTCGACTGCGGAAGCCGTTGGCGCTGATCGCCTGCGCGGCGTTCGTCGCGGGGGGGACTGCGCGAGGGCAGGGGGGCGGCGGATCCTCGGGGACGGATTCAACGTCGTTCGGCTCAACCCAGGTTACGGGAGGGCCGACTCACGGCCGGCTCTTCGAGGCGCCGAGTTTGGGGCCGATGCCGGGGGCGATGGAACCCGGTTTGCCGACGCCCGGGGCCGTGCAGCCGAACCCGTTCGCGCTGGACCCTGGGATCATCGGCGGCCGGCGACGGGGTCTGGGTCGCGTGGACAGGCCCGGAGCGCGGGGGTTCACGCGGTCGAACGTGTCAGGCCCGGCCTCACTCCCCTCGCCCTTGCCGATGGACCAGAATTTCGAGGAGCCCGGCGAGGGCCCGCCGGCCGGCGACGTGGCCGAGCTGGTCGACGACGAAGGGCCGGCCAACGGCCTGACGCTCGACGCGGCCCTTGAACGCCTGCGGGTCGCCAACCTGGACGTCCTGGCGATCCGCTACGAACTCCCCCAGGCCGAGGCCGACATCCTCACCGCCGGCCTGCGCAACAACCCACTGCTGTACGCCGACGCCCAGTTGGTCCCCTATCAGCCGTACAACGACGCCCGACCCGGCGGGCCCGTGCAATATGATGTGAACATCACCTATCCTCTGGACGTTTCGCACAAGAGGCAGGCGCGGGTGGGGGTCGCCTGCGCGGCGAAGAAGGTGCTGGAGGCCCAATTCCAGGACGTGTCGCGGCGGCAGATCGGCAACCTCTACCATGCGTTCGTCGACCTCCAGTCGGCCCGGATCGGCCTGCTGGCGCTGGAGGCGATGATCCGCAAGCAAGAGGACATTCTGGGGAAGGTCCGCCGCGACGAGGGGCCGACGAAGCCGACTCGCCTGGAGCGCGACCGCCTGGTCCTGGAGTTGGCCAAGAGCCGCGCCGGGCTGGGAGACGCCCGCGACGCCCTGGCCGACGCCCAGGAGTCGCTCGGCCTGCTCCTGGCTCTGCCCGAAGATCGGGTTTCCGGCCTCATGCCTCGGGGCCGCCTTCGAGTGCCGCGGCCGCCGGCTCCGTCGCTGGAGGAACTCCAGGCCGTGGCGAAGCAGGCCCGGCCCGACCTGGCCGCCGCCCGGCTGGGGATCCGCCGCGCCGACGCTGAGATCCGCCTGGCCCAGGCCAACCGGATCGACGACGTCTACCTGTTTTACGATCCGATCACCTACCAGGACATCTCCCCGTTCAGGTCCCTCAGCGCCCGGTCGTGGGGCCTGGGCCTGACGGTCCCCGTGCCGATCTTCAATCGCAACCAGGGGAACATCGCCAAGGCGAAGTCAAACCTGTCGCAGACTCACGCCGAACTTGCCGCGCTGGAGCGTCGGGTCGCGGCCGAGGTCCGCCAGGCCTACCGCGAGTTCGTTGCCTCCGGCCAGTCGCTGGAACTGGTGGAGACCTCCGTGGTCGCCCCCGCCCGCGACGCCAGCGGCCGCGCCATCGCCGGTTTCCTCGCCGGCGAGCTCGAGGTCGGCGACTACCTCGACCAGATGGAAGACGAGGCCGACTCCTCCCGCCTCCACCGCGACGCCGTCCTCCGCTACCGCCGCAGCATGCTCGACCTCGATACGGCCGTCGGCGTGCGCGTGATGCCGTGACGTGTCGGTCGCCGGTGCCCATCCTCCCCCAACAGGGGACGGCCTTCGGAGGTCGTCGCTTCTCGCTGACAGAGGGCCTGCCCGACGTCTCGCTTTACCGGAGGCTCTTATTTAGGTGGATTGTGAGGTGGTTTGAATTTGACGAAGTTCATTGAGACGTGTTAGTAATGCAATGCCGAGATGGTCGGCAAATATCCGAAAGTATCCGATTGTGTTCGATGTTGGAGTGTGTGGTGCATTTCGCGGGCTCGCTCTCGCCTGGGAGTCCTGGATGAACCTCTCACGACGTCGGTCGCCGCTTCTGATTCTTGGGATCTCCGCCGTGGCGGCTCCTGGCTGGCCTCCCGGTGGCCTGAGCCTCAGCTACAGTGTGGGCGGTAAAGCCTACCCAATGTCGCGCTCGGACATTCTGGCGGGCGTGTCGAACCGGCCGATCGTCGTGCTGCTCCACGGCATCGACGGCCTCAGCGAGCTCTCGCGCCCCCAGATCGAGAGTTTCGCCGGGGAGCTGGATGCCCAAGGGTACGCGGTGTTCGTGCCGACCTACTTCGATTCGAACGACGGCACCCTGACCGACCTGTCCCACCTGGATTCGGTGGCGGCGTTGCGGACCGGCCGCGTCGGCGAGTATGGGAAGCGGGTGGCCGCGGCGGTACAGGTCGCCCGCGCGGAGGCGGACGTCGACCCCTTGCGTGTGGCGCTCGTCGGCTTCTCGCTGGGCGGTGGGCTGGCGCTGGAGCGAGCGGAGGCGTCGACCGGCGAGGTCAAGGCGGTCGTCGACTTCTTCGGCTATCTCGGATCTCCGTCTATCGCGGCGAACGCCGCCAATCTGCCTCCCACCCTGGTCTTCCACAACCACGCCGACGAGATCGTCCCCGCATCCAATTCCAAGACCCTCATGGACAGCCTCGACAGGACGAGCGTCCCCCACGACGTCCACTTCCTCCACGACGAGGGAGGGCTGAAGCATCATCCCTTCAAGCCGAAGGGCGAGGCAGATGAGATCTCTCGCCTGCTGACGTTGAGATGGCTCAAGAAGTATCTCTGAAGCGCTGATGCGAGGGGGGAGGCGACGATGCTCACGCTCATCGGGTCGGGGCTTACGGTGCTCTGTCAAAGCCTTATTGCGATCCTCGAGATGTTCTTCTGGATGCATCCCAAGGTTTATCCCCGACTATTTTTCGACGAGGAGACGGCGCGAAAGGTCGCGCCCATTGTGAGGAACGTGGGTCTGTACAATGCGTTCCTCGCCGCGGGTCTGATCTGGGGGCTCCTGTATCGCAACGACCTTCTCATGTTCAGCCTGGCGTGCGTGGCGATCGCGGGGATCTTCGGCGCCGTTACGCTCAAGACGAGGTCGCCGTTTCCGATGACGTTGTTGATCCAGACGCTGCCCGCCGCGATCGGCCTGGCCGGCCTCTGGAAGCTCTTCGGCTAGGCGCGGTCGGCGGGCTTGCGAATGGAGTTTGCGAACGGCCTCAGCGCGTGGCGTTGAACGCCAGTTCAAGCTGACGCCAGCCGGCGGGCTCGGCGGCGGTCTCCGAGGTCTTGCGGGAGAACCATCGAGCGGGGGCGGTGAGGAAGCGGCCCAGGGCGGAAAGCTCGTCGGGGGCCAGGAACAGCAGGTAGAGCGCCGTCATCTGCTCGCCGAACAGCGGGACGTTGACCAGCGGGACGATCCCCGCGTGCAGGGCCACGCCCAGAAGCGCGATCCAACGCCGGCTCGGCCGGAACCAGAGCAGGAAGACCAACGCGAATTCGGTGACGAGCGCGCCGTAGGTCATGAAGTTCACGACCAGCGGCCAGTCCGCCAGCCACTCCATGTTGGCCTGGCCGACCTCGTGGTTGAACAGGACGTAATGCACGGCGGTCCCGCTCGTCCAGCATCGGCCGTTGGTCTTCAGGAAAGCGGTCATGAAGTAGATCAGGCAGAGCTGAAGCTGCATCAGTCGCTGCACCCACGGCACGATCAGGGGCTCGGCGATCGTCCCTCGGCGGCGGGCCTCGCGGCGGGCGTCCAACGAGTAGGCCGCGCCGCAGGGAGCCAACATCAAGTAGAACGAGGTGATCATCAAGACCTGGTCAGGGCCGCAGTTGGTCAGCAGGTTGCGGTTGTAGAAGGTCATCAGCCCCAGGTACTGGAGCACGCCGAAGATCCTGGTCCGCCACCCCAGCGTGAACGCGACGGCGATCGCCGCCACGGTCGCCCAGGCAATGCGGACCGAGGTCGGATCCTGGTAGTACGACAGGATCGTGGGTCGCAGCGGGCCGGCGGCGTAGGCTGGCTCGTCGGCGCGGAGCAGGCCGGCGTCCGAGTACCAGAAATCCAGGTCGGGCAGGATCAGGATCAGGTGGCTCAGCAGGAACAGGCCGAAGAGGATCCGATAGACCCCCAGCGGCCGCGCTGAGATCCCGGCGAACCAGAAGCGATTCCAGGCGGTGATCGGGTTCATCGGCGGTGCACCTCGTCCCACGAGTCGAACTGGAAGGCGGCCATGGTCTCGATCGTCGGCGGAGTCATCCGGTCGACCTGGGACGTGCCGAAGGGGGGCGGCTTGACGACCTGGTAGTACAACTGGACGGTGACCGGGAACGACTTCGGCTCAACCGACAACGACCGGACCGCGTGCCGCGCCGCCACCTCGCGAAGGGGCTTGAATTCGTCGACGGCCAGGTTCGCCGCGAGCTTCGGGTAGCGGAACTTGGGCATCTTCTCCCACCAGGGGAGGTCGGCGACCTTGGGGAACTCGTAGATCCGCGAGATTCCCTTGGCGTCGGAGACCTCGGCCTCCAGCGTGTAGCTCGTCTGGACCGGCTCGGGGGCGAACATCCCCCAGGCTTGCCAGAGGGCCAGCGGGATCATGTAGCTCCGGAACCAGGGGAACATCGTCGCCTTGACGGCCGAGTCGGGGACCACCCAGACCAGCGTCGCCGTCATGTGGAAAAGCACGAAGGCGGAAACCGCCAACTTCCAGGCCGTCCATCGCCTCATCGGGGTCGACTCCTTTCGAGCCCGCAGCTTCGAGGGTTCCATCAAAGGAGAATCGGGGCAGGCGCGGGACTCTAAGCCAAAGCCCGGGGACCGTCAAGGCGAGGCCCTCGGCTCGAATTCGTCGCGACTTCAGGATTTCTCGCGCACGCCTCCGAAGGGCTTCGGACGATCCCTGATGATGAAGGCGTCCCGAAGGGCGCTGATCGCGCGGCAGGGAGGTCGCGAAGCCACGCACGCACGTCGAGCCGCAGGGAACCGGGAGGGCCTCGCCATGACGACGATTTACGTCCTGCTTGCAGCAACCGCCATCGGCCAGGGGATGGGCCCCTGCCCGCCGGGGATGTCCGGCATGAGCGCCTCCAGCATGGGGACGTCCGGCATGACCAGCATGGGGACGTCCGGGATGGGGACGTCCGGCATGGGAACGTCTGGCATGACCGGCATGGGGATGGGCATGAACAGCGGGGGGAGCTGGGGCCAGATCGCCCAGCAGCAACAGCTACAGCAACTTCAGCAGCAGCAACTCATGTTGATGCAGCAGCAGTTGGAACAGCAGCAGAGCCAGGCCGCGGCGTCCGCCGCCGCGACCAGCGGGACGACCGCGACCGTCGCCACCACGACGCGGCCGGCGGAGATCCTCTCAGCGTCCGCCCAGAGCCAACTCAAGCTCTCGGCCAAGCAGCGCCGGCGGCTCGCCGAGATGCAGAAGAAGGTCGACAACCTGCTCGACGAAATGCTGACCATCGACCAGAAGGAGCAGGTGGCGACCATGGCCGCCGGCAAGTCCTCAAGGGCCGCCGCGATCGCCGCGGCCGTGCCGGAGTAAGGGTCTATCCCATACGATGCTCCGCAGCCGTTCCGACGTCTTCCCCCCTGGAGGGGGAAGACAGACCGCGCAGCGGTCAGATGAGGGGGACGACAGGCGTGGGGTTGTTAACGACCCGTCGGATGCGCGTCCGAAGCCGGTCGTCCCCCTCATCCGGCCCTTCGGGCCACCTTCCCCCTCCAGGGGGGAAGGCCGTTGGGGTCCGCGTCCGACCCACGGATAAGACCGTCTCAGAGCGGCGATCGCCGCGTTCAGCCGAAGCGCTCGTTGAACTCCTTCAGGACCACGATGGCCTCGTCGCCTATCAGGTCGGCCGTTGGGAGTCGGCGTTCGGCGCGGGGGGCGGCGAACTCGCGGTAGAGGAAGGCGTCGTCGAATCCGTTGATCGCCGCGGCGTCCGCCGCCGTCGCGGCGAAGACCACCCCGTCCACCCCCGCCCAGTAAGCCGCCGCCAGGCACATTGGGCAGGGCTCGGACGACGAATACAGGATGCACCCCTCCAGCCGGATGGTCCGCCTCGCTGCGCAGGCGGCGCGGATCGCCTGGACCTCGGCGTGCGCGGTCGGATCGAAGTGCGCCATCACATGGTTCGACCCGTCCGCCACGACGCCCCCGTCGCGGTCGACGATCACCGCCCCGAACGGAAAGCCCGTCTGCTCCTCCAGGCCCGCCTTGCGAGCGTTGGCGATGGCCCGCCGCAGGAACTCTTGCATCGCCGCCTCCGGGAACCGCCCCCGGATCTCGGCTGACGTCAACCACGCCCGGCGCTCCACCTCATGCCGCTCATATCCCCGCATCTCGCCACCCCCGGTCTTCGTTCGCCGAATGTTCTCAAGAATTCCTATCGAATAACTCGATATTGCTCTTGTAGGCCGCCGATCGATCTTCCATAATGCGGCGGCGGGGCGGATCCCGCATCCGTCGCGATCGTTCAGCGGGGGATTTTCAGGAGACCCGGGGCGAGGTCACGATGGCGGAACGCACATCAATAAGCCGGAACGGCGGGAAGACGAGCGCGCCGGCCCCGGCGGCCGACGTCGAGCTTGAGCGGATCCGCGAGGCGGTCCGCGGGATTCAGTTCGGCGAGGTCCGAATCGTCATTCAGGACGGCCTGATCGTTCAGGTCGAGCGGCTGGAGAAGCAGCGCTTCCGTTGAGCCGCGTCGAACCCGACACGGGGCCGCGAGCCCTCATCACATTCCGCCGACTCGACCACGAGAGGCGCATCGATTCCCAACCAGGTGAGTCGGGGAGGCCGACCGGGCGACCGGAGACCGACCCCGGAATCCGGAGGATGACATGTCGCTTCTTCGACGCCAGGGCGGGCGCGTTCCGCCCCCGACGACCTACCCCGTGACGCGGGCGTTCACGCTGATCGAGCTGCTGGTGGTGATCGCGATCATCGCCGTCCTGATCGCCCTCTTGCTGCCGGCCGTGCAGGCGGCTCGCGAGGCCGCCCGGCGGATCTCCTGCACGAACAACCTCAAGCAGTTGGGGTTGGCGTTGCACAACTACGAGAGCACGTACAACTCGCTGCCGCCGTCGGGCCTGCCGGTGCGGTCGGGGGTCGCTCCCGCGAACATCCTGACGAACGCGAGCTACAGCGCCCAGGCGCGGCTGCTGCAGTACATCGAGCAGGGCGTGCTCTACAACTCGATGAACTTCAGCTACGGCTGCTTCAACTCGGTGGACAGCTACGGCAACGCGGCGAATTCCACGGTGACGGACACCCGGCTGTCGTTCTTCCTCTGCCCGTCGGACACGCCGCCGTCTTTCAACGTGGTGCGGATCCTGGGGCAGAGCTTCACGGCGCCCGGCGTGAACTACTTCACCTCGACCGGATCCAGCCTGGAGCACGACGGCACCCAGACCGGCAGCCCCCCCAACGGGGTCTTCGGCTACGGGATCGTGGTGGGGCTGAGTGGGATCACCGACGGCACCAGCAACACGATCGCCTTCGGCGAGTGGAAGGTGGGCTCGGGGATTACGTCCAAGCTGTCGATCCCCTCGGACATCATCTGGCTGTCGAAGTACCCCGCCGGCGTGACCCGCGGGACGGCGAGCATGGCGGCGGCCGTCGCCGACGCCAACGGGGCCCTGACCAACTGGCTGAACGAGTGCGCCCAGAACGCCCAGCCTGGAGCTTCGACCCGCAACAACGGCAGCGTTTGCCTGGGCCAGGCGTGGGCGTTCAACCTGCCGGCCTACAGCATGGGCAACACGATCATCCCGCCCAACGGCAAGTATCCCACCTGCATGACGGCCGTGCCCGGCACGCAGAACTCCCCCGGCGCTTACGGCCTGGCGAGCAACCACTCGGGCGGCGCCAACGTCGTCCTGGCCGACGGCTCGGTCCGGTTCCTGAAGGACTCGGTCTCCAAGACGACGCTCTGGTCCCTGGGCTCGCGCGCCGGCGGCGAAATCATCTCCTCCGATTCGTACTGACGCTGCGGCCGATCCTCCGCCTCGAGCGGAATCGCACCTCTCCGTTCCGCGGGGTAGAGACGAAACCGATCCGCCCGCCATCCTTTTCCCAGCAGGATTTCGATTCATGTTCCATCGATCGTCCATTCTCCTGGCCGTCGCGCTCGCCGTACCGGGCGCGGCGGCGGCGCTCGGCGGGGACGCCGAGACGACCCCCGCGCCGGACGCGGCGAAGGTCGAATTCTTCGAGAAGAAGGTTCGCCCGCTGCTGGTCGACAATTGCTACAACTGTCACTCGGCCAACACCAAGGCGGCGAGCGGCCTGCGGGTGGACGATCGCAACGGGCTGATTCAGGGGGGCGACCGGGGCGCGGCCGTCGTTCCCGGCAAGCCGGAGGAGAGCCTGCTGGTCCAGGCCGTCGCCCACGTGGACGACGCGCCGGCGATGCCGCCCAAGAAGAAGCTGTCGGCCGAGCAGCTCGACGACCTTTCGCGGTGGATCGCCGACGGCGCCGCGTGGCCGGCCGAGCAGGCGGCGGCCACCCAGAAGACGGACGACGCCAAGTATGCCCGACTTCGCGCCGAGCACTGGGCCTGGCAGCCGCTCAGGACCGAGCCCGCCCCGGCGGTCCGCGACGCCTCCTGGCCGCGCGGCGACGTCGACCGGTTCCTCCTCGCGAAGCTGGAGCAGGGGGGGCTGGCGCCGGTCGGCGACGCGGATCGGACCAGCTTGATCCGTCGCGCCACGTTCGACCTGACCGGCCTGCCCCCGACGCCCGAGGAGATCGACGCCTTCCTGGCGGACGGCTCGTCCGACGCCTTCGCGAAGGTCGTCGACCGCCTGCTGGCCTCGCCGGCCTTCGGCGAGCGCTGGGGGCGGCACTGGCTGGACGTGGCGCGCTACGGCGAGTCGACCGGATCGTCGCGGAACTTGCCGTATCCCCACGCCTGGCGGTATCGCGACTACGTCGTGGACGCCTTCAACAAGGACAAGCCGTTCGACCAGTTCGTCCGCGAGCAGGTGGCCGGCGACCTGCTGCCCGCCGGGTCGCAGACCGAGAAGGACGAGCACACGGTCGCCACCGGGTTCCTGGCGATCGGCCAGAAGGACGTCAACCAGCGGTTCAAGGTCCGGTTCGTCATGGACAACGTCGACGAGCAGATCGACGCCGCCACCCGCGGGTTCCTGGGCGTCACGGCGAGCTGCGCCCGCTGCCACGACCACAAGTTCGACCCGATCCCCACGAAGGATTACTACGCCCTGGCGGGCATCTTCCGCAGCACCGACCTGTGCGCGGGCGTCCGCAACAAGATGGGGGGCGGCGGGCTCGACTACTACGACAACGCGATGCTCATCCCCCTGGGGGGCGCCCCCGCGCCGAAGGACGACCCCGCCCTGGCCGAGAAGGTCGCCGCCGCGCAGAAGGCCTATGAAGAAGCCCGCGCCGCGTTCCAGAAGATCCGGGGCACGCCCGAGGGCCTGGCCGTCCAGGCCAACGGCCGCCCCTTGCAGTTTCAGTTTCGCATGAAGATGGTCCAGCGCCAGAATGAGTTGTTGGAGCTGACCGACCCGGCCGTGAAGGGGTCCGTGGCGCTCGGCGTCCGCGACGCCAAGGAGATCGCCGATACGGAAGTCCGCATCCGGGGCGAGGCCGAGAAGCTCGGCCCGGTGGTCCCGCGCGGGTTCCTTTCGGCCGTCCCCGTGAAGCACGCGCCGGAGATCCCCTCGCAGGAGAGCGGCCGCAAGGAACTGGCCGAGTGGCTGACCAGCCCGGAGAACCCGCTGACGTCCCGGGTGTTCGTCAACCGGGCGTGGCATCACCTGTTCGGCCGGGGAATCGTCAAGTCGGTCGACAACTTCGGCGTCAATGGCGACGTCCCCTCGCACCCCGAGTTGCTCGACCACCTGGCGGCAGGATTCGTCGCCGACGGCTGGTCGGTGAAGCGGTTGGTGCGGACCCTGGTCCTGTCCCGGGCGTACGGCCTCTCGGCCGAGTCTCGCGACCCGAACACGACGGCCGACCCGTCCAACAGCCTCGTCTGGCGGCACTCGCCGAGGCGGTTGACCGGCGAGGAGATCCGCGACGCGGCGCTGGCCGCCGCGGGGACGCTCGACCGCTCGCGCCCGGAAGCGTCGGCGGCGAAAGCCCTGAAGGTGATCGAGCTGCCCAACAACGGCCCGGTCGCTCGGGGCATCCTCGACCAGGCTCACGGAAGCACTTATCGGAGCGTGTATCTGCCGCTCCTCCGCGGCCTGACGCCGACCTCGCTTGAGGTCTTCGACTTCGCCGAGCAGGGGAACGTCACGGGCGGTCGCGAGACGACAACCGTGGCGACGCAGGCCCTCTACTTCCTCAACGACCCGTTGGTGCGGCGGCAGTCGCTCCGCCTGGCCGAGAAGTTGCTGGGTCGCGACGACCTCGACGACTCCGCCCGCCTGGCGCTGGCGTATCGGTTGGCCCTGGGCCGCGAGCCCTCGGCCGCCGAGGCCGACCGCGGCCGCGCGTTCCTCGCCGAGTACGAGCCGATCGCCGCCGCCGAGCCCGAGCCGAAGGAAGCGGCCGCCCCGGTCGTCGTGGCCGAGGCGCCCAGGCCCGCGGCCGGCCAGGTGATCGACCCCGATCAGGTCATCCCCGTCGACGCGCCGGTCCGCGAAGAAGTCATCCGCGCCGCTTCCCCCCGAGCCGCCGCCTGGGCCGGATTCTGCCAGGCTCTGATCGGGTCCGCGGAGTTCCGCTACGTGCGGTGAGGGAGCTTTCGGTTTCGGGAGCGACCAGCGACTGAAGTTCCCTCTCCCCCCGGGAGAGGGCAGCCGCGCAGCGGCGGGTGAGGGTTGTCGCGCTTCGGTTCAAGCGATGGTGATGAACGGTCTTCCCCCCTTGCGGGGTAAGACAGATCGCGAAGCGATCAGATGAGGGGGACGACCGCCAGCGGACTCGCGTCCGAGTGTTCTCTTTCAACGCGGAGCCGGTCGTCCCCCTCATCCGACCCTGCGGGCCACCTTCCCCCGCGAGGGGGGAAGGCCGTTATGGTCCGGATCGCGACCCGGGATCGTCTCCGAACTCCGACGACCCTCACCCGGCCCTTCGGGCCACCCTCTCCCGGCGGGAGAGGGGACGAACCGTAGATCAATCATAATTTGAATTATTGAGAGAACGATCATGCCAGAGTTCCCAGAACTCCCCATCATTGGCGGGCTTTCGCGGCGGCAGGTGCTCCGCGGGGCAGGCACGGGCTTCGGCATGCTGGCGCTGGCCGGCATGCTGGGCGAGGCTGTGCCGAGGGTGCTCGCAGGCGGGGCCGCCTCGCCGGGGCCGCTGATCCCGAAGGTCCCGCACTTTCCCGCGAAGGCCAAGCGGATCATCTTCCTGTTCATGAACGGGGCGATGTCGCAGATGGACACCTTCGACTACAAGCCCCAGCTCCAGAAGGACGACGGCAAGGTCGGCCCTGGGGGCGGTACGTTGACCGGGTCCAAGTTCAAGTTCGCCCAGCACGGCGAGACCGGCACGTGGGTCTCCGAGCTTTACCCCCACGTCGCGCAGCACGTCGACAAGCTCTGCTTCGTCCGCGGCCTGCACACGGACACCCCCGCGCATCCAGAGGCCGTGATCCAGCTTCACACCGGCGCGCGGCTGGCCTCGCTGACTCGGCCGTCGCTGGGCGCCTGGCTGCTCTACGGGCTGGGGACCGAGAACCAGGACCTCCCCGGCTACGTCACGATCAACCCGCCGCCGAACTTCGGCGGGGCGGTCAATTATGGGACCGCGTTCCTGCCGGCCCAGTTCCAGGGGACGCGCGTCAGCGACCTCGGCCAACTCCCCAACATCAAGGCCCAGGAATCGGCCGGCCTCCAGCGGCGTCGGCTGGATCTGCTCCAGGCGATGAACCGGGACCTCGCCGCGACTCCCGGCGCGCCCGATGAACTCGACGGCGTCATCGCCTCTTACGAGCTGGCGTTCAAGATGCAGGGGAAGGTTCCCGAACTGCTGGACATCTCGCAGGAGCCGCAGGCGGTGCAGGACGCCTACGGTGTGAAGCCCGGCCCGGCGGGGAGCTTCGCTCGCCAGTGCCTCATGGCCCGGCGGCTCAGCGAGGCCGGCGTCCGGTTCGTCGAGGTCGCCCAGCCCGGCTGGGACCACCACACCAACCTCCACAACGGACTCATCAACAACGCCCGGGCCACCGACCAGCCCACCGCCGCCTTGCTCGCCGACCTGCAACAGCGCGGATTGCTGGACGAGACCCTGGTCCTCTTCGGCAGCGAATTCGGCCGCCAGCCGACCAGCCAGGGCGTCGACGGCCGCGACCATAACATCACCGGCTACCCCATGTGGCTCGCCGGCGCAGGGGTCAAGCCGGGGTTCTCCTACGGCGGGACCGACGAGTACGGCCTCAACGCCGTCGAGGGCCGCATGCACATGAACGACCTCCACGCGACGCTGCTGGCTCTGATGGGGCTGGACCACACCAGGCTCACCTACCGCTACGCCGGTCGCGACTTCCGCCTCACCGACGTCGCCGGGGAGGTCGTCTCCGAGATCTTCGCGTGACGCCCAGCTATCGGATTCGTACCTCCGTCGAGCCGCCGTGCTATCATGGTCGCTCGGCGGCGCGGTCCGCCGGATACCGCGACCGGCGGCCGGAGGCATGCGTTCGATGTCCTGGGTCTATCGGCTGTTCATGGCGCTGGCGGCGGTCGGGTTGGCGCTCAGTCTCCTGGTGCATCTCTCGGCGATTCTGGGCGTGCCGCAGCCGCTCGGACCCTCGGCCTGGATGCTTCATCTGGGAGTCTTCGTCGTCTGGATCCCTACGATGGTCGTGGGCTTTCGGTTGATTCGAGAGGTCGGATTCGATCGGAAGGACTACTGGAAGATCGCATTGAGGGGAGCCCCGAGGTGGCTGAGGTGGGCGGCCCACGGGGTGTTCGTCTACACCTTCCTCAACTTCATCTTGTGTATCCCGATGCTGCCGCCGAAGAAGGCGGCGGCGGCGAAGAAACCTCCTGGATTTCAGGACGCTCCTGCCGCCGTCTGGCGCATGTTCTCGGGACACTGGATGGCCTTCTACGCCGTATCCTTCGCCACCCTCTATTCCGCCGCTGTCGTCTCCGCCCAGGAATGTGATGGGCGCAAGCCCCTCAAGAAGCCCGACGACGAAGTCGACGGATGGCTCTCCTGATCCCGCCCGGGGCGGAATCGTTAGGCCGCTCCCCGGCCCATTTCGGCCCATGAAGCGTTTTCTCGGAGATTTGTCCGAGGACATCTGTAACAGGACGGCTCCGAATCTGTTAAAAGATCAGGAGGGGGACGTTCACGTCGCAACATTCGACGTCCCCGCAGTCTTCCTGTCACGTCGAGGGTCCTCGCGATGAATGCTCTCGAAACCCGTCCCGGGGGCGTCACCCCGTCTTCCGACGCCCACCGGAGGTTGTTCCGCTGGGTCTGCACGAGCAACCCGTTCTACATCCTGAGCGCCTGGCTGGTCTGCATGGGCCTGCGAGTCTCGTTCGGGGCCCAGGTCCACGCGGTGCAGACGTGGGCCTTGCTGGGCGGGATGGTCGGTTACACCCTGCTATTGGCGGTCACGGCGTGCCTACTGGTGCGGTACGTGGGCGTCTGGGACGACGTGCGCTCGATCATGCTGCTGGTGGTGCTCATGATCCTGGCGACGTCCGTGATGTTCGACGACGTCTTCACTCGCGACCTGACGCGCGGTTCGGCCTGCTACCTGGTGGGCCTGGTCTTCGCCGTGGCGGTCAGCGAGGGGCTCTTGCGGGGGGCTCGGCTGGCCCTGCCGGCGCTCTTCCGCGGGCCGTATTACCTGGCGCTGGGGCTGTTCTTCGTGTACCCGGTCGTCCTGGCGCCTCTCGTGGACGAACCGGAAGGGGAGGCGTTGGAGTGGGCCCTGTTCGGGTTCACATCGGTGGCGGGGCTGATCGCGCTGACGTTGCTGCCGGCCGTCCGGCGGGGACGAGAATACGTCCGGGGCAACGGCAGCCCCTGGCGATGGGCCTGGTATCCCTGGACCCTCTTCGGGCTGCTGGCCTTCGGGGTGGTGGCGCGCTCGCCGATGCTCTGCTGGTCGATGCACCACGCCGGCAAGGCTTACGGGGCCGAGCCGTTCATCTTCGGCGGTTACTTCCTGGCCCCCTTCCTGCTGGCCGTTGCGGTGGTCCTGCTGGAGATCGGCCTGGTCGAGCGATCCTCGCGCGTGAGGCTCCTGGCGCTGGCGTTGCCGGCGGTCGCGACGGTCCTCGCCGCGGTCGGGCATCGCCAGGAGTTCGCTTATCAGGAGTTCCTCACCCAGCGCTTCGAATGGCGGCTGGGCGCCAGCCCGCTCTACCTGACGCTGATGGCTTCGGCCGTGTTCTACGGCTACGCCGCACTGCGAAGGACGCCGAGGGCCGTCGAGGCTCTTTGCGGCGCGTTGGCGGTCCTGGCGTTCGTCGCGCCGGGGACGCGCGACCTGCGCGGGGTGGTCGCCGTCCGGTCGGAGGCGATCCTTCTGATCGGGCTCGTTCAACTGGCGGTCGGCGTCTGGGCCGGCAGCCCGCGACGTCGGCAGTTCGGCTGGGCCTGTCTGGCGGCCGCCGGCGCGATCGCGCTGTTCCGAGCCGGGGAGGTCTCCCCAGGCTGGCGGGTGCTGATCGTCTACCACATGATCTCGGCGGGCCTGCTGGTCCTTGGAGCGACGGCCGACGATTCTCTCGCTCGGCTGGCCCGTTCGTTGGGGACCTGGATGATGGCGCTGGCCGCCTTTTGCGTGTCGGCTTTGCTCCCCGAAACGGACTTCGGCTGGAGGAGCTGGGCGTATCCGCCGGCCGTCGCCCTGGTGCTGCTGGGATACGGTTGGGTCGTACCGAGCATGGCGGCCGCCATGGCGTCGGGGCTGATCGGCGTCGCCTGGACGTGCGCGGCCGGATCCTGGAGTTATGCGGCGACCCGTCGAATCGTCCCGGGGATCGATTACATCGTGATCGGCCTGGCCCTCTTCGCGCTGGCCGTGGTGGTCAGCGTGGCGAAAGGAGGCCGGCTCCAGGAGCCGGTGGAGAAGGCGTCGGACGCGCTGGTTTAGCGCGAGTATCTGGATCGCTCGCCCTGCTCGTGAAGGTCGGCGGCGACGACACGAGGCGATCGGCCTGGCGGCATCCTGCTCCGGCCGTTCGCTTCGTCGTCGTGGCCGCTTGGCCCTATCTCCCGGCTCTGCAGCACCCGTTCAGGATTCCCGACCCCGCATAGAATGGTCGCGGCTCAACACGACCCATTAGGAGATTCCGATGGCGCGAGTCGTCCGCTTCCATGAGATCGGCGGTCCCGAAGTCCTGAAGATCGAGGAAGCCGAGGTCCCTCCTCCCGGTGCGGGTGAAGTCCAGATCGCCGTCAAGGCGCTGGGACTCAACCGGGCGGAGTCGATGTTCCGCCGGGCCGAGTATCTGGAGACCCCGATACTCCCCGCGCGGAATGGGTATGAAGCTTCGGGCGTCGTCACGGCCGTCGGCCCTGGCGTCGCTGGCTTCAAGCCGGGGGAGGCCGTCAGCACGATCCCGGCCTTCAGCCTCAACCAGTACGGAGTGTACGGCGATCTGGTGAACGCTCCGGTCCACGCGGTCGCTCACCATCCCGAGTCTCTGAGCTGGGAGGAGGCGGCGTCCATCTGGATGCAGTACCTGACGGCCTACGGGGCGCTGATCGACGTCGCGGGCCTGACCAGGGGTGATACGCTGGTCATCCCCGCCGCTTCGAGCAGCGTCGGGATCGCGTCGATCCAGATCGCCAACCGGGTCGGGGCCGTCCCCGTCGCGCTCACTCGCAGCAGTTCCAAACGCCAGGCGCTGCTGGATCTGGGGGCTGCCCACGTGATCGCGACCGAGGAGCAAGACCTGGTCGATGAGATCCTCAAGATCAGCGGCGGCGAGGGGGCCAGGGTCGTCTTCGATCCGGTCGGCGGGCCGACGGTCGAGAAGCTGGCCAAGGCCATGAAGCGGCTGGGAATCCTGTTCCTGTACGGGGCGCTGAGTTCAGAACCGACCACCGTGCCCCTGCTGGAATCGATCGGCAAGTCGCTCACGTTCCGGGGCTACATCCTGACGGAGATCACGGGCGACCCGGCCCGCCTGAAGCAAGGCGTCGAGTTCGTGAACTCGGGCCTGGCCGACGGGACGCTCAAGCCGATCATCGCGAAGACCTTCCCGTTTGAGCAGATCGTCGAGGCGCACCGCTACCTGGAGTCGAACCAGCAGATTGGGAAGGTCGTCGTGACCGTTTGAGGACGGGCGTTCTCACGGCTTCGCCGCGGGGGCCAGCTTCAAAGCCTCGGTTGGGACGGAGGAGGAGGGCGGGGGGGGCAGTTCCAGGTATTCGCGGAGCTTGGTCCCCTCGTTCTTGGTCTCGCCGCCGGTGGCCAGGGTGAATCGGCCGTCCTTGGCGAAGGCGTCGATGTTCAGGACTGGGTTGCGGTCGGCCGTGAACTGGACCTTCGACACGGGGGTGGGCTCGCCGGAGACCGGCGCGACCCAGGCGTCGCCGAACTCGGCGCGGCGGACCTTGGTCGCGGAGACCCGGTCGCGCTTGAAGTCCTCGATGAACGAGTAGTAGCCGCCCAGGTCCTTGCCGCCGGTGATCGTGGAGAAGGTCACCAGGTGCTTCCACGCCTTCTCCTCCGGGACGAAGAACCAGCCGGAGTATTCGGTGCGGTCGCCGTCGGGGCGGGCCGTGACCATCAGCTTGTACGTCTCGCCGACCTTCCAGTCGTAGTCGTAGAAGCTCTGGCCGCCGGAGCCCTCGCCGCCGAACCGCTTGACGCGGAGCTTCTCATCCTGGTGGAGCAGCTTGACGCGAGATTCGGTCTTCTGGGCGTTGGGGTTGTTGCTCTCGGAGTCCCACACGGAGAAGATCAGCAGCTTCTTGCCGTTGGCCAGCTCCTGAAGGCCGTAATACCCCTTGTCCCATCCGCAGACCATGAAGTACGTGCCCGGGGCGGACTCGCGGATCGTGATCTCGTTGTAGAACGCCCGACCCACCGGCGCAGGGTATCGCAGGTGGACCGACCGGCAGGCGATCCCTTCAAGCCGCTCGTCGGCCCTCGCCTGAGAACCCGCCGCCAGGGCGCACAGCATCGTCACGCCCAACAAGAACCGCCGCTTCGTCATCGTCTGCCTCCAGATACGTTGCCAACCGTGGTCCCATCGATCAGAGCGTTTCCGCGATCGTCGCGTCAACGGGAGCGGCCTCAAAACGAGAACCGGCCCGTCGACGCCAGAGCGTGGACGGGCCGGTTCGGATTCATTGCATCAGATTGCAGGCGTCACTGAGGCTTGGTCGTGGAGCCGATGCCGCGACGCGCCCGGAGACTGCTGCTGCCACTGGTCGACGGAGCCGCCGTCGCCGCCTTGGGCGTATCCGCCTTGGCGGTGTCGGCCTTGGCGGTGGTGTCGGCCTTGGGGGTCGCCGCCTTGGCGGTCGCGGCCGTGGTCGTCCCACCGGCATTGCCACCCGGGCCTCCCGGACCGCCAGGACCTCCGGGGCCTCCCGGA
This sequence comes from Paludisphaera rhizosphaerae, assembly GCF_011065895.1. NCBI lineage: Bacteria > Pseudomonadati > Planctomycetota > Planctomycetia > Isosphaerales > Isosphaeraceae > Paludisphaera > Paludisphaera rhizosphaerae. The sequence goes on along the minus strand of NZ_JAALCR010000007.1, from coordinate 249,959 downwards.
CCGCCGGGGCCTCCCGGGCCACCAGGTCCGCCGAATCCGCCCCGAAGCATGGCGTTGATGTCCTCGACCTTCGTGCCGAGCAAGGTCTTGTACATGCTGGCCTGACGACGGTCGAGGGCCTTGAAGACCTTGGAGAAGTTCTGATCGCGCTGGGCGCTCTCGGCTTCGCGGATCTTGGTCATCTCGGCCTGGATCTCAGGCTTTTCCATGGCCGCGCGGAACGCTTCGGGGTTGAAGTTGCCGCGATTGCCCCGTCCACCCGGTCCACCACCGTTGCCGCCGCCATTGTTGCCGTTGCCGCCGCCATTGTTATTGTTGGCGTTGGCGTCCTGGGGCATGCTGGCGCGAACTTTTTCCATCAGCGATCGCATCTGGTCGCGGGTGCCGCTCCCCTGCTGGCGGGAGTCCTGTTCGAGCTGCTGGATTTCGGCGTACTGCTCGTCGGTGACGCTGAGCTTCTGGGCCAGGGGCTGGTTGTGGACGATGGCGAAGGGGCCTTCCGCTTGAAGCTCGATCTCCCTCAGCCGCTTCATCTGATCGGGCTTGAGGATCTTGGCGAGCGCCGATTCATCGTCCTTGTTCAGCTTATCCATGGCCTGACGCATCTGGTCGAACCCGCGCTGCTGCTGCATTTGGTTGCGCTGGTTCTGCCGCATCTGTTGCTGCTGCTGCATCATTTGCTGCTGGACGGCCGGGTCGACGCCCTCCTGAGCCCCCGTGTAGGGGTTGCCGCCGAAGCCGCCGGCTCCGCCGCCGAACCCGGCCCCGTAGCCGCCGACGCCGCCGTCCTGGGGCTGGTAAGAAACGCGCTGGATCACGCCGGTCGTCGCGGGGAGGGTCGAGCCCTGGTTGTTGTTCCCGCCACGAGTACGGCCGCCGCCGTTGTTGTTGTTCCCGCCGCGACCGCCGCCGTTGTTCCCACCGCCGTTGTTCCCGCCGCCGGGACCGCCGCCGCCGAAACCGCCGGGACCGCCGCCGTTGCCCATGCGGGCTCGCATGTCCTGCATGGCCTTGTCACGCTTGGCGCGGGATTCCTGGGCGAGCTTCTCGATTTTGGCCTTCTGCTCGTCCGTGACCTGCAGGTCCGTCTGAACGGCGGCGTTGGAGGCGAGGTTCAGAAGCGACGTGCCGCCGAATCCGCCGGGGCCGCCGAATCCGCCTCGGCCGCCGCCGAAACCGCCACCGAATCCGCCGGGTCCACCGCCGCCGCCAGGGCCTCCGCCGCCGGGGCCTCCGCCGCCGGGACCGCCACCGCCGGGACCGCCGCCGAATCCGCCTCGGCCGCCGCCTCTACGGCCGCCTCCTCCACCCCCGTCATCCTGCGCCATGGCGACGGAGGTGACCGCGAACAGGACCGCGATCCCCCCCGCGATCACGCCGAGACGTCGTCGCGTCATGTCGATGCTCCTTCAAGAAATGCAGCAAGCTGAGCCCTGCCGCCGGCGCAGGACGGACGATCGTCGTCCCAAGAGGCCGGGGCCGTTTCCTCATCATAGCGGCTTTCGGCCGCCGGATGGCCTCAGTTATTGCAGGAGCCTTGCGGAATCGTTCTTCATCGTTTGCGTTTCGGCGCAGTCGACGTTCGTCAGGGGCGTGCCGACCAGAGCCAGGCCGCCAGGCCGATCATGGCCGAGAGCGTGCTGAGGCGGACGACCGCACGATACAGGGCGAATCGGCGCGGGGCGAGGTCGGGCGAGGTCTCGCCGGCGGGGATGGTTGCGCCTCCTTCGGTCGCCAGGGTCATGGCGGCGGCCTGGCGCTCGAAGTTCGCCAGGGTGGACATCCCCACCAGATGGATCAGCCAAAGGATCAGGAAGCCGACCCCGTCGTCGAGCCAGGCCCGCCAGGGGACCGGCGGAATCCCCGGCTTCCACCACGAGGGCGTGCTCAGCGGGACGTCGCTCTGGTAGACCGTCAGCCGCAGCGGACCGGCCGCGAACGACTCGCCGTCGCCCACGCGCAGGGCCAGCTCCTTAGGCTGGGGCGTCCCCTTCGTCGGGGTGCCGGAGAGGAGTCCCGAAGCGGCGTCGAAGGTCAGGCCGTCGGGGAGTTCGCCGTCGAGCGACCACCGCAAGGGGCCGCGGCCCCCTTCGGCCGCCAGCGCGACGTGGTAGGGCCGGCCGGCGATGGCCTCGGGAAGCTCCGGCGGCGTGGCGATCTTGAGCGGCCGGGCCTCGGCCTGCTCTCGGGGAGAACCGGGGGCCACGTCCATCGCCTTGGGCAGCAAGGCCATGATGACCATCGTCAACAACAGGATGAAGAGGAGCGCCCCGGTGAGCTTGGTCACGACGACCGCGACGAACGAATCCTCGCCCGAGCCGCCGAACTCCAGGCCGCCACCGCCGCCCCCTCGCCGATTCCGTCGCATGGCTTCTCGAACCTCCTGGAGTCGCCGGGGTCAGGCCGCGCGGGAGTCGCCGCCGCCGGAGCGGCCGCGGTCGTCGAACATCCGCTTGACGATGTTGCGATAGAGCGAGTTGGCCTGCTCGATGCTGACGTTGATCAGGTCGAGCGCGTCCTTGAGGTTGTTCATCGTCTTGGCGAGCTGTTCCTGGGTCGTCCGGCTCGACTTCTCGTAGGCGGAGGCCCAGGCCGCGGCCATCCCCTCGACGGCCGCCGTGTTGCGGTCGAGCGCCCGCTTGATCTCCAGCAACTGCGGGTCGGGCTCTGGAGCCTGGGCCAGCGAGTCCTCGATCCGGGCCAGCGAGGCGGCCGACCGCCGCGAGGATTCGCCGAAGGCTTCCAGCACCTCGAACTCGCCGCCGACGCGGGCGATGGCGTCGGCCCCCTGGCGGAAGGAGGCCAGCGAGGAGGGCAATCCGTCGACGGCCGTCGCCAGCCGGTCGACCGGGGCTTCCAGGCTGCGGCCGATCTTCTCGGCCTCACCCTGCAAGGCGCGAGCGGCGGGCTCCAGCAGGGTCGCCAGCTCGGCGCGGAGGCGTTCGACGTGCGGGGCGATGACATCGGCGATCCGGTCGGCGGCGGCGTCGCGGGCGCCCACGCCGGGGAGCACGTGCTCGACCACCCAGCGATCCACCCGCGCCAGGTGGCGCTCGGCCAGGCGGAAGACGAGGGTCTGCACCAGCATCAGCGCGGCGCTCAGGAAGAGGGCCAGCAACGTGCTGTCGAAGGCGATCTGCAAGGCCGAGGTCACGCCCGTCAGGTTCCCCAGGAAGGCGTCAAGGTCCTTCACCAGCGGCAGCACCTGGCTGATCCTCATGAGGGCCTTGGAGATGCCCTCGACCGTACCGATGAAGCCGATGACCGGCAGGAGGTAAAGGATGTAGCGGGTGAGCGTGAACCGGCCGGCCGTGTGCTCCTGGTCGAGCCCGGAGGCCTCGCGGTTGACCTCCATCAGTTGCTCGGCCGGAGCCGAGCGGGCCTCCCGGGCGAAGCCGGCCAACTGTCGCACCCGCGCCGGGAGCGTCCGACCGTCGGCAGCAATCGCCGTGGCGCGGGCGTCGGCCGGGGCGGCGTTGCTTTGGAGCATCGCACCGAGGTATTTCAGCAACGCTGGGGCTTCCTCGAAGGCCCGTTCGTCGCGCCAGAGTCGGCGCAGTTCAGAGGCCAGGGTCAGCACGGCCCAGAAGTAGATGCCGGTCCCGACGTACTGCTCCCACCCACGCTCGAACATGAGCGTGGGGTCGAAGATCATCAGGCCGATCGGGAACAGGAACGCCAGCCCCAGCATGGCCGACGCGGCGACGTACGCCGCCTTCGGTGAATCGGTCGCGCCCTTCGCCATCCTGGCGTCCCCTTCCGTACTGTGACCGTGATCAGAGGCCGGCTCCGCGCGGGTCGCTGAAGAGCGAAGCGCGGGCCGGTATCCGCGTTCAGTCGGCCGACTCCATCGGCATCCCCCGCGATCCATCGCGATTCCTATCCTTCGCCCTATCGGCGCAACTGGCCCTCCGGCTTCAGTTCATTCCAGGAACCGACGCCGACCAATCACGCCCGAAAGCCCAAAAGGTTAAGACTTGTGGCAGGCTCTCGGAGTCGCGGCGCGAACCGGAGCCGCGGGAGGCGTCGTGAGTTTCGGCCGGTATGGCCCAAGGCATTGCAGTGATGCCGATTGGGGCGATCGAACCTGGTCCGGCAAGAGTCGTCGCTCGGTTGCGAAAGGAGCGGTCGCCCTGAGGCCTCCGATCGACTACGAACTTCGGAGCCAGAGGAAGGAACGATCCCCTTTCCTCGATCGTTTCGACCCGGCTGATTTGCGGCGGTCAGGAAGGCTGCCGAGCACCTGGGTGACGACGCCTCGGTTGCAACCTAAATTCTAACGTAGCAAGCGGTGTGCATCATTGACAGGATGCCCGTCGAATCGTAGGTTTCAAGAGTTCAACTGGATTAGCACGGGTGCCGTCGTCGGTCCCTGGGTCGGGGGCTCGGGTACGATCATTCCTTCCAGAGAGTCTCTCCTCTGTAACCTGGAACTCTGCCCCCAAGGACGAAATGGGGTGGTGGTGCGCGCTGCATTCTCCTTGGTTGCTGCCACGCCCCGGCCTGGCGACCTCGGAGAAATGCTCTCGATGACCACCCTCGTCGGTCCAAGATCCTGGGGACGCCAGGTCGACGGCGAGTCAGGAGTCCAATCCACATGAAGCTTTGCAAGCCGACGTTGATGGTCACGGCCGTTGTGGGGCCGTTGTTTCTTTTGGTAGGCGCATTAGGCTGCGGCGGCCAGCAGGAGATCCCGCTGGCCAAGGTCGAAGGAGCCCTCCCGCAGCCGGCGCAGGATCGATCCAAGCTCAAGACGCCGCCAGGCGTCAGCCCTTCCGTCTTGCCTCAATAATTCCTTGGCTGAAATCCCGACTGACGCTTCGAGGACGACTCGTCGTCACGCCTGGGGCTGATTGTCGTTATCCCGTTGCGCGCGCCCAACTCGGGTTGCGTACGACCTGCAGGTCGTTGCCGGAGGGTCGCCCGGCCAGCACGGGAGAAGAAGGGATCGTCGTTCCAGGACGGCCGTCTGGTGGTTTCCAACGGAAACCATCCGTCGTCCGGGATCGAGAGACCAGGAGCGAGGCTTTATCCAATTCGAGGGAGAAATGTCGTGCGCAGCTCATCAATCTCATACTCTCGTGGATCACGCGGATTCACACTGATCGAGCTTTTGGTGGTGATTGCGATCATCGCCGTCCTGATCGCGCTGCTCCTGCCCGCCGTGCAGGCCGCGCGCGAGGCCGCCCGTCGCGCCCAGTGCGTGAACAATCTGAAGCAGATCGGCCTGGCCATGCACAACTATCATTCGGCCATCGGCAGCTTCCCCATGGGCGGCGGCTCGGTGATCGTCAATGGCAGCGTGCGAACGGGGTGGGGCAACTGGAGCGCCCACTCGATGCTGCTGCCTTACCTGGAGCAGTCGGCGATCTTCGCGGCCATCAATTTCAACCTGCCCAACGCCAGCGAAGACACGACCGGTCAATACCAGAACACCTCGGCCACGACCACGCTGATCAACGCCTTCACCTGCCCGTCGTCGCCCCCCTATCCGGGGAACTGGCTGTCGGGCCGGCCGTCGCCTTACACGAACTACTTCGCCTCGCTCGGCGCGAGCATGAACCAGTTCTACTACAACGGCAACTCTCGCCCCAACGGCGTCTTCGAAGTGGGCGGCACGGCCTACGGCATCCGCGACATCGTCGACGGCTCCGCGAACACTATCGTCTTCTCGGAGTGGCGCTCCGGGGACAACAACAACAACGTGTTCAACAACCCGCAGGACATGGTCGTCTACACCTCGACGCCCCAGAACGTCGCCGACTGGAACCAGCCCGGCTGCAACATGCCTTACGGCGCCGCGGCGTTCGTCCCCTGGCTCCAGGCCTGCGGTGCGTTCGCCCGGACGAACCCGACGGCCCATCGCAGCTTCATCGGCCAGATGTGGTGCCAGGCGCTCCTCGGCCGGACCCTGGGGAACATGCTCGTGGCCCCGAACCCCAACTACCCGAATTGCATCATCGTCAACTGGGGCGGTGACAATGACGGCGCCTGGGGCTCGGTCGGCATGAGCAGCTATCACTCCGGCGGGGCCAACGCCGCCTTCGGCGACGGCTCGGTGCGCTTCCTGAAGTCCTCGGTCGCCCAGAACGTCATTTGGTCTCTCGGCACCCGCAACGGCGGCGAGATCGTCAGCTCCGACGCGTTCTGACCGTCTCGTCTCCCGCAACAGCGAGCCATCGCAGGCCCCGGAGGAGATTCACTCCTCCGGGGCTTTTTCATGGACTTCAACCGTCACGGTTCCGACGCCCTTGAGCCGGAAGGAGACGGTTTCGCCTTCGGTCCCGAAGTAGCCTCCCCAGCCGATGCTCAGGCCGGCCACGCGCGCCGGATTCAGATCGGAGGCACCGGCCTTGGACCAGGGGGCGTGGCGGTTGACCTCCATCAGTTGCTCGGCCGGAGCCGAGCGGGCCTCCCGGGCGAAGCCGGCCAACTGTCGCACCCGCGCCGGGAGCGTCCGACCGTCGGCAGCAATCGCCGTGGCGCGGGCGTCGGCCGGGGCGGCGTTGCTTTGGAGCATCGCACCGAGGTATTTCAGCAACGCTGGGGCTTCCTCGAAGGCCCGTTCGTCGCGCCAGAGTCGGCGCAGTTCAGAGGCCAGGGTCAGCACGGCCCAGAAGTAGATGCCGGTCCCGACGTACTGCTCCCACCCACGCTCGAACATGAGCGTGGGGTCGAAGATCATCAGGCCGATCGGGAACAGGAACGCCAGCCCCAGCATGGCCGACGCGGCGACGTACGCCGCCTTCGGTGAATCGGTCGCGCCCTTCGCCATCCTGGCGTCCCCTTCCGTGCGATTCGGGAGGCCGACCGCCCGTCGGTCGTCGCAAGACGAGGCCGGGCCAGGGGTCGCGTCGAGGTCGGCCGTATCCATGCCTCGTCTGCGCGACCAGCCTGTGGGCTTGAGCTCTTTCGCGAAGCTCGTTTATGTATGGTCGGTGAGCAAAAACTAATCAAATAGGGTTGACAACAAAGTCGAGAAGGCGCCAGTGGTACATTGACAGGTATGAATGTTGAAGGATAATGACGGGCAGCCAAACCCCCTGTGGATACTTGCGGGGGGCCCAATCGCTTTGACGTCCGAATCTCATAGTCGTGCCGACGTTCTGATTGTTTCGCGGTCCCTTCTACCGACCGAAGGCGCGGTGCTGCGCCGTCGGAGCGTCGCTTAACATCGGATTCATTTCGATGCACAATCCGCAAGTCCGCCGTGAGTATCGGGGTCTCCTGGCCGCGTTGCTTGTCGCCGCATCGGCCTTATTCACCGGTTGCAGCGACAACAGCTCGGGGACGGCCCCGGTCGAGTCCGACGCGGAAATCCAGAAACGGCAGGCCGACGAACAGGCGGCTCGTCAGGCCGCGTACGGCAAATCCGGCGTGCCCGTCGGCCGCAATCCCGGCAAGGCCGCCGCCAAGGCGGCGCACACCGGGGGCACCGCCGAGAAGTCCCACTGATCAATCCCACCGACGCCGACCCCGCCGGCCCATCCTTGCAGGGCCTGCGGGGTCGCGCGTTGCGACGTACCGATCGGTTTCGCTCTTTCCTCCCATCCTTTCACAAGGCCCATGGAGTCGTGCCCAATGGACTCGTGTCAAGGTTCCGTGCGTAAGCGCCAGGGGTTCACACTGATTGAACTCCTGGTCGTGATCGCCATCATCGCGGTGTTGATAGCCCTGCTCTTGCCGGCCGTTCAGGCGGCCCGCGAGGCGGCACGTCGTTCCCAGTGCGTGAACAACCTGAAGCAGATCGGGTTGGGCATGCACAACTACCACTCGTCGATCGGGTCGTTCCCGCCGGGGCAGACGGTCTCCGCCCATCTCATCGGCTACTCCGGGGGATATGCCGGCTGGACCGAGTGGAGCGCCCATGCCATGATGCTCCCCTACCTGGAGCAGGGAACGCTCTACAGCGCCATTAATTTCTCCTTCTGCGGCGGCTATGACGCCGGCCAGCAGATCAACAAGACCGGCTGGACGGCGCTCCTTTCGGTCTTCATGTGCCCCTCCGACGGCAACAACGGCAAGGGCACGGTGTCGGCGGGCACCGGCCAGCCCAACACCAACAGCTATCGCGGCAGCATCGGCACCACGTCGTCCCGGTGGGAGCAGTGGCCCGGCTACTCCAGCTGTCGGCCCGACCCGTTCTTCGGCAGCCCTCCCAACTGCAACCCCTACTCCAGCGGCGTCTTCATGTACTACGCCGTCAACGGCATCCGCGACATCACCGACGGCTCCTCCAACACCATCGCCTTCGCCGAGTCGCTCGTCGGCGACCCTGCCGCCGTCTCGGTCGGCCGCCCCAACAACGCGGTCACCGGCGTCACCGGCGCGACCAATCTCATGCAGGACGCCTCGTCGCTGTCCGACCAGTTGATCCAGACCTCGCTCCAGGCCTGCACGACCGCTTATAAGGCCGGCATGACCAACGGCAACACCAACATCAGCAACGCCACCGGCAACCGCTGGGGCTGGGGCGCCATGACGATGACCCTGTTCAACACCATCGTCCCGCCCAACTCCAAGCAGCACGCGTGGAACGCCTGCCGGCCCGACTGCGGCGGCTGCGGCCCGGACGACTCCGCCTACTCCAACGCCCAGAGCTACCACTCCGGCGGCGTGAACGTCCTGTTCTCCGACGGCTCGGTCAAGTTCGTCAAGGACTCGATCAACATGCGGACCTGGATGGCTTTGGGCACCAGGGCCGGCGGCGAAGTCATTAGCTCCGACGCGTACTGAGCCGGCGACCTTCGGATCGGGAACGAATCGACCTGACCCTCCCCTGATCTGATCCGATCGGCTTGTGCAAACCCCGAGACCCGGCCGAGCCCCACGCCCGGCCGGGTCTTCGTTGACCAGACGAACTGGGCCGTCATGAGACGTTGGATCGGGATCCTGGCTGCGGTCGTCGTTCTTGGTGCGTCCGGCTGGTTCGCGCTCAGACTGTTCGACGATGCGAGCGTTGACTCGGCCGTTCTCCAGGCGCGCCAGGATCTGGCGTCCCGTCGGGCGTCCGCGGCTCGCGACCTCCTTGCGCCCATCGCCGCGCGGCGGCCCGACCGCGGCGACGCCGCCTTTTGGCTGGGGACCGCCCAGCACGAGGCCGGCGAGGCCGACGCAGCCGTCTCTTCATTCCGGCGCGTCCCGGTCGACGATCCCCTGGCGCGCGACGCCGCGCTGGCCCTGGGGCGTCTGGAAATCGAAATGGGCCGCCTCCGACCGGCCGAGGACGATCTCGACCGGGCCGCGAAGGGGGGCGGGCCGATCGTTGAGCGCGCTGAGGACGCCCTCGGGACGCTCTACGAACTCTCCGGCCGCGTTCCGGAGCGGCGTCGCTTGCTGCTTCGCTGGGCCGATCGGACCAACAACCCGACCGCTCAGCTGGTTTCGCTCTGGGCGATGGACGGCGTCGCCTTTCCCGTTGACGGCGTCGGCCGGGCGCTGGCCGACCTGGCCGCGAAGGCCCCCGACGACGACCGCCTGGAGTTGGCCCGCGCCAACCTGGCCCTCCGAGCCGGGTCGCTGGACGAGGCCGACCGACGTCTCAAGACCTGCGAGGCCGCCGCGCCGGGCGACCCGCTTGCGGCGCGGTCGCGGTTGCTCTGGGCCCAGGCCGCCGACCGTCCCGACGTCGCCGCGAAGGTCGTCGGGATCGTTCCCGCGGCGATGCTGACGACCTCCGAACGGCTGTCGCTCCGGGCCTGGCTGGCCTCGCGCGGGGGCGACCGCGAGGCCGCCCGCGCCGCGATGGAGGCCTGGTTGGCCCGCGAGCCCGCCGCCCTGTCGGCGCTCGACCGCCTGGCCGGACTGGAGGCCGACGCCGGCCGCCACGACCGCGCCGCCGAGCTGCACCGCCGCAAGGCCGAGGTCGAGGCCGCCCGTGAACGCCGGCGCGAGCTGCTCTCCGCTCCCGACCCGGCCGCCCGCGCCTCCGAGGTCGCCCGCGCCTCCGAGGTCGCCGGCGTACTCGACGAGGCCCGCCTCTGGTGGCGGCTGGCCGCCTTCCGCGCCTCCGACTCGACTGCTCGCGGCGAGGCCGAAGCCCGCGTCCGGGCCCTCGAATCGGAGTCGGCCGAAGAACGTCTCGACCCTTCACTGACCGTCGCCGTCTGGCTCGGCCCCGATCTGGAGCGAATGGCGGCGGGGAGTCCTTCAACGACGGCCGGTGAGGTCCCGAGGTACGTCGACGACGCCGAGACTCGCGGCCTGCGGTTCACCTTCGACAACGGCCGGAGCGCCGCGCGGCAACTTCCCGAGACGATGAGCGGGGGCGTCGGCGTGCTCGATTACGACGGCGACGGCCGGCTGGACGTCTACGCCGTGCAGGGGGGCGCGTTCCCGCCTCCGGCCGCCGCCCCGTTCGGCGACCGACTCTTCCGCAACCGGGGCGGCGGGATGTTTGAGGACGCCACCGAAGCCGCCGGCCTGGCGAAGCTCCCCGGCGGCTACGGCCACGGCGTCGCGGTGGGCGACTACGACGGCGACGGCCGTCCCGACCTCTTCGTCACCCGCTGGAGGCGCTACGCCCTTTACCGCAACCGGGGGGATGGGACGTTCACCGACGCCACCGAAGCCGCCGGCCTGGGGGGCGACCGCGACTGGCCCACCTCGGCCGCTTTTGCCGACCTCGACGACGACGGCGACCTGGACCTCTACGTCTGCCACTACGTTCGCTGGGACGAGGCGAACCCGCCCCCTTGCCCGGACCCGTCCGGCAAGGGTTCCTCGTATTGCGACCCCCGGCTCTCGCCGTCCATCGGCGACCGGCTCTATCGCAACGACAACGGCCGGTTCGTGGACGTGACGGCCGAGGCGGGGATCGTCGACCCCGACGGCCGCGGCCTGGGCGTCGTCGCGACCGACCTCGACGGCGACGGCCGGGTGGACCTCTTCGTCGCCAACGACACGACCTCCAACCTGTTCTTCCGCAACCTGGGCGGGATGAAGTTCTCCGAGGAGGCGACCGCCGCGGGGCTGGCGGCGTCGGCCGGCGGCGGCTTCATGGCCGGCATGGGCGTGGCCTGCGGCGACCTCGACGGCGACGGCCTGGTCGACCTGGCCGTGACCAACTTCTACGGCGAGTCCACCACTCTCTACCACAACCACGGCGGCGGCCTGTTCAGCGATCGCTCGGCGGCCTCCGGACTGGCCGCGGCCACCCGGTACGTCCTGGGCTTCGGGCTGGCGGCGCTCGACGCCGACGGCGACGGCCGGCTCGACCTCGCCCAGGCCAACGGCCACGTCAACGACTACACGCCGGCGAGCGCCTACGCCATGCCCGCTCAGCTCTTCCTGGGCGACGACCGGGGCCGGCTCCGCGACGTCTCCGTCGCCGCCGGGCCCGCCTGGACGACCCCCCGCGTCGGCCGCGGCCTGGCTGTGGGCGACCTCGACGACGACGGCCGTCCCGAGGTCCTGGTCACGGCCGACGGCGCCCCGCTGGCCTGCCTGCACCAGGCGACCTCGCCCGGCCGCTGGATCGCCTTCCAACTCGTCGGGACCCGATCCAACCGCGACGCCGTCGGCGCTCGGGTCGTGGTTGAGGCCGGCGGCCGGCGGCAGTCGGGCTTTCGGTTCGGCGGCGGCAGCTACCAATCGGCCTCATCGCCGCGCGTCCACTTCGGTCTGGGCGCGGCCGCTCGGGTCGACCGCGTGGAGGTCCACTGGCCGTCCGGCCGTCGCGAGACGTTCGCCAATCTCGAAGCCGGCCGGACCTACCGGATCGTGGAGGGCGGCCCCGAGCCCGAGCCGATCGTCACGGATCCCACGCCGTTGAGCCGGAAGGAGACGGTTTCGCCCTCGGTCCCGAAGTAGCCTCCCCAGCCGATGCTCAGGCCGGCCACGCGCGCTGGATTCAGATCGGAGGAGCCGGCCTTGGACCAGGGGGCGTGTTCGAAGCTCGACCAGGGGACGAACGTCCGGTCGGCGCCGGGAGCGGCCAGCGACCGCGAGGTCGAGGCCAGGTACTCGCCGCCGTCGTCGGTCCGGACGATCACCAGCATCCGCGTCGACGTCCGCTGATCGGGCGGGACGGCCGCGTCGACGGCCAGGCCCTCGGTCGCGGAGAGGTCCAGCGGCCCTGGCAAACGGAATGCGGCGAAGAGGTGGACGTCCACGTTCGACCTCGTCACCAGGCCCCGGAAGGTCCACGAGCCGTCGGCCTTTTCAACGGTCTCCCTCACGAACTCGCCGCGGCCGACGGTCGGCTCGGGAAGGCTCAGGGGTGAAACCCGAACCGTCGGCAGTCCCCCCGCGACGAGCGGTCGCCGGGCGCGCGGAGCGACGCTCGCGACGCGGACCAGAACGGCTCCATACGGCTCCAGCGCGACGGGGACGGCGTTCTGGGGGGCGACTGTGATTGATCGGACCTCGCCCGTCGCGGGATCCCACGACTCGACGGCCGCGCCGGGGGGCAGCGGCAGGCTGATGGAGTCGGCGACGGGCCGGTCGGAGTCGTTGGCGATCAGGTAGACGTCATGGGCGTCGATCCGTCGATGGGTCTGCCGCAACGGCGACCTTGGCGCGGCGGCGACGTCGGGGGCGAGCACGGCGTCGATCGCCGCCGGCAGTAAGCCGGCCGATCCGTCGGGGAGGAAGACGCCGCCTCCCCCCGAGGCGTTCGAGGTCGTCCGTGGGCCGCTGTCGGCCGCCGCCTCGGTGCCGAACAGCCGCGCGGCGATCGCGGCCACGACCGCGTCGTCGGGCTGAGCGCTGGAGTCGAACCGGGGGCGATCGCCGATCGTTACGACCACGCCGCCGGCCGCCGCGAAGCGGTCGAGGTTCGCCCAGGCCGCGGCCGGCAGAGCGTCGACGCCCGGCAGAACGACCACCCGCCACCGCAAGCGGCCGTGGACGAGGGAATCGCCCTCGACCTTCGCCTCGGCCAGTGCGCGGGCGTCGACGATGGTCGGGTCGCGGCGAGCCTCGAAGAGCGAGTCGAGCGTGCGGCGGTAGAGGGCCTCGATCCGCTCGGCGGCGGGGGCGTCGTTGGTCGTGTGCCGCGACGGCTCGAACCGGCCCCAGAGCGACTCGATCGGGTACACGACGGCGACGTCGGCGACCTGCGACCCGCCCCGGATCATCATCCCCAACCGGCCGACGTGCGCGTTCAGCCGCCGCAGGGCGTCGTCGTCCAGGCCCTCGAAGCTGTAGTAGCTGGTGATGCAGTTCACGCCGCCGAGCGCCAGGCGGTTGATCGTGCCGCGGATCTCGGCCTCGGTCACGATGCGACGGGGACGCTTGTCCCCCTCGGCCCGGTGGCGCTGGACGAAGTCGGACGTCTCCGACATCACCAACTCGCGCCCCTCCAACTCGGCCGCGCTGGCGGCGAGCCGGGCGACGAACCACGGCGCCTGGCCGGGGAGGCTGGTGAGGCAGTCGATCCCCGGGGCGTCCATCCGGCGCAGGCAGGCGAGCATGTCCCCGTAGTTCGGCACGTGCGAGGCGAGCGGCTCCTCCAGGAGCAGGTGCCCGCCCGAGGGAACGCCCCGGGCGCGTCCCCACGCCTGGAGGCGGCCGAAGTAGTTCTCCGAGACCAGCTCGGCGACCGTCCGCCAGAAGTCGCGGCGACGGCGGGCGCCTTCGGGGCCGGCGTCGAGGACCAGGGCGGGGACGATGGGCGTTGGGTCGTACCCTCGACGCTTCTGGAACTCATCGGCGAACGTCGGCGACCAGGGGAGGACCCGGTACGGCATCGGCTTGAGGAAGTAGCTCATCAGCGACGGCTCATCGGTGAACGTCGCCTGGAAGGTCCTCGGCAGCTCGGGGCCCAGGCGCGCGGCGTAGGCCTGGTGCGTCAACTCGACGAACCGCTCGATGGGCTCGGCCATGAGCAGGTTGGGGTAGGGGATGTGGCTGAAGACGTTGTTGTCGGCGTGGGTCCCCTGGAACAGCCGGCTCCGCGTGACCAGCAAGACCCGCCAGGCTTTCGGACTCGCCGGTGGCGTCCATTTGAGCCGGCCTTCGCGAACGACGTCCGACAGGTCGACCCGACCGGCCAGGTCGATGAGGCCGTCGCGCTCGGGGAAGGCGGCGGCCAGGTAGAGGTCGCCCGGCGGCGAGGCCAGCGCGACGGCCGGACCCTCGCTACGGGCGTCGGCGATCAAGAGGCCGCTCGCTTCCCACTCCGGCCGACCGCGCAGGACGAGGCCGCCGGCGTTCGCCGAGGGGTATCCCTTCTCGTCGTAAAGCCACTGCGTGAAACCGGCCTCGCGGGCTTGCGCGACGCCTCGGCGGAAGGCGGCCCACTTCGGCTCGCTTTCGAGGTAGCCGTCGAACGCCACATTTGAGACGACCCCGCCGAACCCCTGGCCCTTGAGGCGGGCGATCAGGGCGTCCTGATCGGCGTCGCGGTCGGGCCAGTTGTGGATGATCTTGAGGATCCGCGTCGATCGCGGCGGGTCCGCGAAGCGCGCGGGGGTCGGCTCCTCGGCGAGACAGGGAGCGGCGAGAGCGATGAGGACGGCGAGGCACGTTGGGCGGGCCGGTTTCACGGTTCGACTCCTGACGGGGAGGGCCGCGGCGTCGCGGCGGGCGTCGGGGCGAGGCGTGTTGGGGGGCTGCGGAGCGAGGCTGCTCGACCCGCATCCTATCCCCGCGCCCGGTCGTCCGCCAGGGGCGACGGCGTTTGGCGCGGCATTCGCTCTGAGGTGCCTCGAGGCCGATCCACAAGGTCGGCGACTCCCACCTTCAATCCCCTCCGGGCCTGATTCGCCGCCGACGAATGGCGCGAGGCGCCCGTTTCCGAGGCGGACCGCGGGTAAGATGACCCGAGGGGAGAGAAGATTCCCGCCAGGCCGCGGCGATGGCCGCCGCGACTCGCGCCGGGGCGTGGGCGAATCCGGAGTGATGATCGATGAGCATCGAGGACGGGACCGGCGGTGAATCGCCCGAGCCCGCGAAACCCTCCGTCCCGGCGGTCGCCGCCGAGGCTCCCCCGAGGTTGGACGTCGACGACGAGTCCGCCGCCGAGCTTGTGGACATGTGGCCCCGGATGCGGCGGGTCGCCGCCGACCACCGTCGCCTGGCGCGCTGGGGCGTCTGGCTCGTGGGGGCGGTCGGCGTGGCGGTCGGCGCGGTGGTTCTGGGCCAGTTCGCCTACTACCGCTTCACGATGTCGATGACCAACGACGCCTTCTTCGAGTCGCACATCGTCCACCTGGCCTTCCAGGAGGGGGGCGTGGTGACCAAGGTGCTCGTGGAGGAACACGACGAGGTCAAGGCCGGCCAGGTCCTCGCCGAGATCGACCTGGTCCCGCTGACCCGCGAGGTCGACGAGGCCGTCGCCAAGCGCAAGGCGGCCGAGGCCATGCTGGAGTACGAGAAGGCCACGCTCGACCGCCTGGAGCAAGAGCACCCGCGTCGGGTCGCCGTCGCGCAGAAGGAGCTGGCCTCCGCCGATGCGGCCGTCGCCGAGTCCGAAGCCCTCCTCAAGATGACGGCCGTCGACGTGGACAAGGCGGTGAACGAGGCCAAGGCTGACACGGCGGCTCTGCAGGCCGCGCTCGTCAACGCCCAGGAGGAGTACGACCGCCAGTCCCAACTGTTCAAGGCCCAGTCCACCCCCGAACGCACCTTCCAGGTCGCCACCCGCGAGCTGCGCGCCGCCCAGGCGAAGGTCGAGGCCGCGCAGGCGAAGGTCGAGCGCGCCGAGGCCGACCGCGCCCAGGTGGAGATCGCCCGCCGCTCGCTCGACCAGAAGGTCCGCGCTCGTGAGAAGGCCGCCGAATCCCTCCGCCTGGCCGAGCTGGGCGACCTGGAGATCACGGTCCAGAAGCGGCAGGTCGCGCTTCGGGCTGAGGAGGTCGACCAGGCGGCGCGGGTTGAGGCGACGGCCAGGACCAAGCGCCAGAACGGCCGGATCGTCGCCCCGTTCGACGGCGTGGTCGTCCGCCGCTATCGCAACCCGGGCGACCACGCGCCGCTGGGCTCGCCGGTCCTGTCGATGTACGACCCCGAGCTGGTCTACGTCACGGCCTATCTGGAGGAGGACCGCCTGGAGGGCGTTGCGCCCGGCAACGACGTGAGCCTTTGGGTGGACGCCTTCCCGGACGAGCTGAAGGGGAGGGTCGTCTGGATCGGCCAGGCGACGGGCGCCAACTTCTCGCTCCTGCCGCGCGACATCACCGCCGGCGAGTTCACCAAGGTCACCCAGCGCGTGCCGGTGCGGATCGCCGTTGAACGCGGGCCCCGGTGGGGGCAGCTTCGGCCGGGGTTGTCGGTCACGGCGGCCATCTCGCACGTCCCCGGCGACGCCGCCTGGGCGAAGGCCGAGGCCGAGCGCGAACGCGCTCGCGGCGAGATCGGCGTCAGCCCGACGTCGGTCCCCGAGACCTTCGCAGACCCTTCCCCGGCGACCCCCACGGAGGGAGGACGCCCGTGAGCGGCTCGACTCCGATCAAGCCGGCGCGGCCGCCGCAGGGCGTCTCGCACTCGCTCGACCCGATCCTGCCGGACGTCCGATCGTGGCACGGCTTCCAGCGCCGCGACCTGGCTTTCCTGGCGATGATGCCGGCGCTCTTGCTCTGCGGGATGAACTCCACGTTCACCGACCTGGCCCGACCCTTCGCCATGAGCGAGCTGTCCTCGGACCGCTACCGCTACCAGTGGGTGCCCGGCTGCACGCTGCTGGGGTCGGTGATCGGCATGGCCGTGATGCCCTGGTGCCGCAACCACTTCGGCCTGAAGAACACGTTCGTCGCCGGCCTGGTCGTCTTCACGGTCGGCAGCCTGGCCTGCGGCCTGACTCTCAACGTGGAGATGCTGGGGGCGGCGCGGTTCATTCAGAGCGTGGGCAACGGCCTGGTCGTCACGACCGTCCTGGCGATCCTCTGGCGCGAGTTCCCCGACCACCGCGACGGCGCCATCGCGGCCTACGTGCTGGGCCTCTACTTCGGCCGGATCTTCGCGCCGAGCTTCGCCGGCTACCTGATCAACACGATCTCGTGGCGGTCGATCTTCTACTTCAACGGGCCGGTCGCCGGCGTCGCCGCGGTGCTCAACTACCACCTTCTCCAGGACGACGAGCCCCGCGACGAGGCCTTGGAGCCCTTCGACTGGGAGGGCCTGATCCTGCTCGTGGGCTTTGTGATCTGCCTTGAGATGGGGCTCTTCCGGTTCCAGAAGTGGGGCTGGCAGATGTCCAACGAGTTCTGGGCGGTCTCGACGGCGGGGGCCTGGCTGCTGTCGTGGTTCCTCTATCACGAGTGGACGTGTTCTCATCCGTTGCTGGATCTCCGGCTGTTCAAGCTTCCGCGGTTCACCCTGGCGGTGGCGATCAAGGCCATGTGCGACATGACGTTCTTCAGCGTGCTGTCGCTGCTGGTGACGTACATGGCGGTGACCCGCGACTACGAGCGCTGGAACACGGGGCTGACCCTGCTGCCGGGGGTCGTCGCGATGTCCACGGCCCTGGCGCTGACGTCGTGGCTGGGGAGGCGGTCCGACCGCAAGGCCCGGTTGCTCGCGGGCGTCGCGGGGTTGATCCTGGGGACGTGGCTCCTCTCATCGATCGACTTATACACGGATAAGTTCTGGATCGCCTGTTACGTGATGCTCTGGGCGTCGTCGGCCGGGGTGGTGGCGTCGCCCTTGATCTGCATTTCGCAGGAGGAGATGACGCCGCCGCAGATCGCCTCGTCGGCGGGGATCAAGAACATGATGCTGGTGCTGCCGGCGTTCATCGGGGGCAATGTCGTTTCGATCTTCATCGAGCGTCGGAGCGACGCTCACTTCGACTCGATGCGTCAGAGCATGATTCCGAACCGGCCGCCGGTCGACGACGTCCGCCGCGACCTGATCGATTACTTCACGCTCCACGGCCTGGACCCGAGCGAGGCCGCCAGCCAGGCCGCGCGGCTGCTGGGCCGATATACGAAGGATTATGCAACAGTCTATGCTTATCAATCAGTGCTCCAGATGATCGCCCTGGTGATGTTCGGAGCCCTGATCCTCGCTTTCCTGTTGAGGCCGCTTCCGCCCCACGCTTCCGGCCCGAGCCGGGGCTGAGGCGGAGTTACTCCAGGACGA
Organism: Paludisphaera rhizosphaerae; assembly: GCF_011065895.1. Classification (NCBI taxonomy): domain Bacteria; kingdom Pseudomonadati; phylum Planctomycetota; class Planctomycetia; order Isosphaerales; family Isosphaeraceae; genus Paludisphaera; species Paludisphaera rhizosphaerae. Next base: position 231,935 of record NZ_JAALCR010000007.1, on the reverse strand, counting down.
TCCGCGGCGCGCCTTCGAGGTCGATCTCGACGACGTCGCCGCGGGCCATCTGCCGGCGCTTGCGGTCCTCGGGCTCGCCGTTGACGCGGACGAGGCCGTCGGCGACGAGGTTCTTGGCCTCGCCGCCGGTGGCCGCCACGTTGGCCAGCTTGAGGACCTGGATCAGGTTGATCGGCCGGTCGCCGACCTCCAGACGGATCTCATAGGCGTCGCTCATTTGGGGGTCGCCGGGGGAGGCGCGTCGGGGAGGCCCAGCTTGTCCAGGCCCTTGTCGATGGCGTCGGAGAGGGACTCCTCCAGCTTCTTGCGGCCCGCGTTCACAGCGCCGTCGGCCCCTTGCTGCAGTTGCTGGCGGGCGCGGTTGATGCCTTGCTGAGCCCGGGCGACCCGCGCCCGATACTCCTCCATCCGCTTCTGGGCGTCGGCCGCCTGGCCTTGCAGGTTCCCGGTGCGGTTCTGGATCTGCTGGCTCAGGTCGCGCTTGGTCTGGTCGACGGCGCCCTGAAGCTGGCCGGCGACGTTCTGCTTGGTCTGGTCGACCGTCCCGAGGACGGCGTCCTTGAGGCGGTTCTTGTCCTTCTCGTACAGTTCGCGGATCGACGCCGCCTTGGCGTTCGGGTCGGAGTCCAGCGATTCCGTCAGGACCTGCTCGGCCTTCTGCCGGCCGCGCTCGACGAACTGGTCCATGACCTCTCGGGCGCTCGGGAGCGGAGCGGCGGCGTCAGCCGGGGCAGGGGTCGTGGCCGAGGCCGCGTCCACCTTGCCGGCCTTGCCGACCTGGCCGTCCACCAGCGCCGCCGCCCGCGAGGCGATCGTCGCATCGGGGGCCGGGGTCGAGGCGGGGGCGTCGGCACCGGCTTCGGCGCTGGTCGCAGCGTCGGCTTCGGCCACGGCCGGGGTCGACGAGCCGCCCCCTTGCCAGTACGGGGCGAGCGCCGTGCGGACCTCGGCCGGCAGGATTGGGCCGACGACGCCGACGACGGCGGTGACGATCTTGCCGCTGGTGCTGGCGAAGATGGGGTCGCGAGTCGTCGGGGCGACGCTGGTCACCAGCATGGTCCCCAGGATGCCCACGGCGATCCCCTCCGCGCCGCCGAGCATCATCCCCAGGTGGCGGTCGTAGGCCTCGAACTTCATCCGGCTGAGGACGTTGCGGACCATCCACGCCGCGGCGAACACCGCGCAAGAGACCACCACATACGCCGCGGCCATCGACATGGCCCGCGCGGCCTCGGGCGTCCCCGGGAGCTTCGGCGCGATCACGGCCGAGATCGGGTATGAGAACAGATACCCCAGCACCAGCGACCCCAGGCTCGCGAGCTGCCAGGTGATCCCCCGCCACGCGCCCCGGATCATCCCGGCGATCAGCACGGCCGCCATGATCCCGTCGTAGATCGTCATGAGTCCGCCTCCATGTCGTGCCCCAACCCCCGCGCCTCGTGCGCGGACCATCCCCAACCGGGGCGCGGCATGGTAGCCCGACTCCCCAATCCCGGGAACCCGGATTTCCTCAAGCCCAACGCCTCCCCAGCCGATAGGCCGTCCCGCCGAAATGGCTTCGTTATCCCCGCCCGACGACCGAAGCCGTCGGACGCAAACTCGTTTCGGACAACAGATTGCCCTGCGAAATCCGCCCTCGGAGTTTGGCTTCGATCGACCATTTTCGAGACGCCTTTCACCCCACGCAGCCGCCCCAAGGGCTCGTTCTGGGTGCCATGGCCACACTGGTGTGGCCATGAACCGGCGACGGACGAAATGGAAACCCTCGCTGATCGCGAAGAGTGGGTCCGATCGGGTTCGCTCGTCGACCGTCGCGGTGCGTTGGTTGGTTCGCAACAGGATATTTGGTAATTGGTTGCGTTGAACTGGTCCGCGTTAAAATCGGCTTCGATCGACCGATTTCGCGTCACTCTTCGCTCGATTTCACCAGCACACGCCGGAAGCCATTTCTGGATCGAGGGTTCAGAACGGGTGCCATGGCCACGCTTGCGTGGCCATGCGATGGCCGCCGGTCGTGCGGTCGCCGACGCCGGTTCATGGCCACGCAAGCATGGCCATGGCACCCAGCCTTGGCTTTCCTCAGTAGTGTTGTGTGAGGGGTGTCGACATGGCGACGTCGTCGACACCCTCGGGTCGGTCGAACGGCCCTCGAGCCATTCCCCGATCATCCAGACGCTCGGCCAGGAGCCGTCTGCAGACGCATCCGGGCGTAATCGAAGAAGCTTCATCACCGCACCACTTCCACCAGGTCCCGCCGACCCTTGCGGCCTCGCCGTCCGCGAGGCTCCTCTCAAGTAGATAGTGTACGACCAGATCCCTATCTTGATCGTGGGGCCTTGCAACCGGTTGATTCGTCGTAAGCCGCAGCTTGGCTGTGGCGTGGAATCCATGCGGCGAAGTTTAGTAGGGGGATACTTTGCACGTTGATGTGTGTGAGGGTGGCGGAATGCGGGAGGGCGTTGATCGGCTTTCGTAGGCCGCTCATAATGTCGGCGGCCTGATCGCTGTCGCTTTGAGAGTGCACCATGTTCAACATCGGCTTGTGCCTTATAACCTTCGCTCTGGCGGGCGTTGCGCTCTTCTACTTCTTCAAGTCGCGGGACTTGGATTCGCGCCTTCGGCGATCCGGAGAGATCTGGGAGGAGAAAGAGGGCGGGTACATCGAGGAACTCGCCAAGCTGGATATGATCCGGCACATTCCGGACATCATCGACCGCGCCAGACGAACCAAGAGCGATGTCGAGGCGAGATTGGCCGACGCCCAGAAACGGGCGGATGAGATCATTCAGCGGGCCGTCGTGGAGGCCCAGGAGCAGGGGCGGAAGTTGCGAGCCGACGGCGAGCGGGAACTGGAAGCCGCCCGCCTCGTCGCGCGCGGGCTGGAGGCCGACGCAGGCATTCTGAAGGCCGACGCCCAGCGAGCGTTGAGGTTGGCCAACGAGCAGGCGAAGCAGTTGCTCGACGAGGCCGAGAAGGAAGCCAGAGAACTGGCGTCCAAGACGCGCAAGGATTCCAAGGAGAAGCGGGAGAAAACGGAGTCGGCTCTGGAACAGGCGACGCGGTATGCGCTCTCCATCCGCCTGAAGGCAGACGAGGAGGCCCGCGCGATTGCGGGGGAAGCGTACGACGCCCGGGGCAAGGTCAAGGACCTTCAAGCTGTGGCCCAGGCCCTGCAGAACAGGATTGAGAAGTACGAGGGCGTTTATCCAGTCCCGGCGGCGCACGTGCTCGACGAACTCGCCGAAGAGTTCGGCTTCAGCAAGGCCGGCGAGAAGCTGAAGCTCGCCCGCGAGCGAACCCGGCTCATGCAGGCGAATGGGACGGCCGCCTCCTGCGGCTACACCGAAGGTTGGAAGAAGGAGCACGCTCTCAAGTTCGTTCTCGGAACATTCAACGGCAAGGTCGACACCATCCTTTCCCGGCTGAAGGCCGGGAACCAGGGGAAGTTGACGCAGGAGATCAAGGACGCCTACGCCCTGGTGAACAAGGACGGCGAGGTCTACAAGAACGCCCGGATTCAGCCTGAGTACCTCGACTCGCGGCTCGAAGAGGTGAAGTGGGGCGCAGCCGTCCAGAAGATCAAGGAGAAGGCCAGAGAAGAGCAGCGGGCGATCCGAGAGCAGATCCGCGAGGAAGAGCGAGCCAAGAAGGAGATCGCCAAGGCCATCAAGCAGGCCGAGCGCGAGGAAGAACTCGTCAACAAGGCGATCGCGAAGGTCAGGAAGCAATTCGAGGAGGCGAGCGGCGCCGAGAAGGCCCGGTTCGAGGCGGAACTCCAGGAACTGGGCGCCAAGCTCACCGAGGCCGAAGAGAAAGGCCGGCGGGCGATCTCAATGGCCCAGCAGACGAAGAAGGGAAACGTCTACATCATCTCGAACATCGGTTCCTTCGGCGAGGGCGTCTACAAGGTTGGGATGACGCGTCGGTTGGACCCCACCGAACGGGTCAGGGAACTGGGCGACGCCAGCGTGCCGTTCCCCTTCGACGTCCACGCCATGATTTCGTCGGAAGACGCCCCGGCGCTCGAAACAGCGCTCCACAGGCGGTTCGTGGAACGGCAGGTTAACAAGATCAACCGACGCAGGGAATTCTTCCGGGCCGGGCTCCAGGAACTCCGGGACGCGGTCGAAGAGATGGGTGCCGAGGCTGTCTGGACGATCGAGGCCGAGGCCGCCCAGTATCGCGAGACGTTGGCTCTCGAACAGGCCATGCAGTCGGACGCGGGCCTCAGGCGCAAGTGGATGGAAGAGCAGGCGACGTTCCGATTCGACGACGAATCGCTTGAGGACGCGGATCAGGAGTTGGAGGAGGTCGAGGCGTAGGCTGAGGACCACGGGGTCGCGAACCGACGATCTTTCCTCCCTCATGAGGGAAGACAGGTCGCGAAGCAATGCGATGAAGGGACGACCGCCGTCGGACCGAGGATGACGTGCCAGACGCGCACCCTATGCCGGTCGCCCCCTCATCCGGCCGCTTCGCGGCCACCTTCCCCCGCGAGGGGGGAAGGCCGTTTGCAGCCTTGCTTGGCGTTCGATGAGACAGCCTCTCACAGAGTCAGAACCACCCGGCCGTCGATTCGGCCTGCCTTGAGGCGGGCGAAGACGTCGTTGACGTCTTCCAGGGGGGCGGTGTGGACGGTGGGTTTGACCTGGCCTGAGGCGGCGATGGCGATGGCTTCGGCGAGGTCCTGGCGGTTGCCGACGACTGAGCCTCGGATGGTGATCCGTTTCAGGACGACGTCGAAGATCGGGGTTGGGAACGAACCGGCGGGGAGTCCGCAGAGGGCCACGGTGCCTCGCGGCCGGGTCATCGCGACGGCCTGGGTGAAGGCGGGGGTGGAGACGGCCGTCACCAGGACGCCGTGCGCGCCGCCGCCCGTCTGCTCGACCACCTTCGCGACGACGTTCTCGGCGGTCGCATTCACCGTGAACTCAGCGCCCAGGGAGCGGGCGAGTTCCAGCTTGTCGTCGGCCACGTCGATCGCGATGACGCGCAGGGCCCTCGCCCGGGCGTACTGGACGGCGACGTGCCCCAAGCCGCCGACGCCGGAGACGACGAGCCACTCGCCGGGCCTGGCCTCGGTCTCCTTGATCCCTTTCAGGGTCGTCACGCCGGCGCAGGTGATCGGCGCCAGGGTGACGAAGTCTGGCTTCGGGGGGAGCAGGCCGACGTACCGGGCGTCGGCCAGCACGTACTCGGCGTAGCCGCCGTCGACGCTGTAGCCGGTGTTCGTCTGGCAAGGGCAGAGCGTCTCCCAGCCGGTGACGCAGTATTCGCAACATCCGCAGGCGCTGTGGAGCCAGGGAACGCAGACGGGATCGCCTTCGTGGACGCGGCCCACGCCGGCGCCGATCTCGGCCACGATCCCCATCCCTTCGTGACCGGGGATGAAGGGGAGTTTCGGTTTCACCGGCCAGTCGCCGTCGGCGGCGTGCACGTCCGAATGACAGACGCCGCACGCCTTCACCTTCACGAGCACCTGACCCGGGCCGGGCGTCGGCACGGGAACGTCCTCGATCGTCAGGGGCGCCCCGAACTCCCTCACGACCGCCGCTTTCATCTTCCACGCCATGGGAGTCGCCCTCCGCATTCGGGATCGGGCGGCGAGCTTCCTGGACGACGCTCGATCGACCTCCATCCTTCCAGGCCGGCCCGATACAAACTCCACAGCATCCCCGGCCGACCGAGGTCGCTCGACGAGCCGGGCTCCACAACGAGAGCGGAAGACCGGCCGTCGGGCGACCGAGCTACTCTTCATTCTACGCAGTTGGATCGACGGTGGTTTCCGTCGATCCGGGAAATTCCGAAATCACGGGGTTCGTGTGTACGGTCGTTTCCTAGCGAGGGGGGAAGTCGGTTGTTGCCGATATCCAGATCCGTGAACCTTACTTCCTCAACTTCTCCTCGCTGGCGACCTCGTAGGCCAGGCGCTGTAGGGCGGACGCCTTGGAGGTCGGGGAGTCCAGGGCCTCGACGGTCCTCAGAGCCTCGTCGAGGCCGCCGCGATGGAAGGCGTCGGCGACGTCCGCGGACCGTTGCATCTGCTGCTGCCAGGGAGGGCCGGCCGGAGGCGGCGTTGGGTCGCCGGCCAGCTTGCGGAGGGCGGCCTGGGGATTGGCGCGTTGCATCGCGAGCCACGACGCCGGAGTCTCCTGGTCGTAGTCGATGAAGCTGATCCGAGATACGGCCCTCTGGTCGTTCGGGACGGGCTTGGGGTCGGACGGCTTCGGTTCGAGGCAGGCGAGGGCTCGGCGGGCGACGCGGCTCGCGGCCTCATCGTCCCCCTGGGTGTGCAGAGTGTGAGCGAGGGAGTTCAGGGCGTACCCCTTCTCCACGCCTGGCTCGTCGCGGATCGCGTCGATGGTCGTCGTCGCGGCATCGACGCCGGCCGTCTTCAACTGCGTCCGGGAGAGCATGCTTAGCATTCGTGAGCGACGGGGTTCGGGCTGTGTCTTCGCCAGGGGGATCGCGTCGGCCAGCACGGCGTTCGCCTGGTCGCGGCGGCCCGTGGCTTCGAGCTTCTCGGCCAGGACGATCCAGGCGATGACGCGTTCCGGGTCGCTGGGCACGGCGCGGGCCAGGTCGCGGGAGCGGGCGAACGCGGCGTCGGCGGCCTTCGGGTCGCCGGCCTTGGCGAGCCGCCAGCCGATCAGGGCGAAGGTCGCCGGCTTGACGCTGTCGTGGAAGCCGTCGACGGGGGCTTCGGGTCGGTGGATGTCGGGGATCGCCTCGGCCGTCGCCATCGCACCCGTCGGGTCGCCTCCCTGGACCTGAAGATGGGCCAGCACCGCGAGCGTCCGGGCTCGCAACGGAGCTTCTTCGATCGTTCTCGCCAGAGCGACGAAGCGTGGCAGGAGAAGACGGGCCTGCTCCGTCGGTGCCAGGTCGGGGTCGCCGATCGTGATCTTGATCCCGGCCGGGTCCTCCCAGGGCGTGGGGGTGATCGTCGATAGAACGCCTCGTTGGAGGACGTCTCTCAGGACGTGGTTGCGCCGGGCCGAGGGGAGCGTCGGCAGCAGGTTCAGGGCGGCGTCGAGGTCGGCCTCGGCAGTCGTTCCGACCATGAGTTGGGCGACTCCTTCCCGGACTGGTCCGGCCGGCATGGCGTCGATCCGCTTCCGAGCGTCCGCAAGATACTCGCGGCCTCGCCGATCCTCGCCCGCCTGGATATAAGCGACGCCGACGTGGCCCTTTATGGTGGCGGCCAGGACGGAGTCGTCCGAGAGTTCGAGCCATCCGTCGATCGACGCGGCGACTGAGTTCATCAAATCGACCTCGCGGAGCTTCGCCAACGCCGAGAGGAAGGCGATGGGCATTTCGAGCCGCCCGAAGAAAACTTCCATATCGCCCTGGGGGACGTCTTCTCCACTCGCGGCGGCCAGACGGACGGCTTCGTCGATGGTCCCGGTCGGACCGTCGGGCGATCCGCTCTTCTTCTCGATGATGATCCGGAAAACCCGCGCCATCTGGTTCAACAACTTCGCGTCGGCCGGGTTGGGACGGGTGACGACCTCGATCAGGCGGCGGAAGTCGCCCCGAGCCTCGGCGACCTCGCCCGCGTTGTAGCGTTCCGTGGCGAGCATCATGAGAAGTTCGCAACCGAACAGCGCCTTGCGATCTCGCCAGAGATCCCGATCGTTGGGCGGATCGATTTTTACATGCTTGAGAGTCTCAAGCGCGCCCGCGCGGTCGCCCTGGGTGTTCTGGCGCTCGGCGATCATCAGCAGGGCCATGGTTCGTGGGTCGGGCTCGCCGTCGGCGTCGACTCCGGGGGTCGGAGGCAAGGCGGCAAGGGACGCGGCGATCCGCTTCAGGTCGGCGGCGGCGTCGGCCTTCAGTTTGGGCGCCTCGGCGCGGGTGGGGATTGCCAGCGCGGCGGCGAGCAGGGTTGCGGCGGCGAGGGCGAGGGTTTCGGGGACGGTCGGCTTCAGGGGCATCGGGCGGTCCTCCTTGAACAGGATGCGACGGATCCTCGTCGCGATCGGGCGTTCGGTCATCGCGGGGCAGGGGGGAGTGGAAGAGCCGGCGCCGGCGAGGGTGGCCAGCAGCTCGGCGTAGGCGCGGGGACGGCCCGTCCGGGCGACGACCCGCTGGTCGCAACAGGTCTCGCGCTCCAGCCGGAGCCAGGCCGAGAGCCACCACGTCGTCGGGTGGAAGAATAAAAGCGCTTCCACAAGTTGCTGGAAAAGGCAGACCAGGTTGTCGCGGCGGCGGAGATGGGCCAGCTCGTGCAGCAGGGCCATCTCCAACTGGTCGGGCGCCCAACCGCTCAGCGCGGCGGCCGGCAGCAGGATCGTCGGCCGGATCACGCCGATCAGCAACGGTCCGGCGATGCGGTCGCATACGGCCAGGCCGACCTCGCGGGCGATCCCCAACGACCGCGCCAACTCGTGACAAAGCTCGGCGACAGGGCCGTCCCGCAGCGGCGTCGACGTGCGCCGAAGCCGTTCCACTCCCGCCAGTCCGATCGTCGTCCGCACGAGGATCATCAGCGTTCCCGCCAGCCAGACGCCTGGTAGAACGTCGATCCACGGTTCGAACCATCGGGATGCGATTGTGGGTTCCGTCGGGAGCGTCGGACGGATCGACGGGCGTTCGTTGACGACGACGGCCCTGGCCTGAGGGCTGGAGTCGGGCTGCGTGATCGTCGCGGTCGGCGGCGAGATCGGCGCGTGCGCCGGCTCGTACACGACGGCGAAGGCGATGAACGGCGAGGCCGCTAAAGACAACAGGGAGACGAGCGCCGCGGCGTGGCGAACCTCGGCCGGGGCCCGGCGGAGCGAGCGTCGGACTAGCGAGGCGGCCAGGCCGACGATCACGCCGATCCAGCCGACGTGCAGGAACGTCCACCCCAGCGCCGTCCAGACCGCCGAAGACGTGTTGATATTCACGATCGGCCTCCTTTCCGCTTTCGCGAGGTGGCTTCGTCGGGCTTCTCGCCGTCGGCCCGGTCGAGCAGGTCGCGGATGGCCTGGCGGTCGCGCTCGTCGAGCTCGCCCTCCTCGATCAGGTGGGCGACCAACCCCCGCGCCGAGCCGTCGAAGACATGCCGGACGACCTTCCCCAGCAGCCCGGAGGCCGTCGCCGATCGCGTCGCGGCGGCCGACCAGACGTAGCCCTTCGGCCCGTCGGCTCGCTTCACCAGGGCCTTGCCCAGCATCACGTTGAGGGTCGTCGCCACGGTCGTCAGCGCGACCGAGCGTGTGGTCTGCAACTCCTCGTGGACCTTCCCCAGCCCCGCCGGTCCGTGCTCCCATAGCACCGTCAGGATCGCCAGTTCCGCGTCGGTCGGCTGGCCGCTCGGCCTCCTCGCCATTCCCGGGCCTCCTCTCTCGGGGTCGTTCCATGATCCGAGGCTCTCCGCCCCGGCGGTGATTCTGTTTCTATAAAAATAGAATCGAGGCGTCAAGCGAGAAGGCCGCCTCCGGCCGAAAGCGCTTCGCCGCGACGACGAATTCAGACTGTTGACAAACGTAATCGATTCGACTACAAGAAAATCATCTCAGGGGTGCACGATCCAGAAGGTCGAATTCGGAGGGCCGGCGATGAGCGAGGAGGAACGGAAGGAGCTGTCGCGGGCGGAGTGGAAGGTGATGAGGATCGTCTGGCGGCTTCGCAAGGCGATGGCCCGCGAGATCTACACGATCGCCGGCGAGGAGCATTCGTGGGCGGCGCCGACGGTGAAGACGCTGCTCAGGAGGCTGGTTGAGAAGGGGTACCTGTCGGCGACTCCCGTGGGCAACGGGTTCGTCTACCGGCCCACGAGCCCCGCGCTGGCGACCTTGCAGTCGGCCGCGGACGCCCTGCTGATGAACGCCGTCGACGAGGCGACCGGGCCGCTGCTGGTCCATATGGTCGAGCAATCTCCGTTGAGCGAGGCCGACCTGGACTCGCTCCAGAAGCTGATCGACGCCAAGAAGCGGTCGTTGAAGAAGCGGGAGCGGTGAGGCCGTTGAACACGTCTACGGAGGATCTGCGATGTTGAATTCGATGACCGTCCTCGTCGATTCCGCGGCGACTCGCTGGGCGTCCTGGATGCTCGCCGCATCACTCGATTCGGCCGTCCTGCTCGCCCTGGTCGGGGCGTCCTGGCTGGCGATCCGCCGTCACGTCTCGCCGCAGGTCGGCTACGGCCTGTTCCTGCTCGTCCCCCTGAAGCTGCTGGTCCCCGTGTTCGTCGAGGCGCCGGCCGGCCTGGCCCGCTGGACTCCCTCAGCGCTCGTCGCATCGCGATTCAACGATGCTCCGGCGACGGTCGCGCCCTCCGATGCTCGGATCACATCGCCGTCGTCCCTGGTCGAGAGGCCTGTCACCCCAGCGAGCGCCGAGGCCCCCGAATTCAGGGAGGTTCCCGCGAAACCTTCCGCCAGGACGGAGGGGGCCGAGCCGGCGATCGACGGGCCCGCGACGGCTCCCAGCCTCGCGATCCCGAGTCCGTCGCTCCCGGTGATCCTCATGGCCGCCTGGCTGATCGGCGTGCTCTTCCTGGCGGTCCGTTTCGCGCGAGAGCAGGCTCGATTCCGGCGTGCCTTCCGAGGCCTGACGCCGCTCGAAGAATCCGGCTTGGGGGTCGATCTGAAAGAGTTGTGCGAACGGGCCGGCGTGCGCGGGGGCGTCCGCCTTCGAGAGGGTGACGGCGTGAAGGCCCCTTCGGTCTGCGGCGTTTTCCGGCCGACGATTCTCCTCCCGCGCGGCTTCGCGGCGTCGTTCTCGGCCCAACAACTCCGCTGGGTTCTGCTCCACGAGCTGGCCCACGTCCGGCGTCGCGACTTGATCGTCGTCGCGTTGCAGCGGGTCGCCGCCATCGTTCATTTCTTCAACCCGACGATCTGGGTCGCCAACCGGATGCTCAACCAGTTGCGCGAGTACCGTTGCGACGACGTCGCGCTGGCGCAGGGCGACGGCTGCCCCGTGGAGTCGGGCGAGGCCTTCGTGCGGATCCTCAGGATCGCCGGACGCTCGCGAGGGGCCCTGGACGGGGGGCTCGGCGTCTTCGGGCTGGACGCGCGAAGCTCCACCCTCCGACGCGCCCGCAGGCTGCTCGACGTCGACCGTCCGCTCCGTGTCCGTTTCGGCCCGCTCCCGATCGCCGCGCTGGTCTTGCTGGCGATCGTCGTCGTGCCCTACCTCCGCGCCTCCGGGGACCCTCGACAGCCCGCGCCGACGACCGAGGACGGCCGATGGCCCGGGGTGATCTGGAGATCCCAGGCGACCACGATGATGGTCGCCTCAGCTCCCCGCTCTCGAACCTCCGATGAGCCTCCACAGGCCGCGCCGGCCAAGGAGAAGTCCGAGGTTGTTGTGATGGCGGTCACAACCTCGCTCAGCACCCCGGCCGGCGATCAGCCTCGACAGACCGCGCCGCCGGCGGACGGCCGTGAGGGTCGGGACTTCGAATTGACCGTCCTGGGGCCGGACGGCAAGCCGATCCCGGAGGCTGAGGTCCAACTGCGGATGAATCCTCGTTCCCCGGCCGATCGCATCCGCCGCGGGACATTCGTCAAGGAACAGCGATACGACCTCTTCGTGAAAGCCGACGCCGAGGGCCGCGTCGCCCTGGAGCTTCCCGCGAAGGTCGAGCGGTTCGACGTCTTCGTGGATATCCCGAACTACGGTCCATTCTGGGCCGGTTGGCGTCGCGCGGAGGCCATTCCGCCTCGGCTGACCGCGTCACTGGATCGGGCCTGGATCGTCGGCGGGGTGATCGTCGACGCCGCGGGAAAACCGATCGAGGGGGCGAGCGTCCGGCCCAGCGTCCAGTACAAGACGAGCCCGGACAATCCCGCGGTCGTCCTCCTCGGCCAGACGGTCACGACCGATGCGACCGGCGCATGGCGGTTCGACAAGGTGCCGGGCGGTCTGAATGAAGTCCACGTGGAGATCAACCACCCGAACTATCGACCGAATCGACCGTCCTTAACCTGGGCTCGCTTCGGGCTGGCGCCAGGGGTGAAGCCGACCGCCGCCATCACGCTCGACGCGGGCTTATCGGTCACGGGCAAGATCACCGACGAGGCCGGCGCTCCGATCGCGGACGCCCTGGTCCGGACGAAGTTCCTCAACGACATCCGCGAGGCCAGGACCGGTGCCGACGGGGCCTACACGTTGCTGGGCTGCGAATTCGGCGCCGCCCGCATCGTGGCGTCCGCGCGGGGCCGAGCGATCGACATGAAAGAAGTGGACATCGCCCCGGGAATGGCGCCCGTCGACTTCGCGATGAAGCCCGGGCGAACCGTACGGATCCGCGTCCTGAACGCCCAGGGCGAGCCGATCCCCCGGACGCGGATCTTCTTTCAGCGCTGGCGGGGGCCGTTCCAGTATTTCGAGTTCGACCACGTTGGACAGCGAGCCGACGAGAACGGCGTGTGGGTCTGGCATGAGGCCCCCGTGGACGAGTTCCAGGCCGACGTCTGCCCTCCCAACGGCGTTCAGATGCTGCTTCAGCCGTTCATCGCCCGCGATGAGGAGTACGTCGTCCGCGCTCCCGCGCCGCTGGCCATCACGGGTCGCGTGACCGACGCGACGACCGGGAAGCCGATCCCGCGGTTCCGCGTGGTCCCCGGAATCCGATCCACGCCGGATCACATGAACTGGGATCGAAACAGCAGCTTCGAGGCGACCGACGGTCGATTCGAGTACCTCCCGGATCGCGGCTACCTCGCGCATCTGCTATTGATCGAGGCCGACGGCTATCAGTTGGCGGTCTCGCGCGAGATCAAGAGCGACGAGGGGAGCGTCGTCGTCGACTTCAAGATGGGACGGGGCACGGACCTCTCCGCGGAGGTCAAAACCGCGAGCGGCGAGCCGGCGGCCGGCGCCCGGATCGCCCTGGGGGTCGCCGGTTCGCAGATCAACATCAAGAACGGCGACGTGGACGACGGCATGACCTACGCCGCGAGGGCCGTGACCGACGCCGCCGGACGTTTTCAGTTCCCTCCTCCGAACGGGGCGTTTCAGCTCGTGATCGCACACCCAGCGGGCTTTGCACACATCACCGCCACGAGCGCCTGGGAGCCGTCGCGGGTCATCAAGCTGGAGCCGTGGTGCCGCGTCGAAGGGACGTTCCAGGTCGGTGGAAAGCCCGTCGAAGGGGCGCCCATCACCATCAACGCCTCCCGTCCGCATTCCTATGGTCCCGAGGTACCCAGCATCTTCACGCACTATGACGCCACCACGGGGCCGGGGGGCCGGTTCGTCTTCGATCGGGTGATCCCCGGCGAAGGCTCGATCGGCCGCCGGATCATGCTCACCGTGAATGAGGGCTCCGTGGAGCCGACGTCGTCGTGCATGGTCCCGATGCGATTCCCGGAGAATGAGACGATCCGCGTCGCCCTGGGAGGGACCGGCCGGGCCGTCGCCGGGCGGCTCGAGCCGCCGGAAGGGCTTGAGAAGGGCGTCCGCTGGAACTTCGCGATCCTCCACGCCTCGCCGAGCCGTCCCGAGAACGCGGCCCGCGGGCCCTTCCTGTCGGCCACCGTGGACGGCGAGGGTCGCTTCCGCATCGACGACGCGCCGCCGGGCGAATACCGGCTGCGCGTCGAGGTCAGCCGGGCGCCGAGGATGCGTCTCCTCGACGTTCCGTTCACCGTGCCGCCGCCGACCGTCGGCGATCCGAAGCAGCCTGTCGACCTGGGTTCGCTTCGCCTGCAGAAGCTCTGATGAGAGCGAGCCACAGCGACAGGACGGCCCGAAAGCCTGCGCCCGGCAACAGAGCCATGATGACGATCGTGCGCGATAGGGATGCGATTCCGCCACCATCTGGATCGACCCAGCGAACGCCCCTTACAATGCGTTGATCCAACCTGGCATGCGTTTGGGCGGCATCGTGGCCGGCCATGGCGGTGGTGGGCGATGCAGTCCTTGACCGATCGGGTGGTGGCGATGTCGAGGTCGTCCGGGATTCGGGTCGCTTGCGGCCGTCGATACAGGCCCGCGTTCGATGGGCTGGAGATTCGCACGCTCCTCTCGTCGCTGGCACTGGCCGGCATGCGGCACGCCGCGGCCGAGGAGGCCCCCGTGCGTCAGACGCGGGCGCACGGCCTGTCCGACTGGTCGGGGACGGTCGTGGAGGCCCGTCGGGCGCCCTTGCCGCTCACCACGCCGAGGCCCGGGGCCATGCTGCGAGCCCGCCATTCCAGGGCCGCGCGGCTTGCCGAGGTGGCGTCCAGCGGCGGGACGTCCGTCGACGTCCACCCGGCCGGCCTGCCGATGGGGGGCCAGTGGGACATCGGGACGCGATGGACGCAGATGGCGGCGTCCCCCGTCCCCTGGACGGCCCTGTCGGTCTCGACGAGCGCCGGCGGGACCGTCTGGCAGACCTTTGGGTTCATCGGGATCAGGTCGTGGCTGACGACTTACAACCCGTCGACGGCGACCTATACGACGGTCTGGACGACGGAGGGGGGGATCACGTCGGTGGCCGCCGTCTCGTCGACGAAGGCCTGGGTGGTCATGTCCACGGGCCAGGCGTTCGCCTTCCAGTACGTGAACGGCAAGGCGAGCACCACCGCCGCGCCGTCGCTTCCGGGCGGCGACAAGTTCGCGCAGATCTCGGCGGGCTCGGACGGGACGACCTGGGCCGTCGGGACGTCGGGGACGCCCTACGTCTTTTCGAGCGGGTCCGGCTCGTGGACGGCCGCGTCGAACGGCGGAGCCAAGCTGACGGCGATCAGCGTCGGCTACGCGGGGAACATCTGGGCCATCGGAACCGTCGGCGGCGGTAACGCGCAGGCCTTCCGCCTCGTGAATGGAGTCTTTCAGGCCGACCCCTATTTCGACTCGATCGGCGCGGTTGCGATGATCAGCGCCACGGCCGACGGCACGGCCTGGGCGGTGGCGAACGGGACGCTATACAGCCGGCCGCAGGGCGTCGGGGCCTGGAGCGAGGTGACGGGCCAGACCCTGCCCGGGACGATCAACGCGATCTCGGGGATTTCCCAGTATCGGCTGAACGCGGTCATCGGCGAGCAGTACCTGGAGCTGCTGACCTACGGCGTGGCCGACCAGCCGGCGACGGGCTTCCCCGCGATGGACGACGGCGAAACCAAGGCTTACCAGGCCATCAGCACGGCGCTGGGGGTCACGGCGCCGGGGGGCATCCGCTCGGTCTACACCGACGCCCTGTATCAGAATTCGATCCCCGACTGGCCGGCGCTGATCGAGGCGATGGACACGCCTCCCGACAAGGTCTCGACGGCCGACTGGAACTCCATGAAGACGCAGCTTTACACGGAGACCACGTACGTCGGCTACGTTTTCGCGTTGTTCGACCAGATCAACGCCCTGACGCAGCAGATCGCGACGGTGGCCTCGAACGAGGTGACGAGCGTCGCGACGCAGGTCCAGCTTTCGACCTCGAACCAATCCGAGGGCGTGCAGTTGTTCCTGGAAGCGATGGCCGAGGCGGAACTCTGGGCGGTGGCGGCGGCGGGCCTCCCCGCGGGGGCGGCGGTCGCCGCGTCGGCGATCGCGTCGGGATTCGGCTCGTGGGTCTCCACGATCTCGGGCGACGCCAACCCCAACGCCACGACCGCGATCGACACGACCGAGGTGAAACTCCTCGATCAGTTGGACACCCTCTACACGACGGCGAACACGAAGAACGGCGAGTACGAGAACGCCATCCTCTCGGACTGGGGCCGGCTCGCCACGATCGGTCTGGGCGTCCACAACGGCAGCCTCTCGTGGGACTACGCCACTGTGTCGAAGATCGCCGCGACGACCGATCAGGCGTTCGACAAGTATTTCTTCCAGACCTTCATGCCGCTGAAATGGGACATCGCGGCCTACAAGGGGAAGGTCCCCTATTACCTCGCGCCGGCCGCTCCCTCGTACGCCTATCTCGTTCTGCAAAACCAGAAGGTGAACAACAACACGAACTATGAATCCGTGGTTGTGATCCACGACAAGAACGGCCTGCCCGATCCCTTCCTCAGCCCCGGCCCGTTCCCCACGCAGTCGCTCCTGAACGCGATCTACGCCACGGGGGTCACGAAATTGCAGTTGCTGTCGGGGTCGAACGGGTGGCTGACCGTGAAGTACTACTGACGCCCCGATCCGCTCGCCCGTTGCCGTTGCCGTTGCCGTTGGACTTGGGTTCGCCTTCGGCGACGGCGTGGGGGAAGGCGCGATCGCCCGAAGCGCCGGTGCGGGCGCCGGGGAACGCGGCGCGGATTTGGGGGCGGTTGTGGTGGAGGCTGCGGCCGTAGAAGCTGTCGAGGACCTGGCCCTCCTCGGGGCGGTGGAAGGCGATCACCTCGATGATCTCCTCCCAGCTCAGGCAGCGGATCTCGACGCGTCGCCAGGTGGGTTCGAACCAGTCGTGGAACCAGGCGTCGCGCTCGCCGGCGTAGTCCTCGACGCGGCGGCGGACCTTCCGCAGGACGGCCTCGGGGGCGGCGTCCCAGGCGAAGACGCCGTCGTCGATGCGGGCCTGGGGGGCGAGGATCACCAGGGCGAGGTCGTCCATCTCCTCGGCAGGCCGCTCGGCGCGGCGGAGGATCTCGGCCATGCAGGCGACGGTTCGCGCAGCCTGATCGAAGTAGGGCGCGTTCTTCACGCCGGTTGAGAGCCGGGCGTAAAGCTTGGCCTCGACGACTACAAGCTGGGATGCGTCGCGCTGGAGGGCCAGGCCCGCCGTGCCCGGATCGCCGACGGTGAAATGGCCGACGACCCCGTCGGCGTGCGACCGGGCCTCGGCCAGCCGGTCGCCTCGATAACGCGGCAGGAACGCGGAGGGGAGCCAGGGCTCGGAGAACCAGCGGGCCTCCGGCTTCGGCGAGAGCGGGTAGCGGTCGCCGCCGTGGCGCGCGAACCAATCGAGAACCAGCCGCAGCAGCCAGCCCTCGTTGAACAGGACCGAAGGCGGGAAGACCGGCCGGCCGGTCTCGCACGCCTCCAGCATCGCCTTGATGCGCTCCGTGATCATCGCGTCGGTCCGTCCCGGTTGCGGCTTTCTCAGTCCGCCTATCCCTGCAGGTCTTATTTTACCGAGACGGCAGGGCCGAGGTCAGCTGCGCTTTTGTCGATCCATGAACCGGCGAGGGACGACAGCACGACGGTCGCTGATCGCATGGCCACGCAAGCGTGGCCATGGCACCCATGTTCAAGCGATCCGACGAGATTGGGTCAAGGGACCGATCACTTGATCTGGATGTGACGATACTCCATCTGGCCGCGGTCGCCTTCCAGACCGATGGGGCCGGTCTCGGGGAGCTTGAATTCGGCTTCGAGGACCTCGCCGTTGCAGGTACAGCGGGCGACGCCGTTTTTGGCGACGACCTCGATCAGGTTCCACTCCTGGGGCTTGTAGCTCTTGAGCTCCTTGTACGGCCCGGCGACGAGGTAGTCGCGGCACTGGAGCTGCGGCTTGCGGATGAAGACGCCGCTGTCCGCGTTGACGCTGGCGCGGAACTCCAGCTTGAGAGTGAAGTCGCCGGGGAACTCCTCCACCGTGTACATCGCGGAGATGAGCCGCTCCTTCCCCTTGGGGAAGTTCACGGTGAGGACGCCGTCGCGGGCCGAGTAGCGGCCGTCGTCGCTGGAGGCGGTCTTGCCGTCGAACTTCTCGGTCACCTCGCCGACCTTCGGCGCCTTGCCGTCGACCTTGGCGCGGAAGCACCAGCCGGTCAGGTCGTGACCGTTGAAGAGGCTGCGGAAACCGGCGTCGGGCCGCCAGTCGTCGTCGCGGACGGGGGCGACGAGTGCAATGGTCAGCAGGGCGGCGAGGGAGAGCTGCGCTTTCATGGACCACTCCTGGGGAGCGGAGGGATTCGGATGTGTCAACCGGACGGCATCGTAACCGGGCGGCGAGGGGGGCTCAAGCGGCCTGATCGGACTTGCGGCAGGCCATCCAGGGGAGGCGAATTCCGTGGACAGCCCCGCCAGACTGGACTCCAATACTCCTGACAGGGGCAGAGCCGCGGACGGCGACCGCCGAACCGCGGCAAGAGGTCGCCGAGGGCGAAGGCTGCAAGGAGTTCGTCGCGACATGCCGATTCGAGCGGTGAACCGATTCACGATCCGCCGGATGCTGATCTTGATCGCCCTGCTGGCCGTCGCGCTGGGGGTCGGTCGGTGGGTTTATTGGCGGTATCTACGCCAGGGAGTCGTACATACGTACTACGTGGGCGACCTGGCGGAGATCCCGCCCGCGGCGACGCGGCCGGGCGTGATCTCGCCCCAGGCCCTGGCGACTCTGAACGGCGAGGCCGACCTGTTGAAGTCCTCGATCACGCCGGACGTCTGGTGGCTGGGGACGCGATCGGTTTCGCCCTTCCCGACTTCAGCGGCCCTCGTCGTCCGCCATACGGAGGCCGGTCACGCCCAGGTGGCCGAATGGCTGAGGCGTCGGCGCGACCTCTTTTACAAGGCGAGGAACTCGTCGTCCGTCGCTCCGTGATCGCGCCGAGGGCCGCGCTCACGGCTCTGGCGCAGCGAAACGGCCGGTCTCCGCAAAGCTGCGCGAGACCGGCCGGTGGTTGAGCGAGGCGCTCGGAGATCGCGTCAGTTTCGACCCGTGCTGACGGCCTCGTCGCCGAGGTTCAGGTTCGGGTTCTGGGGGTAATCCTCCAGGGGGGGCGTCGGCGCGGGGGCGTCCGAAAGTTGGAAGCCCAGCTCCTGAACTGGGACGTCGATCGACCCAGCGCCTCGGACGGTTTCGTCCGGTTCCTCGCAACCGGAGCCGAAGACGAGGCCGACGATGAGGAGGACGAGTGCAGGCCGGCGAAGCGGCGTGGAGAGCATCGAACGGTTCATGGCGTGGCGTCTTGAGATTCCAGGAGGATCGACGTTGGCGTCACGGAACCGGCCGACCCTCGCGCGGAGCGCGGGGCCGGCCGGGTGGAGGCGCCGGAGATCAATACTGGTCTGCGCTGAGGACCTCGCCGCCGTTGCGGGTGGAGAGGGCCTGGTAGATGCCGAAGCCGACGCCGGCGGGCAGGGTCATGCCGTACGGGCTGGCGTTGGTCGCGCCGGGGGGAAGGCCGTTGATCTGCGGCGTGGCGATCGTCCAGGAGCCGATCGAGTCCTTCAAGAAGCGGACCGAGCCGTCGCAGAGGGCCACGTTCACGCCGCCGGGGTGGAAGCTCATGGCGTCGAGGATGGCGAATTTCTGCAGGGCGTTGTTGCCGGGATCGTTGGCGGGGTCAGAGTACTTGCGGCCCCAGTTGGGGGCGAACCGGGTCTCGAGCGCGGTCGAGGTGGGGTCGGAGCCGCTCCAGATGTGGATAAGCGGCTGGGTCGTGGAGCTGAAGACGCCGTGGCCGTTCTCCGAATACATCATCGTGTTGCTGGTGCCGTCGGTGATCGAGGCGATTGAGACCGGGCCGGCGATGATGGCGCCCTTGGCGTACTGGGGGATCGCCGGGTCGAGGACCAGGCCGGTCGCGCCGTAGGTCCCGCCGAAGGCGTTCCAGGGGCCGACGACTCCCGAGTAGTGCGAGTGGGCCTGTTTGAACGTCGGCGGACCGAACTGGATCGCCTCGGTTTTCATCGCGGTGGGGTCACTCGGGCAGTTGAACGTCGAGATGACGATGCCCGGAACCGTCCAGTTAGCTTCACCGAAGAACGCCTGCGAGAAATTCGCCGCATTGAACGGGGCGTTCTGCTCAATGAACGGGCAAATCCGCAGCAGCGACGAAAAGCCGATGAGCGTCGGGTTGGTTCCCTGAGTAAGCACCGACGGCGGGAAGACGCTGTTGGCCGACTCGTAATTGACGGCGCCGAGAGCAATCTGCTTGAGGTTGTTCGTGCACTGGGCGCGGCGGGCGGCTTCGCGGGCGGCCTGCACGGCCGGCAGCAAGAGCGCGATGAGGACGGCGATGATGGCGATCACCACGAGCAGTTCGATCAGGGTGAAAGCCCGTCGCGGAAGGCGGATCGTTTCCATTTCCGGTTCCTGAGTGGGTTGAGAAGACTCGCCGGCGGCGGAACGTCGTCGAGAGACGGCGCGCCGGTCTGGGACGTGGGGTGAAACAAGATCAGGGATGCTGCGCGGCCTTGGATGCCTTCGAGCCCTTGACCGTGGGCTGGAATTTCAACATCTCGACGGGGACGTCGATCGACCCGGCCCCTCGAACGGTGTCGTCCCCCCCGCAGCCGGAGCCGAAGGCGAGACCGACGACGACGAGCGAAACCAGAGGAAGCCGGCGACGCAGCGAGGGGAACGGGAGGCGTTTCATGAGGCTCGTTTCGTTTCCGTGACAGCGCAGGCCGAACGCCGGCCGCGAGCCCCGGTCCCTTGAATGTTGAGATCGATCGGTGATTTGGTGATGAATCGCCGGTCGATGCAGGGGATTGACAAACCTCGTCGCCAGCGGGTGGGTGAGGAAGGAATCCCGGGGCGTCAGGCAGAGCCGGGGGGAGAGTCATCCCAGCGCGGAACACGATCATAGTGGTCCGGAGCGGTCGCGGTCAATCGAGTTTCATTTCGACATTCGCAAACCCGTGAATCATCACCACGTCCGCCGCTTCACGCTCATGCTCCGAAGAGGGGAGCGATGGGACTCCCCTCGCAGAGACGGAGGGGGCGGCCGAGACGGTCGCGGATCTCGGACGAAGGGTCGACGCCCAGGGCGTGGTAGATGGTCGCGGCGAAGTCGCCGGGAGAGTAGGGGGGACTGGCGGGATAGGCGCCGATGCGGTCGGAGGCGCCGATGGTCTGGCCCCCCTGCACGCCGCCGCCGGCGAAGACCGCCGAGAAGACGGCCGACCAGTGGTCGCGGCCGTCCGGCGTGTTGTTGTTGCCGGTGCTGGCGCCGATCCGGGGCGTCCGGCCGAACTCGCCCGCCAGGACGACGAGCGTCTGGTCGAGCAGGCCGCGGGCCTTGAGGTCGTCCAGCAGGGCGGACATCCCCCGGTCGGTCGGAGGCAGGAGGTTGTTCTTGAGGTTTTTGAAATTGGCCGAGTGCGTGTCCCACTGCTGCACCCGGCCGAGGTTCACCTGGACGATCGGCACGCCGGCCTCAACCAACCGGCGAGCCAGCAAGAGCGACTGGCCGAACATGTGGCGGCCGTAGCGGTCGCGGGTGATTGCGTCTTCCTGGTCGAGGTCGAACGCCGCGGAAACCCGTCCGGAGAGGAGCAGCGACATCGCCCGCGCTCGCTGGTCGCTCATGGGATCGCGGCCGACGTCGGTGCGGGCGAGCATCTCAGCATTGACGCGATCCAGCAGGGCCTGCCGACGCTCCAGCCGCTCGACGCTGAAGCCGACGGGGAGCGCCAGGCTCTCGACGCGGAAGCCCGGTTTGTTGGGGTCCTGGCGGATCTGCCAGGGGTCGTGCCGGGGGCCCAGGAATCCCGCGTGCTGGCCCGGCCAGGTGAGGGGGCCTTCCATCAGGAACGTCGGCAGCATGACCCCCGTGGGGACGCCGTCGGTCCGGGGGCGGAGGTAGTCCAGGCCCGAGGAATAGCACGGGTAGTCGTCGCGCGAGGCGATCTTGTCAAAGAAAGCACCCGGCTGCGAGTGCCCGGTGAGGATCTCGTGGGTGGCGTTCAGGTGGTTCGTGTACTTGTGCGAGAGCGATCGCACCACCGCGAGGTCCCCCGCGCGCTGGGCCAGCAGCGGCAGGTGCTCGCAGAACCGAATGCCGGGGACGGAGGTCTCGATCGGCTGGAACTCGCCGCGGATCCCCTCGGGGGCGTCGGGCTTCATGTCGACCGAGTCGATGTGGCTGAGCCCGCCCGACATGAACGCCAGGATCATCGCCTTCGCCCGAGGCGCAGCGGCCTTCGGCGACCGCTCAGACGGTGCCGTCGCGGCCATGACCTGGGGAAGGCTCATCCCCAGGAATCCCGAGAAGCCGACCTGCAGGACCTCGCGGCGGACGAACCCGCGCGCGTGGGCGTGATTCGCGTTCATCGGCACGATCCTCCGTGTCGTGAGCTTACCCGAACCGCCGTGATGCAGGCCAGCGCAATCGGAGGGATCGATGAATGTCAACGCGGGTTATTCGGCGGCCGTCTTCATGAGGTAGGCGACGATGTCGCGGAGCCGGGCCTCGCCCAGCACGGGGACCAGACCGGGGGGCATGAGGGAGGTGGAGGCGGGGCGGAACTCCTCGATCTCGTCGCGGCGGATGATGGTGGGCTTGGCTTCGGCGTCGATGATCCGGATTTCGTCCGGCCCCTGGGCGCGGACGACGCCCGAGGCGACGCGGCCGTCCTTCATCGAAACCGTGTACGAGACGAAGTCGGGTGCGACCGTCTCATTCGGCAGGGCGATGCTGCGGAAGATGTAATCCGCTCCCTTGCGGCCGATCTTCGTGAGGTCGGGACCGACGTTGTTCCCCTTGCCGGCGGCGATGTGGCACTGCGAGCAGAGCGCTTCCTTGCTGAAAAAGGCCGCTTCGCCGCGCGACGGGTCGCCGCCGGCCAGGTTGGGGATCTCCAGGGGCTCAGGGGCGGCGGCGGTCGGAGCGGGGGTGGCCCAGGGGAGCAGGAACTTCGCCGGGGCGGCGGACTCGTTGGGCGTCCACGAGAGCTTGATCGGGCCGGGGGTCGCGTCGGGGCCGGTCCGGATCGTCAGCGAAAGGAAGACCGGCTGCGAGGCGTCGGCGATGGTGAAGGTCATGCGGGACTTCGGCCCTCCCTCGGGCTCGCCGTCGCCGAAGAAGCACTCGACGACCGGCGCGGGGGATTCGATCGTCGCCTCGACCTTGCCGGCGGCGGGGAGCTTCACCATGGCGTCCAGCCGGAGCCTGCCGACCTTGCGGAGGTCGGCGGCCCGTCGCGAGGCGCGGGGGTCGAGTCCCGGCAGCCATCCTTTCCACGAAGGCTCGGGGCCGGGCTCGGCGCCCTCGAACCACGACGCCTCCACGCCGTTGAGGCCGTAGACCGTTTTCGCGGCCAGGCCGTCGAGCGGCAGGACGTAGCGAGCCTGCCGAGGGTGCGGGTCGGTCGCCAGCACCAGCAGCCGGCCTCCGTCCTCGACCTTCACACCGGCGATCTTCAGCGCGCCGAGGGGTTCGGCCGATGGACCCGGCATCCCCTCGCCGTCCTCGTAATACGCGATCGTCCGCCCCGCCAGCGCGGCGGCCGTCGACGCATCGACGGGCTGGGGCAAGGCCACGGCCACTTCCAGCGGGCCAGGCGTCCAGACGGTCGCCTCCGGCGGAGCCGCGGCCGTGGACAGGACGAGAAGGGAGAAGGCAAGCCCGATCGGGGCATGTCGGCGGGGGGTGGTCATGGTGCTGTGGATGCTCGGAGGGTTGACTTCGGAGTGTGGGGACCCCGTCCCGTTCCGGCTTCATCGTAACCGATGGATCAAGCCCCGCGATGGATTGATCGACCTTGACCCCGGCGGCGATTTGACGCAGAACAGGGCGGGCCCACGTCTCCACCTCGGCCCTCGCCGCGCAAGGATGCACGGCTGAAACGATCGCTGGGGCGACTCGTCGCATGCGAATTCATGGACGATTGAAGGTCTTGGGACTTGCCTCCGTCTGCGCCGTGGCAGGCGAACTCGGCTGCGTCCATCAACCCGCCACGTACGAGCGGGCCGACCTGGTTCGCCGGATCAACGGCGAGGGGCTCGAAGCCGCGAAGGGGGCCGCGACGGTCGACGCCGGCGTCGTGAAAACCTCCGGCGCGCAGCAGGAGTCGCGGGCCGAGCCTTCTCGCGAGCCTTTGCCCGACGCGAAGCCGGCCGGCTCCCGGCCCGAGGAGGCCGCCGTCGGCGAGAAGCCCAGGGAAGGCGAGGCGGAAGCCGAAGCCCTGGCCGAGGAGTTGTCGCTGGAGCGAGCCCGCGAACTGGCCATGCGCTACAGCCCCGTGCTGAGGGCCGCCCGGGCGGCCGTCGACGCCTCGATGGGCGATCTGGAAGTCGTCGACGCCGCGTTCAAGCCGGCCTTTCAGGGGAACTACGGCTACCAGGCGTTCTCGTCGGACGTGGGGTTCGTTGGCACGCGCGGCCGATTTCCCGTTCTGCCGGTGCGTGGGTTTGGTCCCGGAGCGCAGGACTTCCACGTCAGCGAAGTCCAGATGAAGTGGACCATCTTCCAGTTCGGCCGGCTCCTCTCCAAGGACCGCCAGGCCCGGTTCAAGACCGAGGTCGCCCGGCTGGAGGCCGACCGCGCCTGCCAGACCGTCGCCTATCAGGTGGCGCGGACGTACTTCCAGGTTCTGGAAGCCGAATCGGCCCGGAAGATCGCCGACCGGGCCGTCGAGCGCGCCGAGGCTTACCGTCGCGAGGCCGGCGACCTCCTGCAGCGAGGCTCCATCACCCGGGAACAGGCCCTGCGCGTGGAGGCCGATCTCGCCAGCGTGCGCCAGGCCCAATCCGACGCCAGGAGCGAGGAAGAGGTGGCGGTCGCCGCGCTGAACCAGACGATGGGGATCAACGTCAACGCCCCCACGAGGGTCGCTGAGCGTCGCGACGCCCCCCGACTCGACCTGGAGTTGAAGGGGGCGCTGGAGATCTCGGTGGCGAACCGGCGGGAAATCCCCGTGGTTTTGCGAGGGATCGCCATTGCGCGGGAAGGGGTCGATTTCGCCCGCGCTGAGTTCCTCCCCAGCGTGTCGGTTCAGGCCGGCTACTCGAACGTCACGGGAACCGGCGTGCAGAATGCGAACGTCGGCGCCGGTGGCATCTTTCTGACGCAGGACCTTTACGCCGGCGGCAAGCGGCGGGGCCAGCTCCGCTCGGCGGAGGCCGGCCTGCGCGGGGCGGAGGCCCAGGCGCAACAGGTCTGCGACCTGATCGCCTTCGAGGTCAACGAGGCGTTCCGATCCTTCGAGGACGCCCGATCGCGGATCGACGCCGCCCGCGCCGTGTACCTCCAGGCGGTGGAGAACCACCGACTGGTCGGCAGCCGTTACCAGGCGGGCGACGCCACGCCGGCCGAGGTCGTCGAGGCGCGGGCGTCGGAGACGAAGTCCGAGCAGACGTTCAACTCGGCCTTCTATCAGTACCAGCGGGCCCTGGCGCGGCTGGAGTACGCCGTGGGCGGGCCGCTGCCAATTTCGGCCGAGCAACTCCCGGCCGCCGCGCCCGTTGAGGCCGGTCCCGACCGCACGCCGGGGCCGCCGTCGGGCGAGTCCCCGTTCCGCGCTCGTCCTGGCGGTTCGTTGCCGAACCTGCCGAACGCGCCGAGCTTCGCCCTGCCGTCGACCGAGCCGGCTCCGTCGATTCCATCGCCGACGATCCCCCCGCGCAGCGGTCAACCGTCGGGCGAACCCGGTCTCTTCGGCCCGCCGTCGTCGCTGTCGCGCCCCCCCTATGAATCCAACTCGCCCTACGGCGCGAAGCCCTGAGGCGGCGTCACTCCGCCTTCAGGACCTCTGTCCGAAGCCAGGCGTCGACGATCCAGAAAAACGTGCAGTAATGAAGCTTTGAGTAGTCGTAGTGCGCGGCGATGCGGGCGATCTCCGTCGCGAGGGACCGCACGAGGTCGGCGTCGGGGGCGAGTGAGACGATCCAGGCCGCGGCGGTGGGTTCGCGGATGAAGGCGTTCTCCAGCCGACGCCGGGGAGAGGCCTTCTCGAACTCGCGGACCTGGGCCTGGGCCAACGCCTGGGCCTCGCGCTCGTCGGCCTGGGGCTTCCACAGGGGCATCATCGACTGTCGCCAGTCGGTGGTGAACGGCGAGCGGTCGGCGGGGTCGAACCTGGCATAGACGGGGAGACCTCCGGCGGCCAGCCGGGCGCTGGCGGCCAGGCCGCGGGCGAAGGCGGCCCTGGCGGCTGGGTCGTCCTCCATCTCCCACAGGCCCCGGAGCGCGGCGACGGAGACGCACGACGTCCAGGCGTGGGTCGGCGCGTAGGTGTAGACCATGCCCCGCTCGCAGACCTCGCGCCGGGTGCGGCCCTCGGGCCCGCGCTCGTCGAGCATCTCCCGGCAGCGACGTTCCCAGGCCGCGTCGCCGGTCATCGCGTGGAGGGCGCGGAGGACGAAGAGCGGGCGGGGGGCGTCGTCGAAGCCGAAGCCGGCGAACGTCCCGCGCGTCGGGTAGGGAGGTTCGGCGGGCATCTTCCAGCCGAGCCGGATGACGGCCTCGGCCGTGGCGAGGAAATGGGAGACGATCCGCCGCCGCTCCTCGTCGGTCGCCGGCCCGTCGCGCCAGTAGCGCCAGAGCCCGTAAAACCACGGCCCCGTCTGGTCGTTCGAGCCCATGGGGAAGTGCGAGCGGCCGTCGGTCGAGACGCCCCGCGCCACGAAGCCGGGGGCTTGGTCGCTGACGCTGTTGAGGAGGAGCAGGCCCTCCATCAGACGCCGGGCCTCGGCGGCGTCGGCCTCGGTCCGCGAGCGTCGCCAGGCGTTGACGGCGGCGTCCATGTACAGGCCGTTGAACATCGAGCCGTTCTCGATCGGCTGGAACCAGCCCAGGGCGTTCGGCTTGCCGGCGCGGCACTCGTCGGGCGTGGGGAGGTCGACGGAGCCGTCCAGGCCCGTGAAGTCGACCATGACGCCGTGGCGGTCGAGGAACCGCCGACGGATCTCCCCACGCGCCTGTTCAACGCCCTCGGCGGCCGATCGCGCCGTCGCAGCGTTCGCGAATCGCGGCGCGATCGCGGCCGAGGCGCTGAGTTGCAGCCAGGTCCGACGGTTCATGCGACGCCTTTCAGCGGGTGGAGGCCGTTCCCGCGACCTGCGGGCTTCCCGGAGCGGGCTTGACCACGCGGAGAAGGACGGGTCGGCTCGACGCACCGCCGCCGGCGGCCGTCGTCAGGTGGAGCGGCCGGACCTGCTCGCCGACAGTCGGGCCGGCGGTGACGAAGAAGGTCCGCTCGTTCTGGCCGGCGACGACAAGCAGGCCGTTGAGCCCCAGGTTGTCGACGAAGGCGCCGTAGGGGAGGTTTCTCCCGGCGCCCTCGGTGCCGAACGGGATCGGGCCGTCGAAGCCGTTGCGCTCGACGACGAGCTTGAGCGTGATCGTCTTGCCGGCCTCGACGACGAATTCGAGCGGGCCGTCGCCCGTCGCCGCGACGGGCTGCGCTCCATCCGTCGCCACGGCGATGGCGACTTTCAGCTTCGACTCCGCATCGATCGAGATCGCCCCCAGGGCGCCGGCCTCGTGGGTCACGGAGCGGCCGTCGATCTGGGCCGTCGCGACGAATTTCCCGAGCTTGGCCTCAGCCTCCTCGGGAGCGGTCGCGCCGGGGTCGGCGAAGATCACGCCCTCGGCATCGACCTGACCGGCCTCGATCACAACGGGGGTGGAGGCGTGGAAGCCTTGCGGCAGGCCCTCCAGGTCGACGCGGATCGGCCCGTCGTAGCCGTCGATCCGACGCGCGGAGACGCGGAACTCGCGGCCGCCTCCCGGGGGGATCTTGGGCGTCTTGCCGACCACGGCGGTCGTCACGGAGAAGTCCGGCCGGCGCGGGCGGGCGATGAGGGTGTAACCGTGGTCGGGCCCCTGGAGGCCGCGGACGTCGCGGACCTTCACCAGGTACTCGCCGTCGGCCGGGGCGGTGAAGGTCAGTTTGGAGTCTTTGCCCAACTCGCGGAGGGAGTCGTCGTCGTTCTCATAGTGGATCGTGAAGACCGGCAGGCGGTTCTGGGCGATCTTCGTCCCCGGCGGATGCGGCTGAACGATGTAACAGGGCTCGTTCAGGGCGTGGGCCAGGGGGGTCGTGTCGAAGTACCCCCACCGGCCCGCACGGCCGGGATAGACGAGGAAGCCGGAATCCGCCCCGCGCGGGGCCAGCCACAGTTTGGCGACCTCGCCGTTCGCGTAAAGATATTCGTCGATCGACATTTCTTCCCAGTTGAAGATCCGGAAATCGTTGAACTGGTTTCCGTCCTTCCCGCGGAAGGTGAAGTACGACTCGCGAACGGCCTGCAGGACGACGCGAGGGATTCGCTCTCCCTTGGCGTTGAGCACCTCGATGAACGAGTCCAGCTTCGAGGCCGGTTCGGCTTCGGCCATGGCCATGGCGTCAGGCTTGGCGGCGGCCTTCGGGGCAGGCTTTGCGACGGCTTTGGTCTCGGCCTTTGCGGCGGCCTTCGCCGCTGGTTTCGCGGCCGGTTTGGGGGGCGGCTTCGGGGCGGACCGGGCGGCGTCGATCTCGAAGATGAACTGCTCTCCGGCCTTCGCCGAGAAGCGGTAGTAGTCGACGTCTCCCCCCGCAGCCGGGCCGTCGGCGATCTTGCCCGTGATACGGGCGGGGATGCGGATCGCCAGCGCCTGCTCGGGCTGGTTGTTGGGCTCGTGTTCCTCGCCCTGCTGGACGGACTCCTCGGACTCTGAAACGGCGAGGACGGCCGGCGCGGGTTGCGCCGGGGCGGCGTCGGCCGTGGCGTTGCGCGGGACCGTGAACGTCGCCAGCGAGCCGTCCATCCGGCCGACGTCGATCCGCGATGCGCTCGCGAAGGCGAGGGCGGAGGGGACGTCGGGCTGGTCGGGCCAGGAGTGGATCTCACTGTAGTCGGAGGCCCGCCAGACCTTGACGGTCCGGTCCTCGGCCGTGGTGACCAGGGTGGCGCCGTCAGGCGAGAAGGTGAGGTGGATGATGGTCCCCTCGTGGGCGAACTTGGCGAAGGTCATCGGGTTGAGGCCGGGCTTCTCGCGCGAGTCGAACCGCCAGACGCGGATGTTGCCGTCGCCGCCGCCGGCGACGATCGAGCGTCCGTCCGGGGTGAAGGTGCAGCAGAATTCGGCCTTCAGGGGTTGAGGAAGCGTGTCCATCCGCGTGCCGTCCTCGACGCGCCAGACCTTGCAGGTGTCGTCGGCGCTGGCCGTGACGAGGAAGCGGCCGTCGGGGCTGAACGCCAGGTCGTAGACGGCCCCGGTGTGGCCCTCCAGCGTGTGGAGCAGGGCGCCGGTCGCGGCGTCGCGGATCTCGATGTTCTTGTCGTAGCTGCAGGTGGCCAGGCGGCGGCCGTCAGGGGAAAGCTCGGCGTCGTAGAGGATGTCGTGGTGGCCCTCGAACGAGCGGACGAGCGAGCCGTCGGCCGTGTTCCAGATCGCCGCGAAGCCCCCCAGCCCGGCCACTCCCGAGGCCGTCACCAGGCGCTGGCCGTCCGCCGTGAAGTGGACCGCGGTGACCTGTCCCGGGTGCTTGCCGATCGTCCGGCCCTTCGATGCGTCGGTCCCCTCGACGAGCGTCACCTCGGCGTCGCGGGCCACGGCGGTCAGGCGGCCGTCGCGCGAGACGTCGAGCGCGGCGACCGGCCGGACCTTCGCGTGCGAGGGGACCTTGGGGACGGCCAATGCCAGACGGGGAGGCTCCTCGCCGACCGGCCCCTGCGCGCCGGCGGCGATCCACGCCTCGATCAGGGTGATCTCATCGGCCGACGGTTTGGGCTCGTTCTTGGGGGGCATGACCGGCTTGCCGCCCCCCGTCATGAGCCGCATCATCAGGCTCTTCTTGGGATCGCCCGCGACGACCGCGGCCCCTCGGCTCCCTCCCTTTCGCAGCGCGGCGTAGGTGGCGACCGAGAAGTCGCCCTCGGGCTCCTCGGCGTCATGGCAGCCGGCGCAGTACTTCTTGAGGACGGGCGCGACCCCGTCCTTGTAGTCGGGCGTCGGGGCGATGGCGATCAGCGTCGCCGCGAGGAGGTGGAGCGGCATGGTCATCGGCCCTTGGTCGACAGGTGGTGTTCCGGGACCATACACCCCCGCGAGGGGGGAAGGCCGTCGTCGTTGATAGATCAGTGATTGAACAAGAACTCCCGGCTGCTCATCAGCCCCCAGGCCAGATCCTCGACCACCTCGACTTCGGTCGGGTCGTTGGGCGGGGGGAGGAGGTCCTGGAGCTTCGTGCGTTCGGCGGCAGTTGGGAAGCGGGCGAGGGACCAGAGGTACAACTCGTCGATCAGCGCCGCGTCCGACATCCCCGTTCGGCGGAGGCGGATCAGGCGATGGATCCGGCCCTCCTTGACGTGGAGCTTCTCGTTGAGGGTCGTGCCGTTGGACAGGTGCAGCACCTGGGCCATCGTCGGCTCGTCGGAGCGTTCGCACTCGCAGACGATCCGCCGCGGGTTGCGGCCGAACGACTGGAGGAACGGGTTCTCCACGGCCGCGTCGTAAAGCTGGATCGCCCGGGTGCCGGGCGGGTAGAAGTCGGTCTTTTCCTTATCGCCGCCGGGGAAGCCGATGAACTCGAACTTCGTCGGCGCGTCGGTCGCCTGGACGATCGCGTCGTGCAGGACCTCGGCCATCATCCGCCGGGGGTAGTAGCGCGAGTAGAATCGATGCTCGGGCTCATTGCCGGCCAGCGGCTTGCTCGATCGCTGGTAGGCGTTCGACCGGAGGATCTCCCTCATCAGCGCCTTGAGGTCGAACTTCTTCTCGACCACGAACGCCGCCGTCGCCGAGAGCAACGCCTCGTTGCTGGCCGGGTTCGTCGCCCTCATGTCGTCGACCTGCTCAACCAGGCCGACGCCGAAGTAGTTCGCCCAGACCCGGTTGGCGATCGACCGGGCGAAGTACGGGTTCTCCGGGGCCGTGAGCCATTTCGCCAGCGCGACGCGGCGGTCGGCCGGATCGTCGAAGGCCAGCGACCCGCCGTCGAGCGGCGTCGGCGGCTGGGGCTTGCCGGTTCGGGGCTGGACGAGTTCACCGGACTCCGCCACGTACAGCGTGCGGAGGCCGTCGCCGTTGCGACCCTCGCCGCCCCAGCCCTTGGCGCGGACCCGGGCGAACAGGCTGGCCATGCCGTAGTACTGGTCGTTGGTCCATTTTTCGAGCGGGTGATTGTGGCACTTGGCGCAGCCGATCGAGAGGCCCAAAAACGCCTGGCTGACGTTCTCGGTCATGTCCTCGGGCGACTGGCTGAGGGCGTAGAAATTGGTCGCCCCGTTCTCCACGCTCTCGCCGGCGGAGGTGACGATCTCGCGGACGAAGCGGTCCCAGGGGACGTTGTCGGCCACCTGCTTGCGGACCCACTGGTAGTACGCCTTGAGCGCCGCGGGGCGGAGCCGCGTGCCGTTGAGGGTCAGGACGTCGCACCACTTGTAGGTCCAGTAGTCGACGAACTCCGGCGAGGCGAGCAGGCGGTCGACGAGGGCGTCGCGGCGATCTTCCGAGGGGTCGGCCAGAAACGCGCGGACCTCGTCGGCGGTCGGCGTCCGGCCGACGGCGTCGATGAACGCGCGGCGAAGGAACTCGGCGTCGGTGCAGGCGGGCGAGGCCGGCAGAGCCAGCCTGGCGAGCTGCTCGTCGATCTTCTCGTCGATGAAGTTCCGGGGCTTGCGATTGTCGACGACCTCGCCGGAAGAGGCGGGCTCCCCCTTGTAGGGGACCGTGACGCGGGCGATCGCCAGCTTGCTGGCGAACCAGGCGACCACGGCGCCCTCGCCGGGGCCGACGACCTGCACCTTCCCCTGGTCGTCGATCCGGCAGACGGACTCGTCGGCCGACGACCATTTGACCCAACGGGTGACGTCCTCGGTGCGACCGTCCGTGTAGACGGCCCGGACGAGAACCTGCTGCGACCGGCCGACATTCTGGATCGACCGCGACGGGGCGACTTCCAGGCGCTCGACGCGCGGGTCGGTCTCGGAGGGGGTCGGCGCGCCGGCGGCGATCCACTCGGAGAGGATGCGGTATTCGAGCGAGTCGGTCGCGAACTTCACTCCTCCCTTGTGGGGGATCGCGCCGGTGGGCTTGGCCAGGAACAGGCTGCGGCCGGGGTCGCTCAACTCGACGCGGCGTCCGCGATCCTGCTTGACGATGTTGAAGAAGTCGGCGTCGGGGTCGTACCCCTGCAGAGAGAGCCGGAAGCCTCCCTTGCCCGCGAGCGCCCCGTGGCAGGCCCCCGAGTTGCACCCCTGTTTCGCCAGCACCGGCTGGACGTGGCCGCGGAAGGACCATTCGAAGGGGCGGGACATTCCGGAGACTGTCACCTTAACGTCGGCCGAACGGTCGCCGACGCGGGCCGTGATCGTCGCGGCTCCGTCCCCGACGGGCTCCACGACGCCGTCCTTGACCTGGGCCACGGCCGGGTCGCTGGACGACCAGGAGACCCCCTCGACGATCTGGCCGCCGGTCTCGCCGCGGGCCGACTCCTGGACGATCAGCCGCTGGCGGCTCGCGGGCGTGCTCAGCGCGACCTCGGCTGGGAGCGCCGCGATCGGCGGCGGAGTCTCGGCCCGCGCGAGGGCGGCGGAAACGAAGGTGAAGGCGGCGATAAGCGACTTCACCGTCAAGGATCTTGAGGGAGCCGCCATAACGGCCTTCCCCCCTGGAGGGGGAAGGTGGCCCGAAGGGCCGGATGAGGGGGACGATCGGCGTTGGACCTGGCACCGGCGAGGATCATCAATCCCACGGCGGTCGTCCCCCTCATCTGACCGCTTCGCGGTCTGTCTTCCCCCTCCAGGGGGGAAGACGGTTTTCGGCAAGGTTCCCCAAAAGGCGTAACGATCAGGCATCATGGTCGGAGCGCCTCGGGTGTTATCAGAACAGTTCGCGGATCTCTCGGCAGCCGAAGTCGACGAGCGGGAAGGGCCGGCCGGCGGGGCCGGGGAGGGTGGCTTCCAGGTCCAGGCCGAGGCAGTGGAAGATGGTCGCCGCCACGTCCCCCGGCGAGGTCGGCCGGTCGGCCGGCACGGCGCCGATCGGGTCGCTGGCGCCGACGACGCGGCCTCCTTGCACGCCGCCGCCGGCGAACCCCACCGTGTAGCAAAGCGGCCAGTGGTCGCGACCCCCCGCCGGGTTGATCCGGGGCGTCCGGCCGAACTCGGCGAGGTTGCAGACGAGCGTCGAATCGAGCATCCCGCGGCGGTCCAGGTCCTCGATCAGGGCGGAGTACGCCTGGTCGTACATCGGGCAGACGATGTCGCGCATCCCCTCGATCGAGGTGAACGGCTTCGAGCCGTGGATGTCCCAGGTGATCTCGTCGAAGACGGTCAGGAATGCGTTGACGGTGACGAACCGGACGCCCGCCTCCACCAGACGGCGGGCCAGCAGGCAGGACTGGCCGAGCCGGGTCATCCCGTAGCGCTCGCGGACCTCGGAGGGCTCACGGCCCAGGTCGAACGCCTCGCGGGCCTCGGGGCTGCTCATCAGGCGGAAGGCGGACTGGAAGTCCTCGCCGAGCAGGGCGGCGTCCTCTGAGGCCTCGAAGGTCGAGACGGCGTCGTCCACCAGCTCGCGGATCTTGCGACGGCGGTCCAGCCGGACGCTCCCCATCTCCGGCGTGGGGAGCAGGTCGGGGGCGCGGAAGCCGGGCTTGGAGGGGTCGGCGTTCAGGACGAACGGGTCGTAGGCCTTCCCCAGGAACCCGCCCGATTGGCCGTTGGGGAGGTTGCCGCCGCCCCGGCCCATCAACTCGGGCAGGACGACGAACGGCGGCAGGTCGGTCTTGCGGCCCTTGAGGCGGCCGACGACCGAGCCGATGTGGGGCGTGTTGACGCCGCCGGAGAAGATCCGGCCCGTCTGCATGACCTGCCAGCCGGCGTCGTGCACCGCCGCGCCGGTGTGATGGCAGGATCGGACCAGCGAAATCTTGTCGGCGATCGCGGCGTGGCGGGGGAGGATCTCAGAGAACTGGATCGCCGGGGCCTTGCTGGCGATCGGCTTGAACGGCCCGCGGATCTCGGCGGGGGCGTCCGGCTTCATGTCCCAGAGGTCCGTGTTGCTGGGGGCTCCCAGGTTGAAGATCATGATGCAGGAGCGGTCCTCGGCCCCGGGCTTGACCGCCCCGGCGGCCTTCGCCGCGAACCATTGTGGCAGGCCGAAACCGATCGCCCCCAGGGCGCCGGCCTGGAGGAAGTCGCGACGGGTCGCGCCGTCGCAGGTCGTGGTGCGGCCTTCGCCGGTGAGCTTGAGCATGCGCAGACCCCTGTTCGGCGGACTCGGCCGCGGCGGACGGTAGGCGTTGACCAACGAATGCACGAGCAAGCAAGCGAGAGGCGGGAATGAATTTCAGATCATTGAGCGTGCTTCGGGTTCAGGATAGCCGGGGCTTCATCCTGATTCCAGGGTTTTAGCGCCTTTGCGCATGAATACGGCCGCGCCTCCTGATTAAACCGGACAAGCGCGGCCGAGACGTTTTTTCGTGCTTCAGGGCTGGGCGGGGGCCCCAGGTTTTCGCCGAGAATGGCCGGTTCGCCAGCTTCGATGCGCGGTTGCATGACTCGCTAGCGTCGCCGTAACTCCGTAGTGCTTAGGATATTAAGATGCGGAAATCTAGTCCGAAAGCCCCTTTTCTTCTTGCTCGGCGCGGCGTGTAAGTCACTAATAGGGGCATGGCGGTTTTCACCTCGGGCTGGTTGTGCTTACACGCCAAGCTTTGAAGGCGTCGGCCTCTCCCTCCGCGGCCAGGGTTTTCGTTTTGATCCGCAATCACAAGCGTAAAGCCTGTTTGGTGGTGTGGCTCGTGATCGCCCAGTCGTTTGTGGCGCACGCGATCGTGCCGGGCTTGATGCTCCGGCCGGTTGCGGCTGGGCCCCAGTCGACGAAGCAGGATCCGGGCGCGTCGGTTCTGCGGCCCGCGGCCTGCGCGTCGCGAGGAGCAGCGGTTTGTCGGATCAAGGCGTCGAAGGCGGGTGAGGCTTCTCACCTGCCGGGGCGTCGCGGTCGCACGGACCGTTGCCGGGCGTTTTTCATCGCCTTCAAGGCCACACCGACGAAGGGACCGCTCGACTGTCTGATGTTCGGCCTCGCCGATTGCGTCCGCCTGCTCGATTCGTCGGCGTCCTCCCCGGACGCTGTGCGAATAGGCTCTCCCGCAGCCCGCCAGCCTGTCATGTTCACTTCGCTCACGATCGAGCTCTGTCGCCCTCGTTGTTGACGGATCTGCAGCGTCTGCTCGCCGACCTCGGCGGGGCCGGAGCGCGATCTCGCGCTTCGAGGCGGTCGTACTCGACCGCTCAGACGCTTCAGGCGGGTCGTGACGACGACCTCGTCGCCGCTTCCCATCCTCTGTCAGCTCCCAACATCAAGAAGCTGCGGCCTGGAGACGGGCCGGCTGTTCAGCGAAGGCGGCGTCACCGCTGCGTCCTCGAAGGTCCGACGGCGGACCGTTGATCGAGGGAGCGCTATCCGGTGGGCAGAATAGCGACGAGCGACGATTTGATGGAAAGGACGTGACGGCAATGTCTTGCAGCATCGTTATCCCAGTTTACAACGGAGCCGAGACGATCGGTCCGCTGGTGACTCGGCTGGTGGAGGTCCTCGACCGCGACGGACTTCAGATCGTGCTGGTCAACGACGGCAGCCCAGACCACAGCGGCGTGGTCTGCCGGACGCTTCAGGAGCGTTATCCGGAGCACGTCGTTTACGTTGAGCTGGCGAAGAACTTCGGCGAGCACAACGCGGTGATGGCGGGTCTTCGGCACACCACGGGATCGCATGTCGTCGTGATGGACGACGACTTCCAGAACCCTCCCGAGGAGGTTCGCCGGCTCGTCGCGCACGCCGCCAGGCACGACTACGACGTGGTCTACACCCGCTACGAACGCAAGCACCACCACTGGTTTCGCAACCTGGGGAGCCGGTTCAACGATCGGGTGGCCACGGTTCTGCTGGACAAGCCGCCAGGGCTTTACCTCTCCAGCTTCAAGTGCATGAACCGGTTCACGGTCAACGAGGTGCTGCGATACACCGGGCCGTATCCGTACATCGACGGCCTGATCCTGCGCTGCACGCGGCGGATCGGCGTCCTCCAGGTGCGGCACGACCCGCGCACGGTGGGGCGATCCAACTATACGCTGCGCAAGCTGTTAGCGCTTTGGCTCAACATGTTCGTCAACTTCTCCGTGCTTCCCTTGCGGGTGAGCACGTTCGCCGGCTTTGTGGCCAGCCTGTTGGGCGTGGCGCTGGGCGTGGCGACGACGATTGAGTGGATTCTGCGGCCCGGAACGCCCGTGGGATGGGCGTCGATCGTGGTCACGCTGCTGACGTTCTCCGGCGTGCAATTGATGATGCTCGGCGTCGTCGGCGAGTACATCGGGCGGCTGTTCCTATCGGGGAACCAGACGCCCCAGTTCGTCGTCCGCGAGGTTCTTCAGGAGGCGGAGCAGCCATGCATCAGGATCAGGGGCTCGATCAATTCCGAGACCGAAGCGTCCTCGTCACGGGAGGACTGGGATTTCTCGGCAGCAACCTCGCGATCCGTCTCGTCGATCTCGGAGCCCGCGTAACGATTCTGGACGCGATGCTCGACGATCACGGCGGCAATCTATTCAACATCCGGGATGTCAAAGATCAGGTCACTGTCAACTTCAGCGACATCCGCGGCGAGTCGAGCCTGAAATTCCTCATCCGAGGACAAGATTTCATTTTTCACCTCGCCGGGCAGAACGACCACGTCCTGAGTCAGACCAATCCGTTCATCGACATCGACATCAACATCAAGGGAACGGCCAACCTGCTGGAGGCCTGCCGCCGCCACAACCCGGGCGTGCGGCTGGTTTACAGCGGGACGCGGGGAGAGTACGGATCGGCCGTGATGCTGCCGGTCAACGAGGAGCAGCCGGTCCGGCCCAAGGGGATCTATGAGCTGTCGAGCCTGACGGCGCAGCAGCTTTTTCAGATCTACCACGACATCCAGGGCGTGCGGTCGGTGACGTTGCGGCTGACGAACATCTACGGCGAGCGGGCGCAGATGCGGCACAACCGGTTCGGGGTGGCCAACTGGTTCGTCCGGCAGGCCCTCGACGGCGAGGTGATCCGGGTTTACGGCGACGGCTCGTACCTCCGCGACTTCGTGTACGTCAGCGACGCCGTGGACGCGATGCTCCGATGCGCCGTGACCGAGGCGGCGTACGGCGAGGTCCTCAACGTGGGGAACAACCGGGCGTACTCGTTCCGCGAGCTGGCCGAGACGATCACGAACGCCGTGCCGGGGAGCAGTTGGGAGTTCGCCCCGTTCTCGCCGGAGCGGGCCGCGCAGGAGCCGGGCGATTTCTGCTCGGACGTCCGGAAGATCCGCCGAATCGTCGGCTGGACGCCTCGGGTCGGGCTGGAGGAGGGGGTCCGGCGCACGGTCGACTTCTACCGCAAGCATCGGGAGCATTACTGGTGAGCTTTGGTCGGGTGGAATTCCTCGACCTCGCGCGGCAGTACCGGGCGGTCCGCGCGGACGTCGACGCCGCCGCGAGCCGGGTGCTGGCGCGGGGATGGTATGTGCTGGGCGAGGAATGCGCCGCGTTCGAGCGCGAGTTCGCGGCCTCCTGCGGAGCGGCGCACGCGGTGGGCGTGAACTCCGGAACCGACGCCCTGACCCTGGCGCTTCGGGCCTGCGGCGTGGAGCCGGGCGACGTGGTGCTCACGGCGGCCTTCACGGCGGCGCCCACGGTCTGCGCGATCGTCGCCGCCGGGGCGGTCCCTCGGCTCGTCGACGTCGATCCGGTCACGCTCTGCCTGGACCCGCAGGCGCTCCGCAGGGAGCTTGAGACGGGCGTCGGCGGCCGGGCGAAGGCCGTCGTGCCGGTGCACCTGTACGGCCATCCCGCGCCAATGGGGCCGATCCTCCGCCTCGCCCGTGAGCACGGGCTGAAGGTCGTCGAGGACGCCGCGCAGGGGCACGGGGCTCTGTACGAGGGGAAGCCCGTGGGGACCCTCGGCGACGCTGGCTGCTTCAGCTTCTACCCGACCAAGAACCTCGGCGCCTGCGGCGACGCCGGCGCGGTCGTGACGGCCGACCCGGAGATCGCCGCGCGGGTCGCCAGCCTGCGGAACTACGGCGAGGAGTCGAAGTATCGCAACCGGATCCGCGGCGTCAACTCGCGGCTGGACGAGATCCAGGCGGCGATCCTCCGGGCCAAGCTGCCGTACCTCGACGGCTGGGTCGCCGCCCGGCGGTCGCTGGCGCGGTTCTACGACGAGGAGCTGGCGGCGGCCGGCCTGACGACGCCGCACGAGGCGGCGAACGCCCGCCACTGCTATCACCTCTACGTGCTCCAGCGTCCTGATCGAGAGCGCTTCCGCGAGCGGCTGCTGGCGCGCGGGGTGGCCACGGCGGTTCACTACCCGCTGCCGATCCACCTGCAGGAGGCCTACCGCGACCTCGGCCGCGAGCCCGGCGGGTTCCCCGTCGCGGAGCGGGCGGCGCGCGAGGTCGTCTCGCTCCCGCTTTACCCGGAGTTGACTGACGCGGAAGCCCGGTTCGTCGCGGCCGCCGTGCGAGAGGAGGCCGGCGATGGAGACCGCTGAGTACGACGTGATGTTCCGCAACGAGGACGCGCACTGGTGGTACTGGGGCCTGCGCGACCTCGTCCTGCCGTTCGTCGCGGCCCGGGCGAAGGAGCAGGGGGGAGCCGTCGCCGTTCTCGACGCCGGCTGCGGCACGGGGAAACACCTGGACGCCCTCCGGAAGATGGGGACGGAGGCCCTGGGCGTGGAGCTGGCGCCGGCGGCCTTCGAGTTCCTCCGCCGCCGAGGGCTCGACGGCGTGGCGCGGGCCTCGATCAGCCGCGTCCCGTTCCCCGACCAGTCCTTCGACGTGGTGCTTTCGACCGACGTCGTTTGCTGCATCGAACCGCCGGGCGACGGCGAGGCCCTCCGCGAGCTGGCGAGGGTGCTCAAGCCCGGGGGCTGGCTGGTTCTCAACCTGCCGGCCTATCCGAAGCTCCGCAGCAGCCACGACGAGGCGGTCCACGTTCGTCGCCGGTTCACCCGAGAGTCGCTCCGGGGGCTGTTGACCGACGCCGGCCTGCGGATCCGGACGCTCACGTACCGGAA
Organism: Paludisphaera rhizosphaerae; assembly: GCF_011065895.1. Classification (NCBI taxonomy): domain Bacteria; kingdom Pseudomonadati; phylum Planctomycetota; class Planctomycetia; order Isosphaerales; family Isosphaeraceae; genus Paludisphaera; species Paludisphaera rhizosphaerae. The sequence continues at coordinate 193,368 of NZ_JAALCR010000007.1, read as the reverse complement.
CACCTTGCTCTTCCCGATCGCCGCGCTGGTGAGGTTGGCCAAGCGGGGCTCGGCCTCGCACGCGAAGCCGGCCTCCGACGTGGCCCCGCTGCCTGGGCCCGTCAACGGGCTCCTGAAGCTGCCGCTTTCCCTGGAGAACCGCTGGATTCGGCGGGGGGGACGGCTGCCGTTCGGACTCTCAGTCTTTTGCATCGCCGTGAAGCCATGAATCAAACGACCTCAACCGAGATGGACGCGCAGGGGAGGGACGACCGCATGGAAACGCCCGCTGCGACGTCCCCCCTTGTCGAAGAACCCAAGGCGGCGAGGACGAGCCTGCTCAAGCTCGTCCTCACCGCGTCGGCCGTGGTGGGGCTCGTCTTCGGGATTTATCTCTGGCAGGACCTGGCCGAACTGGTCCGCGGCTGGCTGATGTTGCTGCTTCCTCCCTGGTTTCGTCTGCCCTTGCAGGCGAGCGCCTGGTTCTTGGTGGTCGTGGCTCTGGCGCCCGTGCTGCGGCGCCGGCCGACGCACGTCGGTCGCTGGACGGTTCCAGCCAAGCTCTGGAACGATCTCGACCGCGCCGCGTCCTGGGCGTTGGGCGGCGGACTGGCCGCCGTTCTGACGGCGACGGCCGTGGTGTTGTTCGCGGGATGGCTGCCGCATTACCTGGTCTGGCCCTGGTGGACCGACACCGGCTATTTCGCCCTCACGGCGCAGGCGTGGGAGGCTGGCATCCTCCCCTATCGCGACCTCTTCGACTTCAACTTCCCAGGCCCGACGTACCTTCACTGGATGCTGGGGAAAGTGTTCGGCTGGGGCCATACGATGCCGTTTCAGGCGTTCGACGCCGCCCTGATCGTGGGGTTGGGGTTCGTCCTGACGGCCTGGAGCCGCAAGCACTTCGGGGGGGCGACGCCCGGCCTGGTCGGGTATCTCGCGGTGCTCGTCTATTACATGTCGCAGAACTACTCGATGGTCGGCCAACGCGACTGGCATGCGCCGCTGTTCGTGGTTTTCGCCCTGCTGATGCTGGAGACCTGGAACGGCCCGCGGGTCTCGATCGGTTCGGGCCTGTTGTTCGCGCTGGCGTTGAGCATCCGGCCCTACCCGGTGGTTCTGGCGCCGGCGCTGCTGGCCGCTCTCGACGAAAACGCGCGGCCGGAAGGCGGGTCGTGGAAGAGTACGGCGCGGGGGGCGGCGTGGTGGTCGGTCGTCGTGGGGGCGGGGTTGATCGCGGCGGTTGCGCCGGTGGTGCTCGCGGGCGTGGCCGACGACTTCATCTACTGGTTCAAGTTCGCCTGGTACGGGAGCGGCTACGATCAGCATGGGACTGGTTTGCGGAATCTGTCCGGCGAGTTTCTCGGCCCGCTGAAGAATTTCGCGGGGTTCGCCGTCTTCGCGGGGCTGCTCGCCATGACTGTGAAAGATCGTCCCCACCGCCGCCTGGCGCTGACCTGGCTGCTGGCCTTCCTCGGCGTGCTGCTCTACAAACCGCTGAGCCCGCAGGCGCACTTCTATCTGGACCACCCGGCGGCGCTCGTCTGGTGCATCGGCCTGGCGACCGTGACCGGCTGGATCTGGACCGCTCCAAGCCTCGTCCCGACGTTTCGGGCGCTGCTGGTCGCGACCATCGTCCTGCACGCACATCCCTGGCATACGGATTATTGGATTCCTCGCGCCAGCGTCGTCGCCCTGAGCGATCTGATCGTGGGTCGCCAGCCGATCCAGAGGCCTCCCGGGTGCATGGGGGCCCTCGACGCGGTGGGCTCGTCCCCCTTCGTCTGGGACGACTACAGTCGCACGCTCGATTACCTTCGCAATCAAACGGGGCCCCAGACGCGGGTCGGCGCGTTCTTCCGCAACAACCCGTTTCCGGCAGTCAACGCGCCGGTCGGCCGGCTGCCGCTGTTTCCCTCGCCTGGAGGGATCCTTTGGCTGCGGTTCGCCGCTCCGGGGCTGGAGGCTCCCTTCGCCGAGGCGTTGGAGAAAGCCGACGACGCCGTGGTGGTCTGGACCCCCGGTGTGAATCCCGAGCCCCGAGTTCGGTTGCCCGGACTGGAAGCGATCGTCCGCAGCCGCTACGAACCTGAGGCCCGATTCGGCAAGATCGAGATCTGGCGGAGGAAGGCGGAGCCCGCCGAGCGATCGGAGCCGATTGCATCGGAGAGCCGGGGCGGGTGAACGCCGCGAGCCCTCGCACTTTCGCCGCCTTCGGAGCCAATATGGACGAGACTCTCAGCCGCCGGCCCAGGGGCCGTCGATCGGCCGCCGCGGTCGGCCTCCTCTTCGGTCTCAGCGGGGCTCCCGCCCTGATCGAGCAGGTCGCCTGGGAACGCATCCTGGCGCTGCACAGCGGCGTGGGGGCGGTGTCGGTCACCCTGATCGTGTGCGCCTTCATGGCCGGCCTGGGGATCGGCGGCCAGATCGGGGGGCGACTGAGCCGCCGCCTCTCGCCCCGGGGGGCGTTGTGGGCCTTCGCGGCCGTCGAACTGGCGCTCGGCGTCTTCTCCTGGTTCAGCGGGCCGTTCTATCATCGGCTCCCAGGGATCGACCCCTCGTGGTTCCGGGGCGAGCCCTGGCGGATGGGCCTCGCGCATCTGGCCGTGCTGCTGCCGCCGACCATTCTGATGGGGACGACCCTGCCGCTGCTGGTGCGTGCCCTGGTCCACGACGCTCCGGAGGCGGCCCGTCGGATCGGCCTGCTGTACGGGCTGAACGTGGTCGGAGCGGCGGTCGGGGCCTTGGCTGCTCCCTGGTGGCTGATTCCCAACCTGGGCCTCGTCGGGGCGCTGAGGTTGGGGGCGGCCTGCCGCGTCCTGGGCGCTCTCGGGGTCGTCGCGATCGGCGGTCCCGCGACGGAGGAAAAGGTCGACGACGAGGCCACGAACCTCCCGCCGGAGACCGCCGCCGAGAGTCGATTCGGCCTCTGGGCGTTCCTCTGCTTTCTGAGCGGGTTCTATGCGATCGCCCTGGAGGTCGTCTGGTTCCGCATCATCGACGTCGGCGTGAAGGGGACGGCGTATACCTTCGGCACCGTGCTGGCGATCTACCTGGCGGGGCTGGCGGCGGGCTCGCTGATCGGCTCGCGGCTGGCGAAGCAATGGCGCGATCCGCTGGGCGTCTTCCTCGCCTGCCAGTGCGGAGTCCTGCTGTACGCCGGCCTGTCGATCGCGACCCTGGTCCGGCTCTCGCCCGACGTTCTGGGCTGGTACTTCCAGTACTGGGGTTCTTACGAGCCGCTCACGCCGCGTTGGGAGGATCTCGAGGCGTCGCTCTCGCTCTACGCCGTCTTCCCGATCCTGCTTTTCGGGCCGCCGACCCTTCTGATGGGGCTGGCGTTCACCGCGCTCCAGCGCGGGGTGCAGGACGAAGCCCAGACGAGCGGGTACAAGGTCGGCGTCTTGCAGTCGGCGAACATCGCCGGGTGCGTGGCGGGGGGGCTCGTCGTCGGGCTCTGGTTGTTCGTCGCCCTGGGGACGGAATCGACCCTCCGACTGATGGTCGCCTCCGGTGCGCTGCCGGCCGCGATCGGGCTGGCCCACGCGGTGACGACCCGGCGCGACGTTCGGCCCGCCGGGGTGCTGCTGGCCGCGCTCCTGGCGGTCGCCGCGGCGATGCCGGGGCGCGAGGCCCTCTGGCTCCGGCTCCACGGCGCGGCTAACGCCCGGACGATGATCGCCGAGGGGCCGGCCGGGGTCGCCGCGCTGGCCCCCGATTCAGAGGACCGCTGGCGGATGTCGGTCAACGGCAAGGGGCAGAGCTTCCTGCCGTTCGGCGGCGTCCACAGCAAGCTGGGGGCGTTGCCGGCGACCCTGCACCCCGCGCCGGAGCGGGTCGCCGTCATCGGCCTGGGCTCTGGCGACACCGCCTGGGCGGCCGGCTGCCGTCGCGAGACCCAGTCGCTGTCGGTGTTCGAGGTGATCGCCGGCGAACGCGTTCTGCTGAAACGACTCGACGAGACCAGCGACCTGCCGCGGCTTTCCGCGTTCCTGAACGATCCGCGCATCGCCGTGATCGAGGCCGACGGCCGGACCGCGCTGGAGGGGGGAGACGTTCGCTACGACCTCATCGAGGCCGACGCCATCCGCCCCAACGGAGCCTACAGCGGCAACCTCTACTCGATTGAGTTCTTCAAGATCTGCCTCAGCAGGTTGGCGCCGGGCGGCCTGATGTGCTCGTGGTCGCCGACCCCTCGGACGCGCGACACCTTCCGCCGGGTCTTCCCCTACGTGCTCGAGGTCGACGGCGTCATCCTCATCGGCAGCGACGCTCCGATCAAGCTCGACCTCGACGACTGGCGACGCCGGCTCGAATCGCCCGAGGTGGCCGCCTACCTCGGCCCTCAGGTGCTCGGCGATTGCCTCCGCACCCTCCCGTCGGCCCATCTGCTGGACCCCGCCGTCGACGACCATTCCGAGGACGTCAACACCGACCTCTTCCCCCGCGACGAGTACGACGCTCCCCGCGCCGCTCCCACGACGTCACCCCGGGGCTAGCCGGCCTCTGTAGCTGCATTCAAGCAGGCGTCCTGAAAAAATCGGCGGAATGTCCGATCCCTCTCGGCTTCTCCGACGCTTTAAGGGATAGGAGCGACCGGACGCGGCGGGGAGACGCCGGTCCTGAGTCGCGTCGCAACGTCGCGGCAGGCCGTCGTGGAGCCTGAGGGTTCGACGACGCGCCGTCTCCTCTTTCGTTACGGGGGGCAAGGTTCTTTCATGAAGCCTCTGCTTGCGCTGTTCGTGGGGGTTTTGCTGATCCTGCCTCCGGTCAGGTGGTATGTGGCATTTGGACGCCCCGAGCGCATCGCAGGGCGGGTTTCGGTGGGGAATCGTCGCATCGTGGTGCGGGAGACGAGGACTCTGGAACTTCCCCCCGTGCCGGGAAGCCCTGTCGGGTTCGACTGCAACAACCCGGTGTACCGCGACGGCGGTCGGGTTTACTGCTTCTCGTCGCATGAGACCCCCTACCGCAGCGTCGGCTCGGATCTGAACCACCTTGAGAACCCTCCTCGGCGGGTCTCGATCGACAACGAGGCGGAATGGAAGCAGGGAGGGCGGTGGATCGAGTCGGTCCACAAGGCTCCGAACGGGAGCCTGTACATGTGGTATCACAACGAGCCCCCCGGCGTGATCCCGAACCGGCCGGGTCGGACGGCCCCGCGCATCGGGCAGATGGTCTCCAACGACGACGGCCTGCACTGGCACGACCAGGGGTTCGTCCTTGAAGCCGACCCCAGCACGTTCTCCACCACCACCGCGAACAACTACTTCGGCGGCGGCGTCGGCGACTTCACGGTCGTTCCCGACCGCGAGGGGGCCTACTTCTACTTCCTCTTCAGCACGTACCCCAGCGAGGTCCGCGAGCAGGGCGTCGCCATCGCCCGCATGGCCGCGTCCGACCTCGACAACCCGGTCGGCAAGGCCTTTAAGTGGTTCGACGGCCGCTGGACTGAACCGGGCCTCGGCGGTCGAGCCACGCCAATCTTCAGCGTCGAGGCCGACTGGCACAGCCCCGAAGCTCGCGCCCTCTGGGGGCCCTCGGTCCACTGGAACGAGCACCTGAAGGAGTACGTGGTGCTCATGAACCGCGCGGCCGGCAACGGCTGGGATCAGACGGGCGTGTACATCGCCTTCAACGGCCGGCTGGACGACCCCCAGGCCTGGACCAAACCCACCAAGCTCATGGACGCCACCGAATGGTATCCCCAGGTCGTCGGCTATGACGCCCAGGGGCGCGAATCCGACCGCGTCGCCGGCCGGGTCGCCCGCCTCTTCCTGAAGGGCAAGTCGAACTGGACTCTCGAGTTCGAATGAGCCTCCCTTCGCCCGAGGCGTGATCACCCGTCGGTCGCTTCCCTGACTTAAGAGCCATCAGAGGGTTCTGAGATTCGGGCTCGAAATCTCAGAACCTTTTGTTGCGATCCTACTGAGGTCTCAGTAACATCTCAATAGGCCTTGGGTTGGACTTCATTCATGTCGGAGGCTGGCGGTCCTGGGAGGAGTCGAACGATGTCGAGTCTTCGATCCACAGCCGACGTCGACGCGAACGGCGCCGCCGGCGTGAGGAACGCCCGAGGGCTTTTCAAGAGCCGGGCCTACGACGAGATTCGCCGGATGATCCTCAGCAGCGAGCTGGCTCCTGGGGAGTTCATCGCCGAGCGGCCGCTGGCCGCGAAGCTGGGGATGAGCACGACTCCGGTCCGCTCCGCGCTGCAGCGTCTGGAGGTCGAGGGGCTGTTGAGCATCTCGCCGCAGCAGGGGGCCGTCGTCCGCGATTTCTCGTTCCACGAGATCGCCGAGTTGTACGAGATCCGGATGGCTCTGGAGCCGTTCGTCGCCCGTCGGATCGCCGGCCGACTGAATTCGTCTCAGGTCGAGCGGGTGCGGGCGAACCTGGAAGCCCAGCGCGAGAACTTCGTCCGCCGCGACATCGGCGACTGCGTCCGGCTCGACGAGGACTTCCATACGCTCTTTTCCGAATTTCTGGACAACCGCGAGATCTGTCGCGTGATGGCCAAGCTTCGGGACCGGACGCACCGGATCTTCCATCGGGTTTTCTCCCTGAACCCGGGACGGATCGAGGGGAGCTTCCAGGAGCACCTGGCCATCGCCGAGACGATCATCCAGGGCCCCGCCGAACTCGCCGCCCAACGGGTCGAAGCGCATCTGGACTTCGGCCGGCGGGCCCTGGTCGACCCCCTCTTCATGTGACCCTGGCGCGAACGCCGCCGGGCTTTTGCCGCAGGGCCTCCTGTTGACAGGCCTCTCATGCGGCCTAAGATAAGCCGAGGTCGACGTCGACCTCCCTGACAACGTAATCGCCGTCTCTTTCTGGGAGCGGCTCCAAGTGCATGACGCCCTGGCTCCAGGCGTCGGGCGGTCGAATCAGCCCGACGATCATGGATCTTCCGCGGGGCTCGAGCATTGCATCGAGCACGCCGCGCATCTGCTGCCGTCGCAGGGGCCGATCACGGTCTTCGTCCATCACAACACCCTGCACGCCTTTGAAGATCTGCCGTTCGACGCGGCCGTCAAAAAGGGCGCGGAGATCTACGGGCGCCATCCCTATCTGCCCGAGGACTTCTACCGAGCGGAGTTCGCCCGGGGCCGGATTCGGGGGGACGATCTCGCCGCGGCGTTGCTCGACGATCTGGGGGACGAGGCCGATCGGCTGATCGGCTTCATGGGCACGCGCTACCATCTGCGGCTGGCCATGCTGGATCGTCCCTTGCGGATCGGTTCGGACGCGGAGCTGCGGTGGCTGGTCGCCGAGACCGACGCCCTGCGCCGATTCCGCGACGAGGCCCCTCCCGACGTGCGTCGGCGGCTGATCGAGGGGGCTCGCCAGTGGGCCGGCCGCCTGAAGTCCGGCGTCGCGGTCGACGTTGATCCGACTCATCGCGAGCGCGACGGGTTGGCCTCGCTCTTGTCCCGCTTCAATGCGGCTTCCATGGAGAGCTGGACTCCGGAGACCTGGGAGTCCTTCACGCTCCACGCCCTCTGGCGGATCTGCCGCGGCGGCGTTCACGGGCTCGCGCGATCGGTCCAGCATCCCTCGCAATCCGCCCGCCATCGCGACCTGCTGCTGGCGGCGACCGGTCGCGACGCCGACCTCCCCGTCCACGAGGTCCTCATTCGCTTTTGCGCCGCGTTTCTCGACCAGGGGTTCGCCGGATGGACGTTGCCGAATCGAGACCTCGGCTTCTTCCGGGCCTTCGCGGATCTCTTTCGCGATGCGAAGCCCGTCAAACCCTGGCTGCACGAGCTGCCGGCCGAGATCCAGAGGATCGAGCAGGCGGGGCTCACGCCCATCGAGTCGATCGACGAGTCGCTTCACCTGATGGGCGTCGCCGAGGCCGAGCGGGAAGAGTTCGTAACGCAGACGCTGTTGGCCTTGCGCGGATGGGCGGGAATGCTCCGGCAAATGGAGACGAACGCGGAATGGACGGCCCACCCCGCGCCGGCGGGAACCCTCATCGAATACCTCGCCGTTCGTCTGATTCTCGAACGCCTGGCCCTGGGCTGTTTGACGCGGGAGACGCCCTACGAGAACGAAGTTTTGGGCGACCTGCGGGCGGCCCTTCGCCGTCGCATGCCTCATCCTCCGCGGGTGAGCGTCGATCAGCGGGCGTACCTCGTGTTCCAACTCGCCCAGCTCCGCGGCTGGGGACCGGCCGACCTGCACCGGATGTCGAAGGCCGACTGGGCTCGGCTCGTGGAGGAGATCGAGTCCTTCGGCAGCGTCGAGCGGAGGCGGATCTACCATCTCGCCTATGAGCGAGCCTACCGCGACCAGACGCTCGACGCGTTGGCCGCCCATCCTCCTGCCGGGGAAGCCGCCCGAAGCGTGTTTCAGGCCGTGTGCTGCCTCGACGAGCGCGAGGAGTCGTTCCGCAGGCACCTGGAGGAGGTGGAGCCGGCCTGTGAGACCTTCGGCGTCGCCGGCTTCTTCGGCGTGGCGATGTATTACCGAGGCGTCGCCGAGGCTCAGTACCGCCCGCTCTGTCCGATCAACATCAAGCCGAACCATTACGTCCAGGAGGAGCCGCTTCGGTCGCTCGAAGAGGCCGGCCGCCTCCAGGCTGAGGCCCGACGCGGTTTGGGCCGGATCGTCCGTCGGCTGCACGTTGGGACGCGAAGTTTCATCGGCGGCGCCCTGACCGGCATGGTGGGCTCGGTCGCCTCGCTCCCGCTGCTGCTTCGAGTCCTTCTGCCTCGCCAGGCCGCGATGGTCCGCCGGCTGCTCGACCAGGTCGTGACGCCCCCATTGACGCGGCTTCGGCTGGACCGGACAGCTTCGGAGCCCGGGCCCGACGACGACAGCCTCGGCTATTCCCGGGCCGAGATGGCGGGCGTCGTGGGGGGGACGCTGCGGGCCATCGGCCTGACCGAGGGCTTCGCTCCGTTGATCGTCGTTGTGGGGCACGGTTCGTCGAGTCTGAACAATCCCCAGAAGGCGGCCTACGACTGCGGCGCCTGCGGTGGGGCCAACGGCGGCCCGAACGCCCGCGCCTTCGCTCGGATGGCCAACGACCCTCGGGTCCGACGGCTCCTGGAGGAAAGCGGCCTGACCATCCCTGAAGGCGTCCATTTCGTCGGCGCTCGCCACAACACCTGCACTGACGGCATGACGTACTTCGACCTCGACGATCTGCCTCCTTCCCATCGCTCGGCCTTCAAGCAGGCTCGCGAGGCTCTGGACGAGGCGCGGCGGCGGAACGCCCACGAGCGATGCCGCCGGTTCGAGTCGGCCCCCCTCGACCTGACTCCCGCGGAGGCCCTGCGTCACGTCGAGGTCCGCGCCGAGGATCTATCCCAGACTCGTCCGGAATGCGGCCACGCCACCAACGCCGTCTGCATCGTCGGCCGACGGTCGCGGACTCGCGGCCTCTTCCTCGACCGGCGGTCGTTCCTCACCTCGTACGACCCGACGCGCGACGACGAGACGGGCGCGACTCTGGGCGGGCTGCTGCGGGCGGTCGTGCCGGTCTGCGCCGGCATCAACCTTGAGTATTTCTTCTCCTACGTGGACCCGACGGGCTACGGCTGCGGGACGAAGCTCCCGCACAACATCACCTCGCTGCTGGGGGTCATGGACGGCGCGGCCAGCGACCTCCGCCCGGGACTCCCCTGGCAGATGGTGGAGATCCACGAGGCTATGCGCATCCTGTTCGTCGTCGAGACCACTCCGGAGATCCTCATGGAGGTCATGAACCGAGAGGAGGCGTTAGGCCGTCTGGCGCGCAACTCCTGGGTGCAGTTGGCCACGCTCGACCCCTCGTCCTCGCGGATCCACGTCTATCAGGACGGCCGTTTCCAGCTTTACGAGCCGAAGACCGGCGACCTACCGGTCGTCCCTTCGTCCCTGGACTGGTATCAGGGCCGGCGCAACCATCTCGGGTTCGCGACGATCGCCGGAGGCCCGCGATGACGGTGGAAGCGTTGTTCGTCGCCCTCGGAGTCTGCGTCGTCGCCGCGCCCGCGATCCTGCTGCTGGCCATCGGCGGCGCCTTCCTGGCGTCCCGCCCTCTGAGCGAGAACGCGATGGCGCGCTGGACGGCCTCGTGCGTCGCCTGCTCGCTGCTGGCGTCCGTCGCGATCCTTACGCTGATGCTGGGGACGGGCTCGCGTTACGTGCCGGTCGAGCTCGGCGACTGGGCGAGGATCCCCGAGGAGCACTTTCATTTTCACCTGAAGTTCGTGTTCGATCGATTGTCCGTGCCGTTCTTGATTCTCACGCTCATCCTCTGCGGGACCACGAGCGCCTTCGCCCATCGATATCTGCATCGCGACCCCGGGTATGGGCGGTTCTTCCTGGCCTTCGCCGTCTTTCTGTTCGGCATGGTGGTCGCCACGCTCGCCGGCGCGATTGAGACCCTGTTCCTCGGCTGGGAGCTTGTCGGTCTCTCCTCGGCCTTGCTGGTCGCCTTCTTCCACGAGCGGACGTCGCCGGTGCTGAACGGCCAGAGGATCTGGTCGATCTACCGGATCTCAGACGCGGCCTTTCTGCTGGCGGCCGTCGTCATTCACCACGCCACCGGGACAGGTGACTTCACCGGCATGATGGGGACCGGACCGTGGCCGGAGGGGAGAGCGGCCGTGACCTCCGGACAGGCGCTGGGGGCGGGGCTCCTGCTGCTGGTCGCGGCCGCCGGGAAATCGGGCCTGATCCCGTTCTACGGCTGGCTTCCCCGAGCGATGGAGGGGCCGACTCCCTCGAGCGCCGTGTTCTACGGGGCGCTCTCGGTCCACCTGGGGACGTATCTCCTGCTGCGAGTCAGTCCGATCCTGGAGCTTTCTCCCGTGCTGGGGATCGCGACGGTCGCTCTTGGCCTGGCGACGGCGGCCTTCGCGTCGATCACCGGGCGGGTGCAGGCGGACGTGAAGGGGGCGTTGGCGTTCGCCTCGCTGACGCAGGTCGGGATCATCACGGCTGAGATCGGCCTGGGACTGCGGTACATTCCGCTGATCCACATCATCGGCCATGCATGTCTGCGAACGCTGCAACTGCTCCGGGCGCCGTCGCTGCTTTACGACTACCACGCGCTGGAGGACGCCATCGGCGGCCCTCTCGACGACGCCGACGATGCGCCGGGCCGGTGGCTGACGGAGCGTCGTCGTCGGAACCTCTACAGACTGGGATTCCATCGCGGGGAGTTGGACGACGCGCTCGATCGGTTCGTGGTGGCACCCTTCGTCTGGATCTTTCAGAGGTTCGACCGGTTGGAGCGGCGCTGGACGGACTGGCTGGCCGGGGCCGCGTCGCGCGAGTCGGATCGGCGAGCGGCGTCCGCCCCGATCGGCGAGGAGGCGTGATGGCGGAGTTTCGATTCCCCTGGTTGTCGCTCAGCGTCCTGATCTGCATCGTCGGAGCGGTCTGGGACGCGCTGGCGCGGACGCCGGACGTCGCCAGGCGCCGAAGCCTTGGGGCCTCAGGCCTGGCGTTGGGCTGCACTCTCGCGGCCTGGCTCGATTTCGTCCTGCTGGGAGCCGTGGAAGCCCACGATCCCTGGAGCCTGACAGCCGGCCTCCTCGGCTCGCCGCTGCTGGCTCTCGACCCCCTCAGCGCGCCCAAGCTGCCGCTGGTGGCCCTGGTCTACTTCCTGACCAACCTGGCGACGCTGCGCGCGAAGGCCCGCGAGTTCTCGTTCGCCCGATCGTTGGCTGCCGAGGCGATCCTGCTCGCCACGTTCGCCTGCAAGACGCCCTGGGCGGTGGCGGCGTTGCTAGCGATCGGGACGATCCCGCCGTTCCTGGAATTGAGCAAGGCGGGCAAGCCGAAGCGAGTCTACGTCGTCCACGCGGGGCTGTTCGTCGGACTCCTCGCCCTGGGCGCGGCCCTGCTTGAAACGGCCGGCGATGCGAGCAATCCACCGGTTGCGGCGATCATGGCTCTGGCTCTTGCGATGCTCGTGCGGAGCGGCGTCGCGCCGTTCCATTGCTGGATGACGGATCTGTTCGAGCACGCCACCTTCGGGACCGCCCTGCTGTTCGTCGCACCGATGCCGGGGGTCTACGGTGCGATGCGGCTCGTGCTGCCGTTCGCACCGTCGTGGATTCTCCAGGCCGTTTCGATGGCCTCGCTGGCGACGGCGGTCTACACCGCCGGCATGGCGTTGGTGCAGCGCGAGGCCCGTCGGTTCTTCTGCTACCTGTTCCTGAGTCACGCGTCGCTCGTCCTCGTCGGCCTGGAGACGGCCTCGCCGATCGGGGTCGCGGGCGCGCTTTGCCTTTGGCTGTCGGCGGCCCTCTCGTTGACGGGGTTCGGGCTGACGATGCGTTGCGTCGAGTCGCGGATGGGGCGGGTGTCGCTCTCGGATTTCAGTGGGCTCTATCGACACGTCCCGATGCTCGCCGCTCTGTTTCTCATCACCGGCCTGGCGAGCGTCGGCTTCCCGGGGACGGTCGGGTTCATCGGGCTTGAGATGCTCGTCGACGGCGCCGTGCAGTCGTCCCCGGTCGTCGGGGCCATTGTCGTGATCGTCGCCGCGCTCAACGGTCTGGCGGTGATCCACGCCTACTTCCGCATCTTCACGGGGAGGCCGCACGCATCGTCGATCGAGCTGCACATCCGCCCCGCGGAACGCGCATCGGTGCTTGTGCTGACCGCGCTGATCCTCGGCGGCGGCCTGTACCCGCAGCCTGGCGTCGAGAGTCGCTATCACGCGGCGGTCGCGCTTTCCCGTTCCCGCCGTTCGCACGCCCGGTCGCCCGTCGATCCGGCTCACGGAGCCGCCGCCGGATCTCGTTTGCCATCCGGCCGAGTTGCGATTGACCTAATTCGGGCGAGGTCCTAAGATCCTCCCGGATTTCGGGGGAAGGTTCCGTCCCGATCGACGACCGACCGACGCCCGCGCCTCCCCGGTCCGCGCACACAAGGCTCATGGAGGAGCAACAACGATGCGAGACCACAACAAGGCGTTCTGCCGCCTTGTGGCCGAGACCTTCGACTGCCCGGCCCCGGTCGTGGAGTTCGGGTCGTATCAGGTCGAGGGCCAGGAGGGTTATGCCAACCTCCGAGGCATGTTCGCGGGCAAGGCGTTCATCGGCTGCGACATGCGGGCCGGCCTGGGCGTCGACCGAATCGAGGACGTCTCGAACATCAGCATGGCCGACGAGTCCGCCGGCGCTGTGCTCTGCATCGAGACCTTCGAACACGTCTTCGAGGTCCGCCGGGCGTTCGACGAGGTCTACCGGATCCTCAAGCCGGGCGGCGTCTTCGTCATCACCACGCCGCTGAACTTCCGGATCCACGCCTACCCCGACGACTACTGGCGGCTGACCCCCAGTTGCCTCAAGCGGATGATGCGGCCGTATGACGCCCGCGTCGTCGGCTCGCAGGGGATCCGCGCGTTCCCGCACTCGGTCATGGCGATGGGCATCAAGGCCCCCGCGCCGGCCGACTTCCACGAGCGGGCCCGCGCGTTGGTCGCCGGCTACAAGCAGGCCCTGGCCGAGTTCGAGGCCGCCGAGCCGCTCCGCGCCAAGATCCGCCGGAAGCTGGGGATGCTCTACCGCTCCAAGGGCGAGCGTCAGCTCCTGTCCGGCTACTACCACACCGAGTTCAGCGCCGAGACCGGGGCCGAAGCGGCGACCGCCGCGGCCGCGACCGCGAACGGCCGCGAGATCCGAGTCGACCCCGCGGTCGACGGCTCCCCCATCCCCCCCATGATCCACGACGCGAAGGGCCAAGGCGCATGGCGACGCACCTCGATCGTGTACTGATCCTCGGCCTCGACGGCGCGACCTGGAACGTCCTGGACCCGATGCGGGCCCGGGGCCACGCTCCCAACCTCGACGCCCTCCTGAAGTCGGCCGCCCACGGCACGCTGACCTCGGTCGAGCCCCCGGTGACGACGGCCGCGTGGACCTCGTTCTCCACCGGCTGCACCCCCGCGCGGCACGGCGTCTTCGACCACCGCTACTACGACGCCGCCGCCGACCGGATGAAGGTCAACCACTCGGGCCGCGTCCGCGTCCCCAACCTCTGGCAGACGCTCACCCAGGCCGGCCGACGCGCCGCCTGCCTGAACGTCCCGGGCCTGTTCCCGCCGCCGAAGATCGACGGCGTGGTCGTCTCCGGCATGGACGCGCCCCACCTCGACGCGGCCCTGCAGGGCTCGCCCGAGTTCGCCGCTCGTCTCAAGATGGAAGTCCCCGACTACACGCTCCGCTACTTCTGGAAGCGGGCTCCGCAGACGCTCGAAGAGCTTCGGCTCAACGCCGGCTACACGGCCGACAGCTTCCTCGGCCGCGCCAAGGGCGGCCTGCTGGCCGACAAGGTCTACCCCGACTGGTCGGCCCTGATGGTCCAGTTCCAGAACCTCGACCCGTTTCAGCACCGCGCCTGGCGATACCTGAACGTGGATGAGACGGGCGTGGACGACCCCGAGTGGAACGCCGCCGCCGCCGAGGTGATCCGCGGTCTCGACCGCGCGATCGGCATGCTCTGCGACCTGGCCGACTCCCGCGGGGCGGCCGTGATGGTCGTCAGCGACCACGGCTTCGGCCCCTGCGAGGGCCGGATCGACGTCAACCGGATCCTGCTCGACGCCGGAGTCGCCCAGGGGGCGGGCTTCGGCAGCAAGCTGGTCCGTCGCGGTCGGCAGGCCGTCGACCACCTGCGCGTCTGGCGGGCCAAGCGCAACGACCCTGGGGCGCGGTCGGCCTCGTTCGAGCAGTCCGTCGCTGGCTCGTTCCCCTTCGACTGGTCCCGGACGCTGGCCTTTGCGCCGCACCAGGACACGGCGGCGATGGTTTACGTGAACTCGCCCGCGCGTCGCGGCGGCGTCCGCCACGCGGCCCCGCTGTACACTCCCCGCGAGATCGAGGAAGCCCGCAACGCCGCCGCCGAGGCGCTGGCGGAAGCCCGCCACCCCGAGACCGGACGCAAGCTCTTCCCCAGGATCATCGCCACGGCCGAGGCCTTCGGCATCGACCCGGCGCGCGAGGGCTACCCGGACCTGATCGCCCTGCCGGACGCCCCCTACTGGGTCCGCACCAAGCTGGCCGCCGACGCCCGCCCCGGCGACTGGGTCCACGCCGATCCCAACCTGACCGGCACCCACCGCCCCGAGGGCGTTGTGGCCATCGCCGGCGCGGGGCTGCCGATCGGCCGGAACCTGAACGCCCGCCTGATCGACGCGGCCCCGACCGTCCTGAACCTCCTCGGCCTGCCGATCCCCGCCCACATGGAGGGATCCCCCATCGGCGTCGGCAGCCAACGGCCCCAGCCCGTCGAGCGCCTCGACGAGCCCTGCCGCCAACCCGTCCCCGGCCCCCACCAGCCGGCCTTCGAGTACACCGACGAGGAGCAGGCGATCCTCGAACGCCGCCTGGCCGACCTGGGGTACATGGAGTGACATAAGGACGCGTTCACTCGAATCGAGGTCCCCTCTCGGGCCTGAGCAAGCCTCCCTTCTCCCCCGGTGGGAGAAGGTGGCCGAAGGCCGGATGAGGGGGACTATAGCGTCACAGGATGCTGGGCTCGCTCCTCTCATTCAGGAGCCTTGTCCCGTCGACACGACCGCGTCACCGCGTCTCCTCCGCCGGGTCGATGCGATACACGGCGTCGGCCAGCTTGACGACGACGGGGTCGGTGAAGGTCAGGTACTGGTTCCAGTCGGCGGACTGGGCGCGGGCGAGGTTGAAGTAGTCGTCGGAGAACTGGCGGACGACCTTCGCCCCGGCCTCCTCGCCCGGCTTCACGGCCGAGTCGACCCACCGGCCTTCCTTGAAGTAGAACGTCTTGGCGCCCACCTGGCGGACGGTCTCGGCGCGAGCCTGGGCCTGGCCCTGCTGCTGGCCGGCCTGCCGACCCATCTGGGCCTGCTGACCCGCCTGCGCGCCGGCGGCCTGCCTCCTCGCCGCCAGCCTCGCATCGGCCGGGTCCGAGGGCCCCATCATCCCGCCCATCATGGCCCCCATGCCGCCCATGCCTCCCGAGCGTCCTCCCATCATTCCCGGCAAACCCCCGGACGTCTGCGGCGCGGCGGCGTCGAAGCCGAAGCGGCTGGCGGATTCGGCGAGGTGGAGCGAGTCAACCTTCTCGGCGTCGCGGTAGGCGTTTTTCAGGCCGCGTTGATTGACGCCCGACGCGCCGCTGAGCTCGCGGAGCTGCACCAACCGCTCGCCGGCGACGGCGTTGTTGGCGGTGATGTGCAGCGGGGTGCGCTCGTCGGCGAGGAACGAGGTGTAGGGGGTCATCACGCCGTACTGGGTGCTCAGGCGGACGAGCTCGTCGACCAGCTCCTTGTTCTGGCCGTTGAGGTCGATCTGGTCGATGAGATCGCCGATGCGCCGGACGACCCAGATGCGTTCGACGAAGCGGTAAGTGGTCCCCCGGTCGGACTCGGCCAGCTCGACGGGGAACTCGTGCGAGCGGGATTCGGAACCGACCCGGCCCGAGACCTTCAGCTTCGTGGGGCCGGAGCGGCGGTAGCGGCCGGCCCAGACGATCTGGCCGCCGTCGAAGAGGTCGGGAAGCTCGCGCGGGTAGGCGCGGTTGACGTCGGAATCGGCGAAGGCGATCTGAACGCCGGTGAGCACGGGGCTGGTCATCTTGGAGACGAACCGGCCGACGTGGGCCTCGATGCTCTCGTCGGGCTTCACGTACTCGCTGGCCCCGCTGTTGCCGCCGCTGAGGCGGTCCAGCAGCCGGGCGTTGACGTCGTAGCCGACGCCGAAACTGAAGACCCGCGAGTGCTTCAGGTTGGCCTTCTTGCACGAGTCGGCGATCTGGAATTCGTTCGTCTGGCTCACGGTCGGCAGGCCGTCGGTCAGGAACAGGATGTAGCTGGGCCGCGAGTCGTCCTTGATGAGCCCGAGCGCCGTACGCAGGGCCTCGTCGATGTTCGTGCTGCCGCCTTCGCGGATGTTGTCGACGTACCGCTGGGCCTCGGCGCGGGCGTCGGGGCCGAAGCGTTGCAGCTCGGGCTTGTAGGTCTCGGCCCAGTCGTCATAGACGACGATGTTGAACAGGTCGTCGTCGCGGAGGCCGTTGAGCACGTCGCGCAGGGCGTTGCGGGCCTGCTCGATCTTCTTGCCGGCCATCGAGCCCGAGCGGTCGAGCACGAAGACGACCGTCTTCGGCAGCGGCTTCGAGTCGGACGCCTTGACCTCGGGGCTGGCGAGGACGAGGTAGTATCCGTCCTCCCCGGCGCTCGGGCGATAGCTGAGGACCGAGGCCCCCAGGCGGCCCTCGGCCAGCGTGTAGACGACGCGGAAGTCGTTCATCGCCGAGACGTCCCGGCGCTCCAGGCTGACGCGGACGTCGTGGTCGCCCGAGCGGTCGATCCGGGCGTCGTCGCTGGGGCAGAAGACCGATTTGATCGAGTCCCGGCTGGCGATCGCGACCTTCACGTCGACCTTGCCGACCGGCTTGCCGGCGAACTTCTGGGTCGACAGGGGATACGAGAACTCCACCACGTCGCGGTCCCTGCGGCAGAGCTGGGTGTACCGCATGAGCACCTTGCGCTCGGCGCCGGCGGGGATCGGGAAGACGCTGGTGCGATAGAGGCCGCGACCCATGTATTCCAGCAGAGCGGGGTCGCGCTTGCCGCGGACGATCTCCTCGTAGATGCGGCGGGCCTCGTCCTTGTTCATCAGGCGGCCGGGAAGCTCCTTGCCGTCGACCATCAGGACGAGGTTCTCGACGACCGCGTCCTCGGGGATCGGGAACAGGTACTCGGCCTCAAGCTCGGTGGAGCCGGGGTTGTAGAAGGTCTGGGCGACCTGCACCTCCGCCGCCTGGTCGCGGATCCGGGCGTCGACGGCCAGCTCGCGGACCTCGAAGGCGTTGCGGATCGGGATCCTCGGCCGGCGGTCGATGATCCACCCCTGGGCCCTCGCCTCCGCCCCCAGCGTCATCAGCAGAATGACCGCGATATTCCACCTGGCTGACATGGCCGTCTCCCCGGGCCGACGCCCGTTCCACTCCCAACGGTTTGAGGGATTCCCTGGCCCTCTCCCCGTTAGACGCACGAGCCGCCGATTTCTGAGGACCCTTCCTCGATTTCTCGATCAAGGCGGGTTCGATTTGGCTTCGATCTCTCAAGTCGTGCATCGAAGCCGTTGGTCGTAAGTCGATAGATAAAGAGTGTTTGCCGCCCGTTTTCTGCTCCGGAGAATTGGGTTCGGTCGACCATTTTTCGATCTCGCCGCGCGCCCGTTCTCATCCGCCGAGGAACGCCGACGCCCAGCGCTCCTCTATCGATATCATGGTCCCCGATCGCCAATTCCGATCGAGAAAATCGAGACCAAAACGGCCTTCCCCCCTCGCGGGGGAAGGTGGACGCGAAGCGGCCGGATGAGGGGGGACCGGCGCGGCGTTCAGGGGAGATCCGCCGGGTACGCGGCGAGGCTGATCCATCGCTCACCTGAACTCATTCGGAGAGGGGACGGCGGATCAGCCGATCGGCGCTTGAACCGATTTGTAGTAGCCGATGATCTCCGCGAGATCTCCCCCCGCCGAGCCGGAGAACGAGCGCTCACCCGGTTTCGACAAGTCGGAGAGCAATTCGTAGAACGGGTGGCAGGTGACGCCCTCGGCGGCAAACGCCTCCAGTTCATCGGTATAGCGGACGGCCCCATGAATGAGATGAAAGGACCACGCGACGCCAGGCCAAAGTTCGGTCCGCAGCCGAACCTTGGCAGGTGAGCGGAACTTGGCGTCGATCCATGTGCGGGCGCAGGCCCTGATCTGCTCAGAGTCGCGCTTGCGTACGTAGCTGCTTTTTCCGCCGGGACTACCGGCCGGCTCGCGTGCGATGTAGCCGATGGGCCGGAAGCTCACCGTCACCTCGACGTGCCAGCCGATCACGCCCTCAGCCTGCGGACGCACCGCGAGCAAGTCCATCTCACCAAGACCCTGCTTGACGCCGCGAATGGTGAAGTAGCCGTTTCGGTTGAGCCATTCTTCGACGAGGCTTTCGGCGAGCAGGGCCACGTCGCTCTCCCTCCATATTTTCGATGTGAAAGCTCAGACGTCGGACTCATTGGGCAGCCGCATGAGGCCTCGCAACTCGCCCAGAGCGTCGCGGACATGGGCCATCTCGTGCATCGCCTCGCCAAAGGAATCCCATCCACTGAGCCGCGTCAATTCCTTGAGGGCGGCCGACACGGCGATTTCGGCGTCGTTCATCGCCTCCCCGGCTCGCCCTCGCCACCAGTCGGCGAACTGACCGGCGACCCAGGACGCCGGTGAAACTCCCTCCGGGAGGCTGCCGCTCGACGAAAGAGCTTGCTCGATCCAGTTGGCGAGAATGGTCTCGATCTCGTCCGTGGACATTGTTCGATGCCGTCTGACGAAGCTATTGAGATAGTCCGGTAGTCTGGCGTGCGGTCAGGAGTCCTGGCTCGAATTCATCGTCGGGGCCGATGGCGAGGGCCAAACATTCCCGCCGTAGCCAGGATAGCCGCCGACGAGCAGCGAGTTGCAGCGCCAGCCGGCCTCGTGGCCCGCTGCCCGGCCGTCGTACTCATGCCACTCGACGATATCGGGAAGTCGAATCGTCGCGAGCCAGCACACAGGCGAGGTAGACGCTCTTTGCGGAGCCATTTCCCCACCAGTCGCCGGTTGCCGCGACCTTGACGCCCGCCGCCCGAGCCGAGGCTTCGAGATCCTGGAGATGTTCGCAGATGATGAGTTGGAACACAAACTTATACGAGGATCGGGCCGTTAGGCTGGGTCGAGACCCAGCCCGAGAAGGTCAAGCCTCATGAAAGGTGGGGCTCGACCCAACTTGTCGAACCTTGCGATTGTAGTGATCTGCCCCAGAAATGCCCTGTTACTTGGCAGTGCTCCGGCACATCGAGGCATGGCAGACTCTTGACGCCTCCGATGCTTCGTTGTAAAGTCTCTGCTTTGTTCATTAAACGCGTGTCGAAACGGTGTTCTCAGAGACTATTGGAGCAGTAACGATGCCGGTGGATTGGCCCGCCAAAAACCAAGGCAGACGTCCAACTTGCGTGGCTTTCGCACTTGCAGCATGTCACGAATTCGCATTGTGTCCTGACAATCCCGAACCGAGAGATCCTGATTTAGAGTCCGAACAATTTCTGTGGTGGGCTACGAAGGTTGTCGACGGCAGGAGCCACTGCTCGGGAGCTAGGCTGAGCGATGCAGTCGAAGCTCTAAGGAAGTATGGGTTCTGTTTTCATTGGGAGTGGCCATACCAGTTTGAAGCGGGTCCTGGCGAAGACGACTGCACGCATGAGATCTTCCCTTTGCGCCCTAATGGGCTGGTGGACGCCGCCGCGCAGAGACGGAGATTCGCGAATGCTATCTATGTCTCCAATCCCAAGGTCGACAGTGTCATTGAAGCTATACACAAATATGGTGCGGTTGCGGTGAGCCTTCCAGTGTTCGTGAACAAGGCTAGTGGAAAAACTGGATGGACGAATCCTATTGCCAAAGAAAAAGGTCGTGTGATGGAACCTCCAAGCAATTCACAGCCCACCTCTGTAGGGCACGCTGTCACGTTGGTTGGTTACAGCAAGGATCCCAAGGCCCCAGGAAAAGGTTGGTTCGTCCTTAGAAATTCCTGGGGCAATAAGTTCGGTCGCAATTCATACGTTCGTGGGATACGACTTCCGGTTGGATATGGGACCATCTCAGCGGACTATGTGTCTAAATATACACGATGCATGGCTTATGTGGTACGTGCGGAATCGTCCGATCCAACGCCGATTGAGCCACGATCCCAAACGATCGTGGAGGCTTGAATCTGGAGGGGGCAAGGAGCGAGAGATTGGTGGGGTTGGTGGGATTGTGCGGGGTGTAGCGGCGGGCCTCTAGACTTACTCTCATGGAATCTCGTTGACATGTGGCGAAAGGCCGCCCATGTTAATCTGGGGGGATTGGGATGGCGCACAAGAAGGGGCAAGGATCGAGTAGGAACGGACGTGATTCTAATCCACAAATGCTTGGCATCAAGCTGTTCGGTGGGCAAGTCGCTAAGGCGGGCAGTATAATTTGCCGACAACGTGGGACGAAATGGTTGGCGGGAAAGAATGTTTACTACGGCCGGGATTGGACAATCCATTCGAAAATCCGAGGAAAAGTTTACTTTGACCTTCGAGGACGCCGAATCAATGTGAAAGCTCAAGAGGTTCCAGACCTCGGAGACGGCGTGGCGATTGCTGATCCGGCACATGCACGGCAACGGGGAAAACCCTCGCTACATCCCGAGATCGTTGGTTCATTTTTGCTCCGCCTTGTCAATAAAAGCACAGGAGCGGCCGGCATGCAGCCATACACAGATTTGACAATTCAACCTGACGCCATATTGCAGCGCACCCAACCTGCGTTTGGCGCTATCGTGCGATCAGACCAACTCTTGGTACCTCCGATCGTAGCGAAGGTCTTGGAATCTTTGGGTATCGAAGTCGCCTCGGAATTCCTCTCCTATGCGAAGACGTACCCCGATTCATTGGCAGAATTATTGACCTTAGACGTTCAGCATGTCGAACGGGAATCTCAGTCGCTTGAGACAATTCTAAGAGACTACATCGATGTGAGGCTATTCGACGCTGGGCTTCCCGAAGACCTGGACGAGTTTGGGTTCGGGGCGATCTTGTCTCAAGACTGACCCCTTACTCTTTTATCCGTGTGTCATAGTGATGTAAATTCGTGTCGGCTTCCTTGACGACCTGTGAATTCTAGCATCCGAGGCCGTTCGAGCTATGAAAAAAGGCCTTGCGCCATGAAAGCGGCGCAGGGCCTTTTTTCATTAGTTTGTTGATTTTACTTGGGGGCGGAGGCGGTTTCGGCGGTCTTCTTGGGGGACTCGCCGGGGTCCTGGCGGAGGACGACGATGCGGTCGTGGAGGATGGCGACGAAGTCGGAGCGGCCGTCGCCGTCGACGTCGCCGACGGCCATCTCGCGGGGCTCGAACGAGTGGCCGGAGCCGCCGCGGTAGGACTTTCGTTCGAAGAGCTTGAACGTCAAGGCGTGCAGGAGGTCCTCGGAGCCGTCGTAGGTGGCGATGTCCACGGCCTGTTCGGCGAGGTCGGTGAAGATCACGTCGGCGACGCCGTCGGCGTTGAAGTCGCCGGCGATCAGGTCGCCGAGACGGCTCTCGGCGGTCCTGGGCTCGTACGAGGCGATCGCCTTCAGCCTCCGCGCCCGGCCCCCGGTCTGGAGGACGGCGAAGCGGTCGGTGCCGGCGATGAGGAGGTCGTCGCGGCCGTCGCCGTCGAAGTCGCCGACGTGCAGGCCGTCGAAGTTGATCGCCCCCAGCGTCAGGCTGCCGGCCTGGCGGTAGACGCCGTCCTTCGGGGTCAGGAAGAGCAGCGACTTGGTGCTGCGGTCCAGCAGGACGACGTCCTTGCGGCCCTCGCCCGTGACGTCGAGCGCCGCGGCGCCCTGGATCTGGGCGTTGCCGCGGGAGGCGTTGTACTGGTCCTTGATCTGCCACTGCCCCTTGTCGTCCAGCAGCACCTTGCGGGCGAAGGTGTTCTGGGCCACGAAGACGCCGGGGCCGTCCAGGTCGCCCACCCCCACGCCGGCGGGCGTCGCGCCGCCGAGCGGGCCGAGGCCCCCGTCGAACGGCTTCATCGAGCCGTCCTTCTGGCCCAGAAGCAGGATCGGCGAGCCGAAGGCGCTGAAGATGAGCAGGTCGGACTTGCCGTTGCGGTCGACGTCGAAGGCGCGGAGGGCCGTCGGCGCGCCGGAGAGGCCGGTGATCTTCACCTCGTCGGCGTCGGCGAACTTGATCGCGGAGTAGCCGCCGCGGCCGTCGGTCTGGACGCCGCGGACCTGGAATTCGTCGGAGCCCGGCTTGGATCGCGTGGCGTAGAGGAGGGTCGGCTTGCCGGATTCGTCGGCCAGGGTCATCGCCACCGGCTCGCCGATGGTCGGCAGCACGACGGGGAACGCCAGCCGGCCGTCCTGGAACCGGCTGACGCCGATCTGCTTCTCCTGCTCGGAGAGGATGTAGGCTTCATTGCGGCCGTCGCCGTCGAAGTCGGCGAGGGCGACTTGCTTCGCCCCCAGCAGGCTGGGGAACGACTCCGCGCTGCTGAGGCCGGTCGTCCCCGACTGGCGGTAGACCCAGACCTGGGCGTTGGCCGGGTCGGTGACGACGACGTCCTTCTTCTTGTCGCCGTCGACGTCCCCCACCGCCAGGCTCCGCCCGCGTTCGTTCCCCTTGGGGAAGCCGAAGAAGGCCAGCCGGCCCCACTTGTCCTCGGAGTCCGGCGCGGCGTCGTCGAGGGTGTAGACCTGGCCCCGGCCGGCCTGCTCCTCGACCGTCAGCACCTCCACGCCCTTCTTGCCGTCGATCTGCCCGAACGCCAGCGCCCGGACGCCCGGCAGGGCGAACTGCTGCTCCGGCCCCAGCTTCTTCTCCGGGGTGGAGAACCGGACGTGGATCGGGTGGTCGGTCTCGCCGTCGAGGATCACCACGTCGAGGCCGCCGTCGCCGTCGAGGTCCTGGAGCTTGACCATGCTCGGCTTGGACGCCGTGTGCGGCCAGCGCTCGGGCTCGGTGAAGACGCCGGGCTCGATCTGGCGGATCAGGACCAACTCGCCCTCGGTCAGAAGCGCCAGGTCGTCGCGGCCGTCGCGATCGAGGTCGCCGACGGCGAGGGCGTTGGTGCTCTCCAGGGCGTCGCCGGTCTTGATTCGCTTGGGAGCGCCGAACTTGCCGTTCCCCTCATTGGGGAGGATGACGACCTCGGCCGGGGTGCCGTAGAAGACCAGGTCGGGCTTGGAGTCGCCGGTGAACTCGCCGACGGCCAGGCTGACGACCTCGCGGTCAACGGGGAGGTTCACGACCCGCATCCGCTTCTCGGGCTCCAGCTCGTTGACGTCCTTGCGGAACGGGCGGGCCTCGGCCGGGTCGGCGGGCTTCTTGGTGGAGAGGAACAGGTCGATCCGCGAGCGGGCGTTGTCGGCGACGATCATGTCGTCGGTCTTGTCGCCGTCGAGGTCGGCCAGGGTCAGGTTGTTGATCCGGAAGTCGAGCTTGTACAGCTCCAGGGGAAGGAAGCCGAAGTAGTCGGCCAGCCGGCCCCGGCCCTCGGCCTTCGGCTCGTCGGCCGTCGCCAGGCGCTCCGCGCCCGCGGCGATTCCCAGACAGGCCCCGATCAACACGAACCCGCGAATCCCGAGCGGTTTGATCATCAGACGGTTCCCGACTTCCCGCGACCCTGGGCCGGTCGGCCGACGATTCGGCCTGCTCCCGCCCCCAGACTACGGGGGCGGGGCGTTATCGACAAGTGGAGGAGTTTGCCGATCGTGCGGGTGAAGCGGCCGTTCTCCGATCGTCAAGGGCGGAAAATTAGGCTCAAGCGGTGGACGGGGTCTCGCCGAAATAGACCACGAATCGACCTTGCCGATTATTCCATTTCCTCCGGCGGCCCGTTCATGACCCATCCTCTCAGCATAAACCGCTGGGCGACCCGCCCTTGGGATGCGGCGAAGGCGACGCGGCCGATCGCGGCGGCGGTCCTTCTGCTGCTGGCCGGGACGGCCGTCGCTCAGGAGCCGCCGGCGGAGCGGCCCATCGTCCCCCTGCCGCCTCCTCCGCGATTGGAGCCGGCCACGCCGGAGGCCGCGCCGCTGCCGCCGCCGCCGTCCCCGTCAGGCCTGAAAGGCCCCTTTGTCTCCGGGACGGCCGCGCCCAGCGCGACGATCGAAATCAAGGTGGGGCAAGGGAGGTTCCTGACCTTCGACGAGGATCTGGCCCAGCCGAACAAGCCCTCGCCGTTCCTGGCCGTGGGTGATCCCACCGTCGCCGACTTCTTTCAGGTCGGCCCCCGGCAGGTCAGGCTGCTGGGCAAGAAGCTGGGGATCTCCGACCTGATGGTCGGCACGGCGACGGGCAAGACGTACGAGTACGAGCTGCACGTCGTCCCCGACCTGGACGCGCTCGACGCCGAGCTGAAGCGGCTCTTCCCGGACGCCCGTCTGCAACTTTCGCCGCTGCGCGACAAGGTCGTCGTCGAGGGGCAGGCTCGGGACGCGTCCCAGGTGGGGCTGATCGTCGCGGCGATCGACGGCTACATCCGCCACGTCCAGCGGGTCGCGATCCTCGGCCAGGTGGGAGATGCGCGGAGCACCATCCAGGAAGCCCCCCTCAACCCGGACGGCTCGGTCAATCCCAACGCCCCCTCGGGCCCGAGCGCGATGGGGATGGAGATGGCCGGCGCGGGTCCTGGCATGATCGGCGGCCTGAGCGCAGCGGCCGGCAGCGGACCGCTGGCGCCGCCTACCACTCCCGGGTCGATGACGGCCAACCAGATCGCCGCCAACCACACCCAGGTCATCAACCTGATTCGCGTACCGACCTCGCAGCAGGTGCTGCTGAAGGTCCGCGTCGCCGAGTTGAACCGGACCGCCTTCCGCGAGGTGGGCGCCGACTTCCTGGCCTCCATCCCCGAGTTCTCCACCCTCTTCGGCAGCAATATCGCCGGCAATGCTTACGTTCCCGGCCAGATCGGCCGCACGACCTTCAACCCCGAGATCTCCCAGGTCGACGCGCGGTCGATGGCGATCGGGACGGCCGCGACGGTCTTCGGGACCTTCGCCGGCGGCCGGTTCAACACCGTCCTGGTGGCGCTGCGGCGAAACAACCTGTTGAAGATCCTGGCCGAGCCGAACCTGGTGACGCTCAACGGCCATCAGGCCAGCTTCCTGGCCGGCGGCCAGTTCCCGGTGCCGGTGAACTCCGGCCTGGGCGGCGGCGTCGGCGGCGGCAACGTGCAGGTCGAGTTCAAGGACTTCGGCGTCCGCCTGGCCTTCCTCCCCACCGTCGAGGACGGCGAGACCATCCGCCTGACCGTCGACCCCGAGGTCTCCTCGATCGACTTCTCGCTGGGGACCACGCTGGTCCCCGGCGGCTCGCCGGTCCCCGGCCTGAACGTCCGGCGGTCGCACACGACCGTCGAATTGAAGCAGGGCGAGACCCTGGCCATCGCCGGCTTGATGCAGTTGACGCTCGACGCCCAGACCCAGCGGATCCCGGGACTGGGGGACCTCCCCTACATCGGCGCCTTCTTCAGCAACACCACCAACACCCGGACTGAGAAAGAGTTGGTCGTACTGGTGACGCCCTACCTCGTGGAGCCCATGCGGCCGGGGCAGGTCCCGCCCACGCCCGGCGACGAGGTGAACGAGCCCAACGACCTGGAATTCTTCTTCATGAACCGGATCGAGGGCCGCACTGGCGTCGACAATCGGTCGACCACCAAGTACGACGACCCGCTCCACCTGGTCCGTCCGCATCTGCTGGAACGCAAATACATGAATGGTCCTGTCGGGTTCTCCCACTAATCAGTATGGATCTCACACGTTGACTCGAAATCGAGAGCCTGGGTGGCCATGAACCGGCCCGGGACGGCGGCGCGACCTTTGCCGATCACATGCCCACGACAAGCGTGGGCATGGCACCCGATTTCAATCTTCCCGCGGTGAAGTTGAGCGAAGAGCGTCGATACGTCCGCTCGAAGCTCGGAAAGCAAGGAGCGCAACCCCATGGAATCGAACCCCCGACGCCGTCAACCGCGCGTCGCGAAAGCCCTGGGGCTGGCGGCGATCCTGGCCGCGGCCCCGGTCGGACTCGCCCGGGCGCAGCAGGCCGCTCCGAGCGAGGTCGTGATCCCGCACCCGAACCCGGCGGCGCCGGCGCCGGTTCCGCCGGCGGCCGTGATCTCGCACCCGGTCGTCCCTCCGCCGCCGCTCATCCGAGGCGACGGCGCGTACGAGGAAGCTCCGGACGCCGCCTCGTCTGAGATCGTCCGCCCGGCCCCGGTCACGATTCAGGCCCCGCCCGACGAGTTCCCGACCCGGCTGGAGAAAGCCCCGCTCGACCCGGTGGCGACTGCCGAGAAGGGCCCGCACTTCGTCTTCAAGAAGATGCGGTCGTGGCTTTGGCGGCGATCGCAGGGGAAGATCCTGGGGTATCCCGAGGAGTTCAAGCCCCGGCCGCTGGGGTCGTCGGTCTACTCGATGGGCCGGACGATGGCCGCGAACGGGGCCGAGGCCCGGCTCGCGTTGTACGACTACGACTTCGCCCCCGGGACGGCCGAATTGACCGAGCGCGGACGCGACCAACTCGCCAAGGCGGCCGCCCAGATGGCCGCCAGCCCCTACCCGTTGATCGTTGAACGGACCCCGGACGACCCGGCCCTGGCCGAGGCCCGTCGTCGCGCCGTGATCGGCGCGCTGGCGTCGGCGTCGCTTCCCGTGGAGGCGGACCGCGTTCTGGTGGGCCAGCCGCTGCCGTTCGGCATGTCGGGCGTCAACGCTCAGATCGTCAACGCCAACTCCCTGAATCGGACCCAGCAGTACGGACCGCCGATTCCGATCAACTCCAACGGTGTGAACAGCCCCAGCGGCGTGACGAACCAGATGGTGGGCGTCATCCCCGGCCAGTGACGGCCGTGGTGGAAAGGGAGCGAGCGACCATGCGAATCGGATTCGCGACGACGCGGACCCCAGTTCTTCTGGGCCTGATTCTGGCGTCCGTCATGGCCACCGGGTGTCACGGACGCCGCCGCGAGGAGCACGCCTCCGCCAAGCTCCTCGACGGCGCCACGATCGCGCACGCCTCGCGCCGCCAGACGGCCGACGTGCAGGTGGCCATGGGCCGCACGCTCGAACAGACGGGCGACTTCAAGGGGGCGGAAGCCGCCTATCGAGAGGCCCTCGCCAAGGACCGTCGTCGAGGCGACGCCGAGGCCCGTCTGGCCGTCCTGGCGGAGCAGGCCGGCGACTCCAAACGCGCTGACGAGCACTTCGCCCGGGCGTTGAAGCTCGACCCCCGCGACCCGGACCTCCTCTGCGACCACGGATACGCCCTGTATCTCCGCGGCGAATGGGAAAAGGCCGAGGCCGCCTACCGCAGGGCGCTGGCCGAGGACCCGCGGCACGCCCGGGCGCACAACAATATGGGCCTGGCCCTGGCTCGCAAGGGAGAGCGCGACGCCGCCCTCGCCGAGTTCGCCGCCGCCGGCTGCGACCCTGCCGACGCCCGCTCCAACCTCGCCCTGGCGATGGCGATGGAGGGCCGAATGGAAGACGCCCGCGAACTCTACGCCGAGGCGCTGGCGTCCAAGCCCGACTCGCTCCCCGCCCGCGACGGCCTCCGCGCCGCCGGCGCTGTGCTGGCCTCACGCGACAGGCCGCCGGTCGCCGGGGTTCCAGCGACGGCCACCGCGTCCGCGACCCGTCGCGATTCGGCCGTGGCCCGCGCCTCAGCCCCCGGAAGCGACTGACGCCGCCGCCGGGGGCGCCTGGTCCGCGGGAGTGGATCCCAGCGACTTCATCATCTGGAAGACGGCCGGGGCGAGCAGAATCACGAAGATCGCCGGGAAGATGCAGAAGAGCGTCGGGAAGAGGATCTTCGTCGCCGCCTTCTGAGCGCGCTCCTCGGCGATCTGCTTGCGGCGCTCGCGGAGCGTGTCGGAGTGAGCCTTCAGGCTCTTCACCAGGCTGGCGCCGAACCGCTCCGACTGGCCGATCACCGTGGCCATCGACGCCGCCTCCTCCAGCCCCGTGCGCTCGGCGAAATGCGTGATCGCCTCGCCCGCCGTCCGGCCGAGCTGGATCTCGCGGTCGACGATCCGCAACTCTCCCCCCAGCATCGGGTGCGCCGTGCCGATCTCATCGGCGACCTTCTTCAACGCCGCCTGAAAACTCAACCCGCCTTCCAGGCAGATGATCAGGACGTCCAGCGCGTCCGGCATGGCTCGGCGGAGCTTGAGCTGGCGCCCATTGCGACGCTTGTCGAGCCAGAAGCTGGGCCCGATCATGCCCACGAGGAAGAGCCCCAGAGCGGCGCCCATCGCGCGGTCGGGAGGCGCCGCGCCGGTGAGCGTCAGACCGGCGCCCACGACCATCGCCGCCAGCATGATCGACAGCTTCACGCCCAGGAAGAGGTAGATCGCCTGGCGGTTGTACAGACCCGCCAGCACCAGGCGGTTGGCCAACCGATTGCGCTCGGCCTCGTCCTCCGGGACGATCACCTTGCCGAGTTTCGGCAGCGCGGCCTTGGCGATCTTGGCGACGGTCTCCGGCTTCTCCTCGTCGGCTCGGCGGCCGCGTCCCGACAACTCGTCGAGCCGGCCGGCGAGCTTGCCGCGCTTCTGCGAAAAAACCGTCCCGGCCAGGAGCGCCACTCCGGCGACGGCCCCGAAGACGGCGAGCAGGACGATGGTTTCCTGGTCCATGAGCGGAGGCCCTTCCTCGCGTCAAAACTCGAAGTTAACGATCTTGCGGATCCAGAGGATCCCGACCAGCTCCGCGCCGAAAGTGGCGGCCAGGACGTCCGGGTGCTCGAACAGGGCGATCGCGTAGTTGTAATTCATGACGAGGAGGATCAGGATCATCACCGGCGGCATGCCCGCCAGGACCCAGCCCTGCATCCGGCCCTCGGCCGTCAGGGCGGAGATCGCGCCTCGGATCCGGTAGCGCTCGCGGACCACGTTGGCCAGCTTGGCGAGCATCTCGGCCAGGTTGCCGCCCGTCTGCTGCTGGACGAGAACCGCCAGGACGAAGATCTTCAATTCGATGACGCCGGTGCGACGGGTCAGCTCGCGGAAGGCGACTTCGGGGGAGAGGCCGAGGTTCTGTTGTTCGTAGCAATACGCGAACTCGGTGGAGATGGGCTGAGGGAATTCCTCGGCGACGCCCAGCACGGCCTGGCCCAGGCTCTGACCGGCGCGGACGACGCGGGCCATCAGGTCGAAGGCGTCTGGAAGCTGGGATCGGAGCTTCTCCATCCGGGCGTCTCGGCAGCGTTTGACGTACCAGATCGGCAGCACACCGGCGATGACCGCCCCCATCACCCCGTGCAACGGGCTCCCCTGAATGAAGAACGCCAGCGCGCCGAGCGCGGCCGAGGCTCCGCCGGCGATCGTCAGCAGCCGGCCGGGGGTCACGTCCAGGCCCGACTGTTCGACCATCGACTCGAACGCCTGCGACCAGGTCGTCTGGCTGGATGCGGCCCGCGCCGCGGCGTCCATCTGGTCGAGGTTCTTGAACAGCGAGGCCTTCTTGACCTTCGCCGCCGCGCCGGCCGCCTGTCGCTTGAGCATCTCGACGTCGACGCGCTCGTTCACGCGGGCGCGGTCGCGAAGAAACAGGTCGGAGACGATCTGGTAGACGGCGGCGACGAACGCCGCGGCCGACGCCGCGGCCATGACGAGAATGATGGGCTCGTTCACGACGCCGTCTCCCGGGCCTTGCTTCCGAACAGGCCCCACGGCTTGGACGTCTCGACCGGCGGAGGCGGCGGGGCGTCGACCTTGGGCGTGAGGATCCGGCTCTCGAACATCTCCGGCGGCAAGGCCAGGCCAGCCTCTTCCAGCCTGGCCAGGCACTTGGGCCGGACGCCCGTGCAGAAGTGGTAGCCCTGCGCCCGGCGCTGCTCGTCCACGCCGGTCTGCTTGAAGACGAAGATGTCCTGCATACTCACCACGTCTCCTTCCATGCCGACGATCTCCGAGATCTTGATGATCCGGCGCACGCCTCCCGAGAGTCGGGCCGCCTGGACGATGAGGTGCACGGCCGAGGCGATCTGGCGGCGGATGATCCAGATCGGCAGATCGAACCCCGACATGCCGACCATCATCTCCATACGGCCGATGGCGTCGCGGGTGTCGTTGGCGTGGATCGTGGTCATGGAGCCGTCGTGGCCAGTGTTCATGGCCTGGAGCATGTCGAGCGTCTCGCCGCCGCGGCACTCGCCGACGACGATCCGCTCGGGCCGCATTCGAAGGGCGTTCTTGACCAGGTCGCGGGTGAGGATGGCCCCCTCGCCCTCGATGTTCGGCGGTCGGGTCTCCAACCGGACGACGTGCGGCTGCTGGAGTCGCAGTTCGGCCGCGTCCTCGATCGTGATGACCCGCTCGTCTTCCGGGATGAAGGACGAGAGTGCGTTGAGGAGCGTCGTCTTACCTGAACCGGTGCCGCCGGAGATGACGGTGTTGGATCGGCCTCGGATGCAGGCCGAGAGAAAGTCGACCATCTCCTGCGTCATCGCTCGCTTGGCCACCAGGTCGGCGGTCAGGAGCGGCGACTTCCCCGCGCGGCGGATCGAGAGCGAGGTGCCGTCGAGGGCCAGAGGGGGGATCACGGCGTTGACGCGGGAGCCGTCGGGAAGTCGGGCGTCGCACAGAGGGGACGTTTCGTCGATGCGCCGGCCGACCCGACCGACGATCCGACGGACGATTTCCTGGAGGTGCTTCTCGTCGTTGAAGACGACGTCCGTCCGGTTGAGCCGGCCCCCTTGCTCGACGTAGACCACCTTGGGGCCGTTGACGAGGATGTCGGAGACGGTCTGGTCGCGCATCAGGCCCTCAAGCGGGCCGATGCCGAAGACCTCGTCAAGCACGTCCTCGACGAGTCGCTCGCGTTCCGAGAGGCTCAGCAGGTCGTCGTGGCGGAGGCAGAGTTGCTCGGCTCCGCGACGAATCTCCTGGCGGATCTCCTCCTCGCTCATCGACCCCAACGACGAGACGTCCATCTCGGAGATTAGCTTCTCGTGCAGCTCCTTCTTGATCCGCAGCCGTCTTTCCTCGGCTGAAGACGGACCTCCGCTGCGTCGATCCGTCATGACCTCGTTCGGCAGGCTCATCGCCCTTCCTCCCATCTCCTCCGCGCAGGGGATGCCGCACGCCAGCGTCCCCGGACAAGCCTAGTGCGCGTCTGGGCCCACGGCGCGATCAGCGCGTCGCAACGGCCGGTTTTCGTCGCAGAAGCCGCAAGAAGGCCGGACCGGCGACTCCGGGCGTCGCAGCGGCCTGCGCCGGTTCTGTCTCGCGCAACAAGTCAGCGAGCTTCACCAGGCTCTTCGCCGCCCTTGAGGACGGCGCTTCGACCACGACGGGGACGCCGTTGTTGTTGGCTCGCGTCACGGCCTTGGCGTCCTCCGGGATCATATGGGCGATCGGGCCTCCCAGGGCCTCTTCCGCCTTGGCCTTCGGGACCTCCAGCGGTAGACCCGCTCGATTCACGACCACGCGGATACGATCGCCGGCCAGGCCCAGCCTGTTGAGGTGCTCCAGCGCCCGGTGGGCGTTGCGCAGGGAGTTGAAGTCCAGGCGAAGGACCACCAGCAGGACGTCGGCCTGCCGCAGCGCGGCGATCTGCTCGTCACGGTACGAATGATCGACGTCCACCACGACGAAGGGGAAGAGCGAGCGGGCCAGGTCGATCGCCCGCGCCACTCCCTCGGGACGGACCAGGCGGGAGTCGACCAGATGAGTCGGCGGGGCCAGCAGGCTGACGCCCGAGGCGTGCTTGACGAAGGTTCGTTCGAGCATCACCCGGTCGAACGAGGTGGGGTTCTTGCAGAGGTCGGCCAGGCTGAAGTTGGGTTTCAGATCCAGGAGCGCCGCCAGGTCGCCGGATTCCAGCTTCAGGTCGACCAGACCGGTCGAGCCGTGTTCGGCGGCCAGGGCGACGCCGAGGTTGGCGGCGACGGTGCTTGCCCCGGCGCCTCCACTCGGTCCGAGGATGGCGACCACCTTCCCCAGGGATGCCTTGGTGGCAGGCCCGGCAGCCAGTCGGCCGAGCGCCGCGGCCAGTTCGGCTTCCAGGTCGGCCCGATCCAGATAGTCGCGAACGCCGGCCCGCAAGGCCTGAAGGACGAACCGAGCGTCGGCGGCCGGCCCCACGGCCAGCAGGCCGCCGCCTGCCGAAGGGGCCAGCCGGGTCAGCAGTTCCAGGGCCGCCGCCGGGTCGAGCGGCAGCACTGCGATCACGGTTTCCACCCCCTTTTCGCGGGCCAGTCGGGTGGGGGCCTGGGCGATGGACACGACCTCGGGCCGAGGCCCGTCCTTTTGGTGGAAGGCCAGCACGGAACGGACGCGGGAGGCGAGCGACTCATCGTCGGCCACGATGAAGGAGGGCATGGGCGATTCCTTTACGGCGGGGGTCGACATTCCCTGAGTGAGCAGCGAGTCAGCGGGGAGGGCGGCGGAGTCCCTGCGAGGCGACGGCCGAAGCGTTGGGTTGAGGCCGCAGCCGGCCCGGCGAAAGTCGGTTCGACCCGGAGGGAAGGACCGTGATCTCGTCGCGGCCGGCGACCGTCCCACGGAGAGTCCGGACCGTCAAAACCACAAGCTCGGGTTCTTCGGGCTCGGGGGGGGGCGGGGGAGTCGGCGCGGCGATCGCGGGAGGAGGCGCGGCGGGCTCGGGCTTGGAAGGCGTCTCAGGGAGTCCGAGGTCGGCGAGCGTCGCCCGCGTCTCGTCGACCGGCGTCTCGTCGAGCGAGTTCCGCAACGACAGGTGGAGCTTCCCCTTGTCCTGAGCCAGATCGAGGATCGAAGCCTGTCTCGGCGTCACCAGCAGGGTCACGGAGCGAGTCTCGCTGAGGTTGGCCTTGGCCTCGACGGGTGCATCGACCAGGGTGTGCACGGCGAGCAACTCGATGTTCTGGAGGATCGTGGTCGTGGCCGAGCCGTCGTCTCCTTGCGAGCCAGGAGGCTGGATCGTCAGGAGAACGTCCACGCGGTTGCCGGGTTGGAGAAACCCCGCCAGGCTCGACGAAAACGTGGGGGTCAGGATGGTGAAGGCCCGCATCCCCGGCGGGATCATCGAGGCCATCCCGGCGCGGCTCCCCTTCGGTAGAAGCTTGGGCTCGACGACGATCTCACCCTTGAGCAATGGGATCGACGGAATCCGCCCGGCCGTTTCCTCGATGGAGGCCAGAGCCCCCTCGGGGACCTGGGACTTGGGGATTTCCTTGACCTCGATCGCGGCGGCCTCGATCGACTGGGCGCGGGCGAGTTCGGCCTTGGCCGTGACGACCTTCGCCTTCTCCTCGACGACGACCGCGGGCTTCTTCATCATCCCCTTGACGCCGAGCACGGCGGCCAGGCCGCTCGCCAGGGCGAGGATCGCGACCAGCATCGTCTGGGGTCTCACGACGCGGCTCCTTCAGAAGTCGTCGCGAACGCCGCGGCGGGGGCCGTTGGGTTCGCGGGGTGGGGCGAGGTCGGTTCCGGTCCGACGCCGTCCGGTCTCCAGATGAAGACCGCGGCGACAAGTCCGAGGAAGGTCATGGCGGCGAACGGCACCAGTCGGCGGCGGCGGTCGGCCCGCGCAGTCTCGGCGGCGATCTCCGGCGCGATCGACGGCCGGACGTCTCCTCGCCGCATCCGGTCGGCCAACCGGAGCATGTCGACGGTCGTCGCGGCCAGGCCGCCGTAGAGGACCGAGAGAGCGAGAGCGTAGAGCCCGGCGGCGATCGCCGAGGCGAAGAAGACGCGGAGCGTCAGGGCCGGCCCGAGCCAGGCCCCCAGGGCCGTCAGCAGCTTGACGTCCCCCGCCCCCACGCCCCCCAGGATGAAAAAGGCGGCGAGCAGGCCGAAGCCGGTTAGGGCCCCGAGCCCGCTCGCCGCCAGCCCCTCCCATCCCCCCGCCCAGGCCGATGCAGCCAGACCAGCGGCCAGCGCGGGGAGGGTCAGAGCGTTGTACACCTTGAATTTCCAGAGGTCCGTCCCAGCGGCGATCAGGGCGACCGTCGTCGCGGTCAGGACGAGCGCTTCATGGCCTGGCACGGGATCGCGCCTCCTCTTTCGTCCGAATGAGATCCGCTCGGTCCGACGGCCTCGGTTCACTGCGTGGAGGACGTGCCTCCACCCCCCGGAGCAGGCCCGCCGCCGGCCAGTGCCGACGACGCTCCCTGAAGTCTCGTTTTGACGATCGGCCCCAGCTCTCTCGCCGCCGTAATTGCGGCGACGGCGATCAAGCCGGCCACCAGGACGTATTCCGCCAAGATCGCGCCCCGCGCCCGGGGGGGCGGACGTTCGAGCCGGGTCATCGAGGCGCCTCCCGTCTCCCGCTCATGATCGCGACCGTCCGACTGGCTGTTAGCTCGGCGGACGGCCTCGTCGCGATCAGCCGCCGATCTGGGTGGCGACGGCGGTGAACTTGGAGGTGATGTTGGTGCCGAGGGTGGCGGCGGCGGTCATGGCGGCGACGGCGATGAGGGCGACCATCAACGCGTACTCAACCATCGTCGCGCCGTCTTCTTCGGTCATCAGGCGGTTCAGGAAGCTGCGCAGCATGGGGATGCTCCTTCAGAATCGTGTGGGTCGGGATAGGGCGAGCGTCGGCGACGGACGGGGGTTCAGCCGCCGATCTGGGTGGCGACGGCGTTGAACTTGGAGGTGATGTTGGTGCCGAGGGTGGCGGCGGCGGTCATGGCGGCGACGGCGATGAGGGCGACCATCAACGCGTACTCAACCATCGTCGCGCCGTCTTCTTCGGTCATCAGGCGGTTCAGGAAGCTGCGCAGCATCGGGAGCTCTCCTTAAGTGGTTGCTTGGGGGAAGACGTCGGAATCCTTAAACCGATCGTCCGGGGCGTTCTGGAGTGTTCTGGAGCGAAGGGGAGGCAGGTCGCTGGAGACCTGTCGGCGGGCCGTTCTCATCGGCTCACGAGAGAATCCAAGGTCACGTTCGACCGCGTGTCAAAAAAAGCGGCGAGAAGACGCGGTTTCCCGAGGCTCCGTCGCCTTTGGGAATCGCCGGTTCGTTGAAATCCTCTGGAGGCGGGAGCCATTCCGACTCTCTTGTTGGATGCGCTCTAGGCTTCTTATTGGGAGCCGCCTCGGATCGGCGACGCTCCCTCCCGACGAGAAAAGGAGCCGCAGACATGATCTGCAAGACTCGGCGCGCTCGGCCCCGCCGAGGCGCAGCGGCGATCGAGATGGCCATGATCGCGCCGTTCCTGACGCTCGCAGCTCTGGGGGCTCTCGATTACGGCCTTTGCCTTCGCGCAGCCGCGGCGGTCACCGAGTGCGCCCGCAGCGGCGCGAGCGCGGCGACCGACCCGGCCGTGGGAATCGCAACGCTGAACTCGGCGGCCCAGACCGCCGCCCAGGCCTCGGCCGTCGACCTCAACGTCGCGCCGACGGTCGCCGTCGTGTCGGGGACCGACTCCGAAGGCCTCAACTATGTGGAGGTCACGGCGACTTATACTTTCCACGGCGTGGTCGGCGGTCCCACGGGCATCTCCTCAGTCACGATCGTTCGCAAGGTCCGAATGGTGCGCAACCCCAACTCGGGGAGTTAAACGATGATGATCCGTGCCCGTGCCCTGGCGCGACGGCGACGAGGCGCCGTCCTCGCCGAAACCGCCGTGGTCTACCCCGCCTTCCTGATGACGGTCCTCGCCGGTCTGAGCCTCGGCATGGGCCTGTACCGCTACCAGGAAGTGGCCCATCTGGCGCGCGAATCGGCGCGATGGGCTTCGCTCCAGGACGCCACGATGCGGACCCCGGCTCAGATCCTCTCCAACGTCGTCCGGCCCAAGGCCGTCTGCGTCAACCCGAGTGCGGTCACGATCACCACCACTCCCTCGCAGACCGACATGGCCACCGTAACCATCAGCTATGCATGGACCCCGGAAATCTACTTCGGCACGATCACGCTCCACAGCACGGCGCGGGCGCGAATCGCCTATTGATCGGAGAGTCGAGACATGCTGCGAACGACGTACGCCCGAAGACGCGGTGCGACCGCAGTGGTCGCGGCCGTCTCGCTGATCCCGATCATCGGCGTGACGGCCATGATCATCGACGGCGGCCTCCTGATGGTCGAACGACGGCGCACTCAGGCCGCGGCGGACGCCGCGTCGTTCGCCGCCGTCTGCACCTACGACAAGGTCGCCAAAGGGGGGAGCGGCCGCGACCCCTGGACGGCCGCTTCGAACGCGGCGGTCTCATACGCCTCGGCCAACGGCTATTCCAACGACGGCGCCCACTCCACGGTGACCATGGCGCAACTCACCGTTCCCCCCACGCGGTACGGAACGGCCGACCTGACGCTCCAGGTTTCCGTCTTCTCGCATCAATCGCGGCTGTTCAGCTCGATCCTTGGTTCGGGGACCGTCAACGTCGCCGCCCGCTCGACTTCCGTTCGGGTGAGCAACTCGCCTCCGTCGATCATCGTCCTGAGCCCCTCGGCCTCGCCCAGCCTCACAGTTGCCGGCGGCGCCTACGTGACCGCCGCGGGCGAGGTCCAGGTGAAGTCGAACGCCACCAAGGCCGTCGACCTCAACAACATGGGCCACATCAAGGCGTCGACGTTCAAGATCGCCGGCAATTACCAACTCTCCAGCAGCGGCTACATCGACTCCGGCACGGCGGTCAAGACCGGCAGCGACCCCAGCGCGATGGTCGACCCGCTCTCCACCCTGACCGCGCCCGACCCTTCGGGGATGACCACCCGCACCAGCCCTTCCGGCTGGAACGCCACCAACCCTTACCCCGTTTACCCGGGCGTCTACAACAGCGGTCTGATCCTCAACTCGGGCGGCATGAACTACACGATGAGTCCGGGGGTGTACTACATCAAGAGCGGCAACTTCGAGGTCAGCAACGGCGTCCGAGCCACTGGCACGGGCGTGACGATCTACCTCTATAACGGCGACGTCAACATCCAGGGCGGAAACGGCACGTCGCTGACGGCTCCCACCAGCGGTACGTATCAAGATGTGGCCATATGGCAGCGTTCCGTCTACAACTCGAGTACGAACGACTACTCGCCGACTCACTCAATCGCGATGGCCAATGGGACGAATAACACGATTACCGGCAAGATCTACGCCCCGGGGGCGTCGATGAGCATCGCCGGCGGTTCGAACAACACCTACGGAACGCAGTTGATCGTCAACAAGCTCAACGTCTCCAACAACGCCGTGGTCAACGTCCCAGTGTCGACGGGGTCCACCACGGCGGCATTCCACCTGGCCCAGTGAACCTCAAGCCCGCGCAGGGGGTCTTGACATCGGCCCCCCTCGGCAGCATGCTTGTGTCGTAGGAAAGCCGAAGTGGCGGAATGGCAGACGCGACGGACTCAAAATCCGTTGGGGTAACACCCGTGTGGGTTCAAGTCCCACCTTCGGTACTCTAGACTTACGGAAATCCGCCCCCGCCTCCGGTCGCGGAAGAGCGATCCCCGCTAAACTTCCCACCCTCCCCCGTCGACGGTGCCGCATGCCTGACCGCGAGTCGGGACCATTGCGTTCAAGCGGCTACGATTACGGCCTCGGATGACGCGTGGCGACGTCGTAGGTTTCGGAGAAGCCAATTGTTCGCCCTGACGCCGTCCGTATGGAGGGCGGGGAGGCGTCCGAGCGACTCCGCCGAACGCGAGGCCCTCGCGAGCGCCGGTCCCACCCCGGCCTGGACTGTCTGGCTCTTCTGGAGTCCGCATCGGCTGAGGAAGGCCGGGGCGAAGAACCCTCGTTCAACCGGTCCGTCTTGGTCGGGCGGATGGCGCGTGCCCGTCGAGACTGGAGAGGAGTCTCGAAAAAAACGCTAAAATCGGAACCGATCCGAGACGGGCGGCATTCTTCTCGTGACAACGGGTCTCTCGGTTTCGCCACTCTTTCCCTTTTCCGCCCTGGATGATGCCCACGACCAGTCGACGCCACACTCTGCTGTGCATGCTGGCCTTGCACGTGACGTTGTCACTGTGCGGGGGCGGTCATCACGCGTTCGACGCGGTCTTCGCCCCGGGCGAGGTTCACGGAGCCGAAGAGGCCAGGGCCGTCTTCGATCAGCCGGCCGGCGGCTGCGCCGTCTGCGATCTCCTTTCTCTTCCGGTCCTGCCCGCCGAGTTCGGCGGTCTCGTGGAATGCGACCACGCCGTCGCGGCCTCCTCCGGGCTCGTTGAAGCAATCCTGCACCCTTCGCCTGAACGCCCGGCCACCCCTCCTCGCGCTCCACCTCGCCGCTCGGCCTGACGCCGTTCTTGCGCCTCCACGCGCGGGACTGTCGTCGTTGATCTTCTGACTCGTCGCCGGCCGGGGTTCGCGCCCTCTCAGAGCCGACCGTGCGCCGAGGAGAGACGTACGTCCGTCGAGATCACGAGCGTTCTCCGGGAAGAGCGGGTGAATTCATGTTAGGTGTTTCCTCACGCCTGCGCGGCGTCCGCGCCCAGGCTGCGACGACTCCACGTCGCGAAGCGTCCTGCGACGGCGACGATTTCGCCCTGGCGGTCCGGCCGCTCGTCGGCGATCTGGTTCGGCTCGCCCGGCGACGACTGGGGAGCGAGGACATGGCCTGGGAGGCCGTCCAGGACGCGCTTTTCAATCTGTGGTCCCAGCCCGTCCCTCCGCCGAATCCACGGGCCTGGCTCATCCGCGCCGTTCTTCTCCGATGTCTGCACATCGAGCGGACGGTTCGGCGTCGACGCCGCCATGAATCGGCGGCGGGAACGGCCCTGGATTCGGCCGACGACCGCGACGACCCGGCCCGTCGCGCGGCCGTCGCGGAGTTGTGGGATGAGGTGCGATCCGCCCTCGAAGGGCTGGCCGACGACCATCGAGCCGTCCTGATCCTCCACCTGATCGAGGGCCTGGATTACCGATCGATCGCCCTCCGCCTCGGCGTGCCGACCGGGACCGTCCGGTCGCGGCTGTCGAGGGCCCGCGAGGCTCTGCGGGCGCGGCTCTGTTTCGGACCCGACGATGTTCGATGACGAACCGTCCACCTCATTCACAGGATGGAATCGAGATGATTCGACGAAGCCCGAGACGCGGGTTCACCCTGATCGAGTTGCTGGTGGTGATCGCGATCATCGCCGTGCTGATCGCCCTGCTGTTGCCGGCCGTCCAGGCCGCCCGCGAGGCGGCCAGACGCATCCAGAGCACAAACAACCTGAAACAGATGGGCCTGGCGCTCCACAACTACGAGAGCTCCAACGGCTGTTTCCCAGGCTCCGGAGGTCAGTCGTCGTCGGGCTTCTCGGCGACGGCGCGGCTCCTGCCGTTCTTGGAGGGATCGGCCGCTTTCAACGCCGTGAACTTCTCCCTCCCGCTCGGCTCGGGGCCTCCGACCTTTTCGTTCCACCCGGCGCAGACGACGGGGTCTCGGACGGTGATCGCCGCGCTCCTCTGCCCGAGCGACGGCCATGATCCGCTCTACCCGTCGTACTACCAAAGCGTCCCCACCGCTGGGACGAATTACGTGGTCAACATCGGCACCGGGACGGGGACGTTCTACGACTCCCGCTATCCGACTGACGGCGTCTTCTGGGACAACTCGGCGGTGAAGTTCGCGGGGATCGTCGACGGGACGTCGAACACGATGTTCATGTCGCAGTGCTACCTCGGCGCCGGCTTCGACACGACGGGGCCGATCCCTCTCGACCGCGTTCGGCAGATCGTCAACATCTCCACGACGGTCAAGCCGACGACGGCGGCCCCCGGCGGCTACACGCCGGCGATGAACAACCCGGACCTCGCTTCGGTGAGTGCAACGCCCGTTTCATGGTCCGGCACGCGGGGCGTCGCCTGGATCGTCGGTACGCAGGTGATGAGCGGCTTCAGCGCCTACCTGACGCCCAACAGCAAGACCCCGGACGTCTACGGCCACGGCTTCGGCTGGCTGGCCGCCAGAGGCCCTCACCCGGGAGGCGTGTTGACCTTGATGGGCGACGGCTCCGTCCGGTTCGTGAAGGACTCGGTGAGCATGGCGACCTGGCAGTCGCTCGCGACCCGCGCCGGCGGCGAGGTCGTCTCGGCGGATTCCCTCTGATCTGACCCGGTCGCGAGGAGATCGAGCGGAACGATGGAAGCCTGCACCTGGATCTTGCTGGCGGTCGGACTCGCGGCGACGGCTCTCTACCTCTCCTGGAGGAGTCCTCGCCCGGCCCTCCTCGCCGCCGCGGCCTGGGCGGCGGTCCCCTGGCTGTCGAGCGACCTCGTCTCGAACGTCAGCGCCGCCAGGTTGTTCGCCTGGGCCTCGTCACCGGATCGCGTCGGCGGACTGTCGGCGCTGGTGGTGATGGAAGCCCTCGTCGGCGGCTGGGAAGCGGTTCGGCGTTCCGGTTCGGCGGCGGACGGGGGCCGGGGATTTCGCGATCGCCTGGTGCGATCGGTCGCCCGCGCAGCGGCGTGGGCGCCGTCGCCGAGTCTGGCGGCGGGACTCGTCGGCGTCCAGGCGTCGCTCTTCCACGCAGCTTCGGGGTGGAGCTTCACCGCGTTGAATACCGGGCTGTCGGCGGCCGTCTTCTTCGCGATCGTGGGAGGCGCTTCGGCATGGCGGTTCGCCCGCCATGAGCCCGAGCGACGGGCGGCGGGATCGCTGCCGTTCTTCGCGATCCTGTTCGCCCTGGGTGCGACGTTGTCGCCGGTGCTCGACTCTCGCCCCAAAGGCGTGAGGGCGGCTGAGATCGACCTTCGCGCGACGGCGTTCTTGCTAATCGTCGCGACGACGGGGCTCGCGCTGGGGATTGGGCTTCGGCTGATTCGGGTTTGGCGGATTCGGAAAGGAGCGGCGGCCTCGTGAGCGTATTGACGAATTTGATCTCCTGGGTCTCGGCGGGGCTCCTGGTTCCTGTGCTCGTGACGATGACGGGCCTGCTGGGGTGGTCGCTTCTCATGACGGGCGATTTCCTCGCCGCGGTCGTCCAGCGACGCCGCGCGGCGAGTGGACTGCGCGAGCTTTCCGGCCGTCTTCTCCGCGAGCCGGTCCGCGACGCGACGGCGGACTTGCCGGGCGACACGGAGGTCGCCCGCGCCCTTCGTCGCTGCGCCGAGGTCGGCTGGCATCCGATCCACGCGGACAAGGCGATCTCCGACTTCGAGCTGGCCGCCCGTCGCGGTCTCGACGGCCCCCAGGCCCTCATCCGACTCGGGCCGATGCTCGGTCTGATGGGCGCGCTGATCCCCATCGGCCCGGCGCTCGCCGGTCTCGCGGCGGGCGACATCTCGGCGATGGCCGCCAACGTGGAGGAGGGGCTCACCGCCACGGTCGTCGGCCTGTTCGTCGGCGGCCTGGGATTCTGGGTCCGCATCGTGAAGCAGCGCTGGGCGATGGCTGACGCCGAACTGCTCCGCTACGCCTACGAACTCGCCCAGGACCAGGCGGAAGGGCGCGACCACAACCCGAGGATGGACGACGATGATCCGACGCACGAAACGTTCGCGCCGCTCGCTCTTTGAGGACGACGAGAACGACGATCCGCTGGCCGGCGTGGCCAACCTCTTCGACCTGGCGATGGTCGTCGGATCCGCCCTCATGATCGCCCTGATCGTCCGCCCGCAGGTCGCCGACCTGATGTCCGACAAGGACATGACGCTGGTCAAGAATCCGGGGACGGCCGACATGGAGATCATCGTCAAGAAGGGGGGCGAGGTCACCCGCTACAAGGGCGCGCAGGGCAAGGGGGAGGGCCGGGGCAAGCGCGTCGGCGCCGCCTATCAGCTTGAAGACGGCCGCATCATCTACGTCCCGGAAGACGCGGCGAAGACGCCGTGATCCCAGTCGATCGCTCACCTTCTGAGGCTCCGTTCGATGTCGAGGTTGAAGTCGCTCATTCGAGGAATCTTCCGGCCCAGGATCGCCGCGTGCATCCTGGCGGCGATCGCCGTTGGCGTGACGGCTTGGTACGTCTGGGACCGCCACGTCGGCCCGACGAGGATCGCCCTGGTCAACTTTCGCGATTTCCAGTTCGCGGAGATGCTCGATTCGGAAGATCCCCGCGCCTGGGTGAAGCTCGACCGGATCGACCTGCCGAACCTCACGGCGACGGACCTGAAGCGCTACGACGCCGCGTTCTTCTTCGGCCGCGGCCTGAACCTCGACGAGCCCCAGCAGGCGACGATCCGACGGGCGATCGGGGCAGGGACCCGCGTCTACGTCTACGGCGCGACCAACGCAGCCAGCGACCTGACGGACCTCGCCGGCGACGATCTCAAGCGAGTCTCCGCCTACTTCGAGAACGGCGGCCGCAAGAACCTGGCCTCGCTGTTCCGCTACGCTCGTCGAAGGCTCGACGGCAAGGCCGTCTTCGCCCCCGAGCCCGACGAGCCCGAGGTGATCCCGT
This sequence comes from Paludisphaera rhizosphaerae, assembly GCF_011065895.1. Taxonomy (NCBI): domain Bacteria; kingdom Pseudomonadati; phylum Planctomycetota; class Planctomycetia; order Isosphaerales; family Isosphaeraceae; genus Paludisphaera; species Paludisphaera rhizosphaerae. The sequence continues at coordinate 150,592 of NZ_JAALCR010000007.1, read as the reverse complement.
CGGACGCACTCTTCCACCTGGGCGGGCGCTTCTTCGGGGCGGTCGGCGACTACCAGGCGTTCTACGAGTCGAGCGGTCGGTTCCGCGAGGGTCGTCCGAAGGTGGCGCTCCTCACCTCCATCTTCGGCCCGCGCAACCCGAACCTGGGATCGATGGGGGCGCTCGTGGAATCGCTGGAGAAACGCGGGCTGAACGTCTACCCGATCGCCGGCTTCCTCAAGCGGCTCGACTTCGTCCGCGAGATTGGGCCCGACCTCGTCGTCTACGTCCCTCACGGCAGGCTCGCGCCGGGGAAGGCCGACGAGGCGATCGCCTACCTCAAGGAACGCGGAGTCCCGCTCCTCTGCCCGATGACCGTCCAGGAGGAATACGCCTCGTGGCTCGGCTCGCAGAAGGGGATGGAGGGGGGGATGCTGAGCCAGAACGTCGTCATGCCGGAGCTGGACGGCGGCGCCGAGCCCTTCGCCGTCGGCGCCCTCTTTCCCGACGAACGCGGTCTGAACGTCCCGGGGCCGATCCCCGATCGGGTCGAAACCTTCGCCTCACGCGTCGAGAAGTGGCTGACCCTTCGGTCCAAGCCCAACGCCGAGAAGAAGCTGGCGATCGTCTACTACAAGGGGCCCGGCCAGAATGCGATGGCCGCCGCGGCGCTGGAGGTTGCGCCCTCGCTCCTGAACCTGCTCAAGCGCCTCAAAGCGGAGGGCTACGACCTGGGGAATCTGCCCGACTCCGTTGAGGAGTTCCAGGCGAGAGTCCAGCGCCAGGGGCCCGTTCTGGGCGCCTACGCCGAGGGCGCCTTCGAGGCGTTCCTCAAGGACGGCGACCCTGAGATCATCAGGACTTCCGACTATCAGGAATGGGCCCGCAAGGGCGTCGCCGCCGAGGCCTACAAATCCGTCGAGGACCAGTACGGCCCTGCGCCGGGGAAGTTCCTGACGTTCGAGCATGACGGCAAGCGGAACCTGGCCCTGCCTCGGGTGCGGTTCGGCAACGTGGTGCTCCTGCCCCAATTGCTGCCGGCGATGGGCGACGATTCCTCGAAGCTGATCCACGGCGCGAAGGTCGCCCCGCCGCACCCCTACCTGGCGACCTACCTCTGGGCCCGCTACGGCTTCAAGGCCGACGCGCTTATGCACTTCGGCACCCACGGCAGCCTGGAGTTCACCCCCTGGAAGCAGAACGGCCTCTCCGGCATGGACTGGCCCGACGCCCTGGTGGGCGACCTGCCGCACGCCTACCTCTACATCATCAACAACATCGGCGAGGCCGTGATCGCCAAGCGCCGGAGCTACGCGACGCTGGTCTCCCATCTCACGCCGCCGTTCGCCGAGTCCGACCTGTACGGGCCGCTCAAGGAGCTGCAAACGGCCATCGGCTCGTGGCAGTCGACGTCCGACGAGACGCTCAAGGCCGAGCTGGTCGCCACCATCACGCGGGTCGTCCGCGAGCAGAAGATCGACAAGGACCTCAAGCTCCCCGAAAGCTCGACGCCCCTCGACGAGAACCAGATCGAACAGGTCCACGACTACCTGATGACCGTCGGCCTGGAGAAGATCACGCGCGGGTTGTACACGCTGGGCGTTCCTTACCCTCAGGACCGAGTGCTTGAGACGGCACGGCTGATGGGCGTCGACGGCGTGGCCCAGGCCCGCGCTCGTCTCGACGTCGCTCGGGGGAAGGCCGCGCGAGAGCAGATCGACGACAAGAAGTTCTTCGATGAACGTTATCACAAGCCAGCGTTCGAGACGCTCGACGCCCTCCTCGCTGATAGGGCCGATCCTCTTTCATTCATCGACCCGGCCGATCTGGAGCGTGTGAAGGCTGACGACTCGGCGGCGTCCTCTCCCGGACGTCCTCGGCCGCCGAATGCAGACGCGGACCGTGAATCCATTTCCGCCGTGAAGACGCTGCGCGAAGCCCTGACGACGGCGACCCGAAACCGCGACGCTCTGGCGACCTCGACGTCGGCCGAACTGGACGGCCTGGTCGCCGTCCTGAACGGGCGGTACATCGCTCCGTCCTCGGGAGGAGACGCGATCACAAACCCTGATGCGGTCCCGACCGGTCGCAACCTGACCTCGATCGACGCCGAGAAGACCCCTTCGGCCGAGGCCTGGAAGGTCGGCAAGAAGCTGGCCGAAGAGACGATCCAGGCCAAGCTGAGCGAGACGGGTAAGTTCCCCAAGAAGGTGGCCCTCAGCATGTGGGGCGGGGAGTTCATCAACACCCAGGGGGTCGACCTCGCCCTCATCTTCCACCTGCTGGGGGTGGAGCCGGTCCGCAACGCTCGGGGCGAGGTCCACGACGTTCGCCTCATCGCGGCCGCCGAGCTGAAGCGGCCGCGCGTGGACGTGGTCGTCCAGACGTCGGGCCAGCTCCGCGATATCGCCGCCAGCCGGCTCGCCCTGATCGACCGCGCCGTGAAGCTCGCCGCCTCGGCCGACGACCCGGCCGATTTTGAGAACCACGTCCGCGAAGGGGCCGTCGCCGCCGAGTCGCTGATGAAGGAACGCGGGCTGTCGCCCGTCGAGGCCAAGATGTTCGCCACGGCCCGCGTCTTCGGCGGCGTGAACGGCAACTACGGCACGGGGATCATGGGGATGGTGGAGGCCGGCGACCGCTGGGAGAACGCCGACGAGGTGGCCGACCAGTACCTCAAGAACATGGGCGCGGTCTACATCGGCGAGCACTGGGCGGCCTACAATCCGGGCGTGTTCGAGGGGGCTCTCCAGAACACCGACACCATCGTCCACAGCCGATCGTCGAACGTGAATGGGGCGCTGTCGCTCGATCACGTCTACGAGTTCATGGGCGGGCTGAACAACGCGATCCGCAAGGTCACCGGCGCGGAGCCGGCCGCGTATTTCGCGGACGTCCGCAACAAGCACAACCCGAAGATGCAGGCCGCGCACGAGGCCGTCTGGGTCGAGGCCCGCAGCACGCTGCTGAACCCCAAGTACATCCGCGACCTCCAGGCTGGCGGTGCCTCCTCGGCGGCCGTCTTCGCCGAGACCTTCCGCAACACGTACGCCTGGAACGCGCTCAAGCCCGAGCTGATCGACGACGCCCTCTGGGACGAACTCTACGCCGTGTACGTCGAGGATCGCGAGGGCCTCGGGATCCGCGAGGCCTTCGCCGCCAAGAACCCGTACGCCCTCCAGGAGATGACGGCCGTGATGGCCGAGACCGCTCGCAAGGGGCTGTGGGAAGCGACGCCCGAGCAGTTGCGGGCGATCTCGGCGCTGCACGTCGACCTCGTCAATCGGCACAAGCCCGGCTGCTCCGGCTTCGTCTGCGACAACGCCAAGCTCCGAGAGACCATTCGCAAGAACGCCGCCGGCCCCGCGGCCGACGCCTACCTCGCGGCCATCGACGAGGTCCGCGAGGACGTGGCGGCTCGAAGCGGCTCTCACAAGGTCGAGGGGTTGGCCCTTGAGAAGGTCGATCCGACGAAGGCGGCGAACAGGGCCGAACCGGCGACGGTCGAGGCGGTGAAGGACTATTCCCGCCCCGTGGACGTCCAGACGGCCCGCGAGAAGTCGAGCGTTTCGGAAGCCGTCGGCCTCGTCCTGGTGCTGGCCGCGGGTTTGACGGTGTTGGGACGGCTTTGGAAGCGAAGCGAAGTCTGAGCCGGCGTATCGATTGCGGAGGGGCGTCATGCAGGAAGGTGGGCCGAGAGTTCAGGAGGGCGAGATGCGTTCGCGGGCGATCTCGATCGCGAAGCGACTCCGCAGTCCCGCTTCGGTGCTGGCGACGGCCGCTGTCGCGGGCGTCCTTTGCGGGCTCTACTTGCATCCGAGGGCTCTCGTCCCGGCCGCGGGCATCGCGGCCGTGCTCGTCGTCGGCGCGGTGTGGCCCTGGGTGTCGTTGTGGGGGGTGACGGGCGAGCTGTCCTATGCGGTCGAGCGGACCCGCGAGGGCTCTCCCACCTCGGCCCGGCTCAGGATCCGGAACCGGGCCCCCTGGGGAGCCTGGGCTCTGGTCGTGCGGCCATCTTCCGGGGAATCCTTCGGTCCCTTGACCGGCCTGGCCTTCTCGCCGGGACTGCGGACCACCGAGGCGGCCTGGGACGTCGTCTTCGACCGTCGCGGGCGATACCCCGAGACCGTTCCTCGCGTCGCCTGCGGATTCCCGTTCGGCATTCGCGAGGCCTCTCGCCCCATCCTCGCGGCGCGCTGCATCCTCGTCTGGCCGGCGACCTTTCCGGTAGGGCCGATCCCCGAGTCGGCCGGCGCCCGGGAGTCGGAGGGGACGGCCATTCGGGCCCGCGCCGGGACGATCGGCGACCTCGTGGGCGTCCGGCCGTATCGAAGGGGAGACTCGATCCGACGCATCCATTGGCCGCAGTCGGCGCGGCACGGGACCCTGATCGTCTGCGAGTTGGAGTCGAGGGCCACCCCCGAGGTCCAGATCGTCATCGACGTCCACCCGGACTCCCACGCGGGCTCGGGATCGGCTGGCTCGCTGGAATGGGCCGTCCGGGTCGCGGCCAGCTTCGCCGAGGATTGGATCGGCCAGGGAGTTGAGGTCGAGTTGGTCTTCGGCGACGTGACGATTACGAGCAAGGGAGGCTCCGTGGACTCGCGTCGGCGCGCGGCGCTCGACGCTTTGGCGTGCCTCACGGCCGACGCCTCGCAGTCGCTCGAGAGGGTGCTGGCCGGCCCGGCGTGCGTCCGGCGCACGTCGGGATTGCGACTCGTCGTTGCGACGGATCGATCGCCGCGGCGTCCCCATCCTGGCTCTCCGAGGTTGGAAGAACGCTTCGTCCTCCTGGCGGCCGGGGCCTTCGCCGACGCGCCGGCTCCCGTCGTCGCGCCCTCGGGCCCGAGGGCGTGGATCTGGATCGACGATCCTCGCGACGTGCCGCGGCAGGTTCGCAGGGGATGGAAAGGGGGCGCGCTTGAGGCCTGAGGTCGTTGACGAACCACGGGACGTCCGGGTGGTCACGCTCGCCTTGGCGTCGATCGCCACGGCGACGACGGAGCTGGCGATCGCCGAACCGGGCTCGCCGCCGATGGGGGCCCTGGTGACCGCCCTGGGCTGGACGTCGCTAACCATCCTCGTCCACGCGTGCCTGAGCCGATACCGAGGCCGGCCGCTACGGGCGACGGCCGTAGTCCTGGCGGCCGCCTTCTCCGCCCCCCTGGCGATGTCGGCGGTCCGCATGATTGCGGTCGGCCGACCCGGCCCCCTGGAACTGGCCTTGCTGGCGTCGCTCCGCAACCTGGTTCTAGGTCTCGCGGCGACGTCGAATCGGGCCTCGACGACTCGACTCACGGCGCTCGCGAGTCTGTTTCTCATCCTTTGCTCCTCCTGCCTCGTCGAGGGGGCGATCGTGCTCGGGGCGATTGGACTCTACTCGATCGTCGGTGGGGCCTGGCTGGCGTTGGTCTACTGGCGGGGGCTGCGCCTCATCGACGGTCGACGCGAGCCCGGTCGGTGGCCGGCCGCGCCGATGTTGACCGCATTCGCGTTGGTCGGCGTCGCGGCCGGGATGGTCGCCCTCGGCCCAACTCGCGCGGCCGTGGCTCTGGCGGGCCTGATGCCCAGTTCGGGCGGCACGGACTGGGACGATCCCGACGCCCGCGGCGGCGTTGGCGACGGCGAGAACGAGGTGAAAGGCGCGGAGCGACCCGAGAGCATCGGCTTCGCGGACAGCGACGTCTACCTCGACACCGACCGCCCCTCGCTTTACGACGCCTTCAACGACATGTACGGCGAGCCCTCGAAGCCGCGCAAGATGGACCGTATGGTCGCGCTCAGCAACCAGAACGTCGCCGAACAGCGCGAGCGGCCCGCCGAGAACCTGCGCGCCGGCCGTCAGTTTTCGGCCGTCCGCCGAGGGGCGAAGCCCGGAACGCAGGGCAAGCCCGCCCATCGCGAGGCAGGCGCTCTCCTGTATGTCGAAGGTCCGACGCCGCTGCATATTCCGCTGGCGGCCTACGACGAATTCAACGGCCGGGATTGGACGGAGGCCGGTCGTCCCCGGTTTCACACGCGGTTGGTCCTGGAGCGGCGGAAGGGCCCCTGGTTTCGCGTCGACGGCGTGGAGCCCCGGACTGATGCGGGGACGGTCGCCCACAAGATCAAGATCGCCGGCCTGGATTCCTCGTCGCTCCCCGCCCCCGGCCGACTGCGGGTCTTCCGTGTAGGCGAGGTCGATCGCGTCGACTTCTTCGACTGGGCGTGCGACGGCTTGCTGAAGATGGAAGGGAGGACGATCCCGTCGAGCACGGTGGTGGAAACCGAGGCGGGCGTCGTCGACCCCCTGGCCCTGCACTCGCTCGTATTTCGGTCACACGCCCAACCGGGCGATCCGCCGCTCGGTCGGACGGCCTCGGCCTTACTTGCGTCCTGGACCCAAGGGGCCACCGACGACTGGGAGCAGGTCGAGGCGATCGTCGACGGACTGCGACGCTTCGGCGTCGTGGACGCAAGGTTCGTTGCGCCGCAGGACTGCGAGGACGTCGTCGAGCATTTCGCGAGGACGTCCCGAGGCCCCGACTACCTGTTCGCGACGACCGCCGCGGCGATGCTGCGGGCCTCGGGCTTCTCGGCCCGTCTGGTGAGCGGACTGTACGCCAGGCCCGAGCGCTACGACCCGCGAACGCGCCACACTCCGGTAAGGCGCGAGGACGTTCACGTCTGGGCTGAGGTGCGAGCCTCCGACGGCGCCTGGATCGCGGTCGAGCCGACGCCCGGATACCAATTGATGAAGCCGCCGGCGACGACGTTGGCCACGCTTCGGTCCCGCCTGGTCGCCGCGTGCCGCCGGCTCGCCGCCCACCCGGCAGCGATCGTCTCGACCCTGGCCTTGCTGCTCGCGGGGCTCCGGTTGCGGCGCGAGGCCGCCGACGCCGCGGCCACGCTCGTCTGGAGGGCCGGTCTGCGCGGCTCCTCGCGGCGGATCGTCCTGCGCACGATGAGGCTGGTGGAGCGACGCGCCCGGCTGGGCGGTTCGCCTCGCCCTTCCCACGCGACGCTGCGGCGATGGTACGGTCCGATGAAGCTCGGCTGCAACTTCGGTCCCGACCTCGATCAACTGCTGGCCCTGGCCGAATGGAGCCTCTACGCGCCGGAGGGCTCAACGCCTCCCCGGCACGCCGGCCTGGCTCCGCGGGATCTCTGCAGGCTCATCGTCCGCTCGTGGACGCTTGGCCGATTTAGCCGAACGCGAACGAACTGCGAGGAAACATCGACATGAAAGTCGCCAGCGCGACAATCTTCGACAGCCTCCCCGACGACCGCCTGGAAGCGGCCGAGGCGGTCGCCGCGCTGAGGCGCGCGTTGAACGCGGCCCTGCGAGGGAAGGCGGACGTCGTGGAGATGGTTCTGGCCTGCCTCCTGGCCCGCGGGCACCTCCTTCTCGAGGACATGCCAGGGCTGGGCAAGACCACGCTGGCCAAGGCCCTGGCCGCAGCCGTCGGCGGGCGGTTCGCCCGCGTCCAGTGCACGCCGGACCTGCTCCCGGGGGACCTCACCGGCTTTCGGGTCTACGATCCCAAGACCCGCGAGTTCGAGTTCATCCCCGGCCCCGTCTTCGCGGACGTCCTGCTGGCGGATGAGATCAACAGGGCCACCCCGCGGACCCAGAGCGCCCTCCTGGAGGCGATGGCCGAACGGCAAGCGACGGTCGATTCCGTCCATCACCGCCTCTCCGACGGGTTCTTCGTGATCGCGACCCAAAATCCCGTCGAGCAGCACGGAACCTACCCCTTGCCCGAGGCGCAGCTCGATCGGTTCGCGATCAAGTTGAGCATCGGCTACCCCGGCCGGGATGACGAGCGTGCGATGCTCGACGCGGCGGTCGGGGCGGCCGCTCGCGAGCCCGAACTGGCGCCAGCGGTCATTGGGGCCGACGAGTTGGCCTCGCTGCAGGTTCGCGTCGCCGCCACGCCCGTCGCGCCGGCGGTTCGCGACTACCTCGTCGACCTGGGCAGGGCGACGCGGTCGCATCGTCGGGTCGAGCTTGGCCTCAGCCCGCGCGGCCTGTTGATCTGGCAGAGGCTCGCCCAGGCGCGTGCGTTCCTCGCCGGCCGCGGCTACGTCACCCCGGACGACGTCCGCGACGTGGCGGCCCCGACGCTGGGCGTCCGGCTGGGCGTCGAGGCCGGCGCGCTTCCGGCGGTGGTGTCCGAGGTTTTCGCCGGCGTCCCGGTGCCGACGACGTTCAAACGCTGATCCTTCACCCGGCGACGGAGAGTCCCGCAGATGGCCAGGTCCCAGGGTCGTGAGCACGTCTGGCTCCAGTGCACCGAGACGGACGACCAGAACCATCGGGAATCGATCAACACTCGCGGCGGCCTTCCCGAAGCGATGCGGGAAGGGCTCCGCAAATACTGCCCCCGGCTGCGTCGCCATACCATCCATAAGATCAAGCGGAAGTGAGCTAGTCGATGATCGACCCTCTCGCGGCCTTCTTCGGGGGACTTCTGGTCCGGGCGGCGCGTGTCGTCGTCGAGGCTTCGCCTTACCTTCTGCTGGGCCTTGCAACCTCCGCCATCCTCCGCTCGATGGTCGGCCCGGCGCGGTTGCGGCGGGTGTTCGGCGAGGGCCGTTGGACGGGGCCCGTCCGGGCCTGGGCGGCCGCCACGCTCCTCCCCGTCTGTTCGCTAGGCGTGCTGCCCGTCCTGCGAGAGCTGCGGCGTTCGGGGGTGCGGCGGGACGCCGTTCTGACGTTCGCGCTGGCCGCGCCGATGTTCAATCCCTTGACGCTCCTGACCGGCTTCTCATACCTGGGCCCCGGCGTGATGGCCAGGTTGACGGCGGCTTCGGCAATGGTCTCCGTCGTCGTGGGGATGGCTGTTGGGAGATCCAGGGAAGCGGAGACGGTGGACGGCTCGACTCCTCTCCCCGGTCGAGATCGCCAGGCGGCGGGGGCTGTTCATTTCCTCCGGGAGGCGAGCGGCCCGGTCTGGTTCGACGTGGGGGTGGGGCTGATCGTCGCTTGCATCGTCTCCGCCGCCGTCTCCCCGACCTGGCTGGCCGAAGGGACGAACGCCGGCGATCCGATGGCGCCGGCTCGACTGGCGGCGATCGCTGCGCCAGCCTACGTCAGCCCCGAAGCGGGCGTGGTCATGCTTCCGGAAATGGTCAAGTTCCGCCAGTCCGCCGGAGCGATGCTGGTTCTCGTGGTGCTGGGGATCGGAGTCACCGCCGGCCATCTGACGTGGATCGGCGGAGCTTATGGTCGCGCCGTGGTCGTTCGTTGGCTGACCGCGACGGTCGTCGCGACCTTCCTCGCCGCCTGGGCGATCGAGAGCCTGGATACGCCCGTCGGGTCGATCAACCCGGACAACGATCATTACGACGCCCTGGTCTCTCCGATCTCCCACGACCATCCGAGCCTCGTCGGCAGCGAGTTGGGGAGGATCTGGGAACGAACGGGCTCCGGCGGGCTGGCTGCACCGGTTGCACTGGCCCTGAGTTTGGCGGCCGGCGTGGCGCTCCGAGCAGGTCGGTTGGGTCCGAGGTCGACGTTTGAGGACTGGTCGGAAGGATCCGATCGACAGACCGAAGGCGTGAGCGCGGCGATCTACGAACGTCCCTTGCCGAGATGGCTCGTCTGGGCGATCGGGGCTTCGGCCGGGATCACCCTGTTCGTCGTCGGCGGCTTCATGTTCTTCCCATCCCCCGACGAAGCCTTCCGCGACATGAGCGTCATCCGCGCTGATTACTTCGGCGAGATCGACGCGGCTGACGTCGAGGTTCCGATCCATCACCTCGATCTCTGGGAGCGGCAGGCGTCGCGACTGCCGATCGGCGCGGCGATCCGCTTCCGCCGTCCCGACGCCGAGGCTCAGCGCCTCACCCAGGCATTGTTGGAAGCCGTCCGAGGGCTCCGCGAAGCGACCCGGCTGGGCGACCGCAGCCGTGCTCGGACTCTCTTTCGTGAAGCTCAGACCACCTACGACGGATGCCGTCAGGCCTACGACGTCCGATTCTAGCCCGAGCCCCATTCGCCGAAGAACGCCCTCGGCAAGAGACCTTGCACTCACGCCGGACGACCTTCGCGGCGGCTGATCTTCCTACTCGCTCGGCCGCGAACTCGTCGCTGCCCGATTCGCAAGGTCCGCGGGACTGACGGCGGTTCGGTCTACGGGTACGTTGTTCGGTTCGAGCCCCGCGAGCCGTTCGGCAAGTTTGGAGTGCTGGCGACGCAGGATCGCGTCGTCAGGGGCGACGGCCAGGCCGGCGGCCGCCGCCTGGATCGCCACTTGCAGGCCGGATCGAACGCCGGCCAGGTTGTCCCGCTTCCAGGCGTTCTTGGCTCGCTGGCCGTAAGCTTCGGCCAGCAATGCATGGGCATCGGCCGATCTGGGCCGGTCTTCAACGAGTTTTCGAGCCGTCGTCATTATCACCTCGGTGACGCGCTCAGCCTGATCGAACCGCCCTTGGCTTCGGAGGGTCATCAGGACGTGGGCGGACCCGTCGTGTACGCTCGCGATGGGGTTGATAGCGCTATCGGAACCGACTCCGGCCCGCTCATAGAGACGTTCGAGCCGGGCGAGGACGTGTTGGAAATCCTCGGCCTCAAGGTGTTCGAGCTTGATCAACCAGCGATAGACCTCGCGTCGCACCCAGGCGTTCGTCGCGTCCACCATCTCCAGCCGTCGACCGAAGGTCGGCGCCTGGTAGGGACAGGCCAGCGCCGTCAGGCCGGCCGCATGCTCATCGGCTCGGGACGGATCGCCCAGGTCGACCAGGGCGCACGCCCGAAAGAGGATCATCTCGGGCCGGGCCGAATCGATCTTCGCCAGTGGCTCTAGGATTCGTCGACGCGACTCCTCGGCGCGCCTGGATTCTTCCGGCTGGCTCTCCGGGGCGTCACGGATGTCGGCGTAGCCTTCTCCAATCCGAAGCGCCTGCGTACATCGCCCCTGGTTCTCAGCGCCGACCGCGAGGACCAGGGCCGCGGCCTCGTCGAGCCGCGCGAGCGCCTCGGCGGTTCGTCCCGATCGTTGTTCGCAGTCAGCCTCGTTGATCAACGCCCCGCACAGATAAAGTTGGAACGGATTCTCCTCGGCGACACGCCGAGAGCTACGGAGTATCGAGGTCCGCTCGTGGAAGAGGCGGCGGGCTTCGTCGAGTCGCCTGGCTTCCATGAGGCGGTGGGCCGCGACGCCCTCGATCTCGGACAGCCCACGCACCAGGTGGGGAGGCAACTCCACGATTTCAGCGAGTCGGAGCATGCCTTCCCGAACCTCGGTCGCGGCGGTGTCGAATCTCGTTGATTCCGGGTATCGTCCGTAGCCCATCTCCACGACCAGGGCCTGGAGACGTGAGGCGACGTCGGAGGCGGTCGCCAGGTTGCGCTCGGCCCGGCGATAGAGGGCGATCGACACGGTCAAGCCAAGCATGACGGCCGCCGCGAGGGCGGCGGACGCGACGGCGAGCCGCGGTTCTCGGCGCGCGAATCTCCAGATGCGGGAGGCTGCGGAGATCGGCCGGGCCTTGATGGGACGGCCGGCGGTCCAGAGCCGGAGGTCTTCGGCGACCGCCGCGGCCGAGCTGTAGCGACTCCTCGGGTCTTTCGCCAGGCATTTGAGGGCGATCGTCTCCAGGTCGCGCGGGATGTGGTCGACGAGCAGCCTCGGCGGGACAGGATCTCGGCCGCGGACCTGTTCGATCGTCTCCTGCGGACTCGCCCCCAGAAACGGCGGCCGGCCGGTCAGCAGGCGGTAGAGGATCGCGCCGAGGGCGTGGACGTCGGCCGCCTTTCCGATCGGCTCGGCGCCGGCTGCCGCCTGCTCGGGCGCCATGTATGAGGGGGTCCCGCGGATCCCGGCCCCGCGTTCGCTTTCGTTCGATGCCGGGGTGGAGAGGCCGAAGTCCGCGACCTTCGGGATGATTCGGCCGGGGGTCCCGTCGGGGTCGTCGTCCAGCAGGATGTTCGACGGCTTGAGGTCGAGGTGGAGCAAATCGACGGTATGCAGATGCGCCACGGCTCGGGCCACGGCTTCAACCAGCGCGGCGGCCTCGCGCGGGGGCAGGGGGGAGGACGCCCGACGCTGGAGGTCGCCGCCGGGGACGTATTCCATGACGAGGTAGTGCAGTTTCTCAACCTCTCCCCAGGAGTGGAGCTGCACGACGTTCGGATGCCGGACGCTGGCGGCGGCCGTCGCTTCCTCAATCCACCGGGTTCGCGTGCGGGCGGAGGCGTCGCCGTCGCCGGCCACGAGGACCTTGATCGCGACGAGTCGGCCCACGTCCGCCTGGCGGGCCAGAAAGACCGCCCCCGCGCCGCCTCGGCCCAGCAGCTTGACGAACTCGAAGCCCGGGATTTCCGGCAGGGGACCCTCGATCGGCGACGGCAAGGCGAGCGATTGCGAAATGGTGGAGAAGGTTCTTCCCGAGACCTCCATCTGTCTACGGCATTGTGAGCAATTATCCACGTGTTGATTGATTGTGTCGAAGGCGGCCGGATCGAGCGAGCCCTCGATCAGGCCGCGGAGGGTCTCATCGGAGGGGCACGCGCCGTCGGTGCTCATGGGCGATCGTCCGCCAGGTGTTCCAGCCGATTCCGCCCTTCCTCGCGGAGCATGGCGAGGACGCGCTTCTTGGCCTGGTGGACCGACGCGAGCTTGATCCCGAGATGGCCGGCCACCTCGTCGCCTTTCCAACCCACGATCTCGAAGAGTCGGAAGGCCTCCCAGGTGTGCGGCTCGATCCGCCGCCGGACCGCTTCCTGAACCTCGGCGGCGATCCGACGGTGCTCGGCCCATTCGTCGGCATCCTCGGCCGCGTCGCCGAGCATTGGCGCAGGGGCTGGGATCTCATCCCAGCGTCCGAGCAAGCCTGCTTCCTCAGCGCTCCGCCGCCGCAAGTGGCTTGCGGCCGAGTACTGACAGACGCGCCACAGCCAGCCGCGAAAGTTCCGCTTCTTCGGGTCGTAGACGAAATCCCTCATCCGCCGGGCCACCTGGACCCACGCATCCTGGACGACGTCGTCGACGGCGTGCTCGTCCAGCCGATAGCGGCGGCAGCATTCCCGCATGAGAGGCGTATAACGCTCCCGAAACTCCCGCCAGTCCCGGTGATACCTCGGGTCGGACACCGCTCGCAGCAGCGTCGGGCTGGTGAGGCCCACGTCGAGGTTCGACATCGATCGGCGCTCCGGGAGCTTATTGCTGGATTCGGAAAATCCAGACCGCGTGTCAGGAACCCGCGGATTGCTTTCCAGACGACGTGCGGCGTCGAGCGGTGGGCCTGAGTGCCGCATGCATCATTCTGGCGATGACGGGGTGGTGCGACAAGGCGATTTCCGCTCAATGCGGAGGTTTTCTTTTGGGTGAGGGAGATTTTAAACGCTGGGTCGTCTTGCCTGCGCGATCAACCGAAGGTATCAACGAAACAAAGAGGTGAAAACATGGTTGATTCATTTTGAGTTCGTCTCTGCGCTCTGTTCTTGTCGTTAGCCGCCGTCGGCTCAACCGGCACGACCGAGGCGGGACTCATCGTCACGGCCGACGCCCCTAGCGTGCAGGCCACGCTCGTCGCGGGAGCGACGACCGAGAACTTCGACGGCTTCAGGACCGGCCTGTATTCGAGCCTCGACACCGCCGTCGGACGGCTCTCGACGAATGGCGCATTCGCCATCCTCGCCGCTAACGTCTACGGCGGGGCGGGTGGGAAGGGGGAGTTCTTCTCGGTGGGCGTCCAAAGTGGATCCACCGCGCCGACGACGCTCACGCTTAACGGGCCACAGGCGTATTTCGGCTTCTACTGGTCGTCCGCCGACTGGTGGAACAACGTTTCGTTCTACTCGGGCGGCCAGTTGATCGCCACGTTCAACGCCGCCTATGTCCTCGACGCCATCTCACACTTCCCGAACGGCGGTCAGTACTACGTTGGCGTGAATCCCTTCATCTATCTGAACTTCATCGGCACGGACGGGACGACGTTCGATTCGATCGTGTTCACGAATACCACCGCGTCCCAGAGCGGCTTCGAGTCCGACAACTGGAGTGTTTCGGCCACGACGCCCGCCGTCGTCACGGGGACGGTGATCGCCGGAGGAGTCGACGCCGCCGTGCCGGAGCCCTCGGCGATGGTCCTTATGGGCCTGGGAATCTCCGGGATCGCGGCCGTTGCTCGTACGGCCCGCAAACAACGCGGTACACGCCCGGTGGTTTGAACGGTCCTCCGTGCTTCTTGCCTCGCGAGATGGGGGAGATAGGATGGAGTCCTCTCGCAAGACGACTTCACCCCAATCCCCCTCCCGAGGTCTGCGAACATGATGAAGCCTTCGACCGTTGCGACGATCGCGATCGGCCTGTTGCTGGGCGTGCAGCCGTATGCGACCGTCGGGCAAACGCCGGTGGCGGGGCCGGCGGCGACGCACAATTACGCGAGGTGGGAGAAGGAGATTTCGGCGTTCGAGGAGGCCGACAAGAAAGCGCCCCCGGAGAAGGGGGGCGTGCTGTTCATTGGGTCGTCGACGATCCGGCTGTGGAAGACGCTGGCTGAGGATTTTCAGGGGAAGAACGTCGTCAACCGCGGCTTCGGCGGGTCGGCGATCGAGGACTCCACCCACTTCGCCGACCGCATCATCTTCCCCTACGAGCCCAAGCAGATCTTCCTCCGCGCCGGGGGCAACGACATCCACGACGGCAAGACGCCTAAGGAGGTCGCCGCCGACTTCGCCGAGTTCGTCCACACCGTCCGCGCCAAGCTGCCGAAGACGGAGATTCTCTACATCGGCCTCGCCCCGACGCGCGCCCGCTGGAGCGAAGTCGACAAGGGACGCGAGCTGAACCGGTTGATCCGCACCATGGCCCTGGACATGCCCTTCGTCGGCTACGTCGATGCAGACGAGTTCACCCTCGGCGGTCCCGACGGCCTCCCCCGCGAGGAGCTGTTCGTGCAGGATCGGCTCCATTTCTCGCCGACCGGCTACCAACTGTTCGCGGCGCGGGTGCGGCCGTTCGTGAAGTGATCGTGGGGCGGGCCCTTCTCGTTCACCCCTTCTTCGCGACCGGCGGGCGGAAGTCGCGCTCCACGGCGTCGTTGGGGTCGGTCGAGACGGGGCCGTCGCGCCAGAGCCAGCGCATCATGTCGGGGAGGATCGCGCCGCCGAACTTCTGGCCGTGGTTGTTCATGCCCCACGAGTAGTTGACGTCGTACCCCTTCTGCGTGAGGGCCTTCATCAGCCGGACGTTCTGATAGAACCAGTCGCGTGTCTCGTCGTACTTGCCGTTGCGCAGGCCTCGGTTGTCGTTGCGACCGTCGCAGAGGTAGACGCGGATCGGCTTCTTCTCAGCGGCGAGGATCTTCTCCGGGTAGACGTGACCCCCGCGCAGGTTGACGAAACTGCCGACGTTGCTGAGGACCTTGCGGAAGTGATCCGGCCGCTCCCAGGCGACGGTGAACGCGGCGATCGCCCCCGAGCTGGACCCGCCGATGCCGTGCATCTCCGGATCCTTGGAGATGTTGTAGTCCTTCGCCAGCGCGGGCATGAGTTCCTCGGTGATCACGCGGGCGTAGCGGTCGTCGAGACTGTTGTATTCGGTGGGGCGGTTGGTGTCGCGGTCTCCCCAGTTCTTGGGGGTCGGCTCGGGCTGATCGGGGCGTCGGCCGGGGTTGATGAACACGCCGATCATCACGGGGATCTCGCGGCGGTAGATCAGGTTGTCCATCACGTTCTGGGCCCGCATGTCCCCGGTCTCATTCTTGAACGCCTGGCCGTCCTGGTAGACCATCAAGGCCGCCGGGACCGCCGGGTCGTACTGCGCGGGGACGTAAATCCAGTAGGTGTGCTGGGTCCCCGGATAGACCTGACTGGGGAGCGTGAACGGTCCCTTGATCTCGCCCTTGGGCACGCCTTCCTGGGGGAGCGAGTCGGGACCCAGCCGATACTGAGAGTCGGGGTTGGGCTGCCCGGACGCAGCTTTCTTCGCCTCTTGGGCGGACGCCGACAGGCAACTCAGGACGCAGACGCAGAAAATGACCCTTCTCATCGCACGACTCCCAGGGCGTGGGGAAATCTCGCGGCATCGACGAGCGTATTCCAAAAGCGAGGCGAAAGCTACGGAAGAGATACGGATTGAGAGGCCCAGGAGAGACGATGGTTCTGGCTCTCGCAACTCTCGGTAAAGTTCAAGAACGGTTTTTATTGGACTCGTCGGCAAATCTTTGAGATTGCCGACTAAATATCCCGTGGGAATTTGGACAGCGGGGCTGATTCCTTGGTATTGTAAGAGAAAGCAAGTGGCGTTCGCCGATTGCCTCGCAAGAGTCGGGGTAGTGTTTCTCTGCCGCTGTTCCCGAGGTGCATGGCTGGGGGAGCCGTCGCGTTCTGCTTGCTTGAAAATTAGTGTTCGCGAGCGCTGCATTGATTCGATTTGTTCGACAGTGGGTCGCCAAGGCGAGAACAAGCGGGTTTAAGTGGGGGCTTTGAGATGCAGAAGAACCTGAAAGGCCGATTGGATACGACCACGAAAAGCTTGAGCACGCTTTGCGAAGAGATTCGAAAAGGTGAGGTGAAGATCCCTCAGTTTCAGAGGAAGTTTGTGTGGAAAGATCAGCAGGCTCTCGATTTGCTGGATAGCATGGCAAATAATTACCCGGTCGGAAGCCTGTTGATTTGGACGACCAAAGATAAAATGCGAGTAGAGAGGAATATTGGCGACTTTAGTTTGCCTGATACCGATGATGTTGATCCGACTGATTATGTTCTGGATGGACAGCAGAGGCTGACGGTTATCTACTCATGTTTGGGAGCAGAGCCTACAGATCCCGGGTTTGCTGCGGGCTACGATCTCGAAAAAGAAGAGTTTGTTAGGCTTCCTAAAAATCCTCTCGTGCATGTGTTTCCGTTGCGACATCTATACGTGTTTACCGCCATGTTGAATTTTAGAGCTGCGCTATTGACTCATCCCCGAGGCAAGGAGCTGAACGAGCGATTTGACGCAATCGCTGGTATTTTGACTAACTATCGAATTCCGGTCGTTACGCTCAAAGATCTGACGGTTGACGAAGTTTGCCCGATATTTGAACGGGTTAATAGCTCTGGCACGAAATTGTCGACATTTGATCTTATGGCTGCTGCGACTTGGACTCGCAGTTTCGATCTCAATGAACAGGTCGAGCAAATTCAGGGCGCGCTTGTTCCTAAAGGGTTTGACGATATTGAAGGCGGCACTGTGTTGAAGTGCTTGAGTGCCATCCAATGCCGAGGCGTCAAACGCGCCCAGATTTTTTCCTTGGACAAATTGCCGAAGTCCGACATGACGGAATTAGTGTCTAGGGCGCAGGCCGCCGTGCTGAAATCGGTAGACTTGCTATCGACAGAATTCCGCGTTTACAGCTGGGACTTTTTGCCCTATGAGGCTCTTGCGGTGGTTTTAACTTACGTGACCGCCAAACAGCCCAATCTCAGTCCTGATCAGGTTGTTCGTGTGCGCCAGTGGTTTTGGCGATCCGCCTTGAATGAGCGATATCGAGGCGCTTCCGATTCGGTTGTTTCCAGTGATTTGGATTTGATACACGACTTTGTGGTGAACCGGAAGGGGTCGCCAGACGAGTTTGGAGGGGTTCCAAAAGATGAGGCTTGGGAGCGGGGTGTTTTTCGGAGTAACAACTCACGATCACGAGCCTTCGTCCTGGCTCTTGCGCTCTTGAATCCAAAGAACGTGACCAATGGAGCCGCGATCGACATTAGTGAGGCTTTGTCCGCGTTTAATCAAAAGGAATTTCACCATGTATATCCTAGGGCGCATCTAAGATCGATCGATGCGCCAGGCGAACATAATGCGAATGCCAATATATGTATTCTGTCTGCCTCCGAGAATAAGCGAGTCGGTTCCGCCGATCCTAAATCGTATCTGCCGCGTTGTGCTCTTGCTCTTGGGGCTCATGCGGACTCGGTCTTCGCCTCTAATTTGCTTCCCAGTCCTGCGAGCTTCGATTATAGCACAGCTACATACTCAGATTTTGTTCAGGCTCGCCTTGGTTTAATCGGCAATATGTTGAGTAAATTGTGTAACGGCGAGGTGTAGTCGTTGTTGGTTTTGTTACGCCGGCTAACGCTGACGATGGATCGGAACCGGCTCATGAAGGAATGCAGGGCGGCTGTCGACTATGTACAACAGGGAGGCGACGCCATGAGGCGGTTGTTTGCGGCGGTGATTGCGGGGGCCTGGATGGCGTCGGCCTCGGCGGGGGAGGTCGAGAAGATCGACCTGTTTGAAGCGGGACGCGACGGCTACGTGATGTACCGCATCCCCGGCGTCGTCGTCACCGCGAAGGGATCGGTGCTGGCCTACTGCGAGGCTCGCAAGTCCGGCGGCGACTGGTCGGACATCGACGTCTTCCTCCGCCGCAGCGAGGACGGCGGCAAGACCTGGAGCCCGCAGACGCAGATCGTCCACAACGAGGCGAGCGTGCCGCCCAACCCCGTGGCGCCCAAGAGCCATGCGGAGCAGGGCGTGCGGACGGTCAACAATCCCGTGGCGATCGTCGATCGCTCGGGCGCCGTTCACTTTCTCTACTGCGTCGAATACGGCCGATGCTTTTATATGAAGAGCGACGACGACGGCCGGACGTTCTCCACGCCCGTCGACGTCACGGCCACGTTCGACGCCTTCCGGCCTGAGTACGACTGGAAGGTCCTCGCCACCGGACCGGGGCACGGAATCCAGCTTGCGAACGGCCGGTTGGTGGTCGCCGTTTGGTTGTCGACCTCGACGGGGGCCAACCAGCACCATCCGTCGGTCGCCGCCACGATCTATAGCGACGACGGCGGCAAGACCTGGCGGCGCGGCGACATCGCCGCGCCCGACACTCCCGAAACCGACGACCCCAACGAGACCGTCGTCGTCCAACTCGCCGACGGCCGCGTGATGCTCAACGTCCGCAACGAGGGCCCCTCGCTGCGCCGGCTGGTCACGATCAGCCCCGACGGCGCGACCGGCTGGACGAAGCCCGAGTTCGTCAAGGAACTCGCCGAGCCCATCTGCATGGGGAGCATCGTCCGCCTGCCGGCCTCGGCGGGCGTCGGCCCGGACCGACTCATCTTCGCCCAGCCCCACAAGACGCCGATCCCGGCGGGCTCACCCATGCCCAAGGAATGGAAGGACCGCAAGAACCTGTCGATCAAGGTGAGCCGCGACTCCGGCGCGACCTGGCCGCTGGTCAAGACGCTCGAACCCGGCCCGAGCGCCTACAGCGACCTCGCCGTCCTTCCCGACGGCACCATCCTCTGCCTCTACGAGCGCAGCCGCGAAGTCGGTCCCGACGCCAAGGGAAAGCCCTACGACCGCCTGACCCTCGCCCGCATCCCGGCCTCGTGGCTGCCGGAGTGAGAGGGGCACGTTCAAGAAGCACGTTCGCGGGCCTGGGCCAACCCTCCCTTCTCCCCTCGTGGGAGAAGGTGGCCCAAAGGGCCGGATGAGGGGGCCACGACCTAGAGGCGGCTTTCGCGGTCCGAGGAGTAAGGCCAACCCAACGCCCAGCATAGGCCGATGATGACCATGAGGAGGCCTATAGCTATCGCCGAAAGGGCGCCTTCGAACGTCTTGCCGAAGTATTCCTCCCAACCCGGTGGAACTTCGCGGTCGCCGAAGGTCGTGGCGGCGAAGGCAAACGGAATGGCGAGAAACCACAGGCCGCCGAGGACGAACAACGGCCCCACGATGAAGCGAGAGATACTTTCCAAAGGACCCTCCCCGAGCAGAGCCTCGCCCCGCGTGGCCCACGGCGTCGACTCGAACCGTCTCCGGCTCGAAGGCGACTGGGCATCCTCCTTGTGGGCCAGTGAACGACTGCGTCGGACGCGCACCCCACGACTGCTCTGAACGCGGAACCGGTCCCCCCTCATCCGGCCCTTCGGGCCACCTTCCCCCGCGAGGGGGGAAGGCCGTTGTGGATCGGATCGGGAGGGACGAAGGCGCCT
Organism: Paludisphaera rhizosphaerae; assembly: GCF_011065895.1. Classification (NCBI taxonomy): domain Bacteria; kingdom Pseudomonadati; phylum Planctomycetota; class Planctomycetia; order Isosphaerales; family Isosphaeraceae; genus Paludisphaera; species Paludisphaera rhizosphaerae. The sequence goes on along the minus strand of NZ_JAALCR010000007.1, from coordinate 130,698 downwards.
GGCGGCGCGACCTTCATCCCCCCGTCGTCTTCACCGGGATCGTCTCGCGGAGGTACGTCGGGTCGATGGTGATGCCGAAGCCGGGGCCGGTGGGGATTTTGACCCGCCCGTCGGTCACCTTGAGGGGCGAGGTCTCGCTGCTGACGGGGACGGCGGCTGAGCCCTTGTACTCGGTGAAGGGGACGGGGTTCGGGATGCAGGCGGCGAAGTAGGTGGCGTCCAGGTAGCCCAGGCCCGAGCCCGACATGTGAGGCGTGCAGAGCAGGCCGGCCTCGTGGGCCATCCGCGCGACTCGCATCGAGCGGATGAAGCCGCCGTGGTAGTGCAGGTCGGGCTGGACGATCTCCACGCCGCGATTGGCGATCATCCAGAGGAAGCCCTCTTCGCTGAATTCCTGCTCGCCCCAGGCGATCGGGATTCGCAGGGCGTCGGCGACGGCCTTGGTCTCTTCCAGGTGGTCGAAGCGGCAGGGCTCCTCGTAGAAGGCGTAGTTATACTCCTCCATGATCCGGCCGATGCGGATGGCTTCGGGGACGCCGTACGAGCTGTTGGAGTCCGCGTACAGGGTCATGCCGGGGCCGAAGGCTTCGCGGACCATCGGGATCAGCCGGACGGTGCGATCCGGGGGGAAGTCGGCGTTGCGGCTCATCCGGCCCCCCAGGCGGAACTTCAACGCCCGCGCCCCACTCTCGGCGACGATCTTCTTGAGGTCGGCCACCTCCTGCTCGGGCGTGTTTCCCCGCGTGCCGCTGGCGCGGTAGACGTCGATCTCGGTCCGCTTCAGGCCCCCGAGCAGGTCGGCGACCGACCGGCCGGAGACCTTCCCCAGCAGGTCGAGCACGGCGAATTCGGCGGCCGCCGTGCAGACCCAGAGGGCGAGTCCCTGGTATTTGTAGTTGTCGTCGTGGCGGTAAAGCTCCCAGAGCAGGGGCTCCAACTGCCGGGCGTCCTTCCCCTTGAAGAACGGGGCGACCCGATTGAGGAAGATCGGGTACGTGTGGACCATGTGCATGGAGTTGGCGACGGAGTAGCCCTCGGCCCCGTCCTTCGACCGAGCCCGGACGAGGTACTCCCGCCCGCGCCGGAGGAGGTCCAGCGAGGCGATCTCCACGGGTCGGTCGATCGCCTCGACCCGGAGCACCGGGGTTTCCGCGACCTGGCGAAGACGCTCGACCGAGACCCGAGGGGATTCCTGAGCCTCGCCCCGCCCGCCGAGCGCCGGGGCCGCCGCCGCGCCGAGGGCCGTCCGAAGGATCGTGCGTCGCGAGGGCTTCATGGTCGTGTCGTCCTCCGGCCCGGGGCCGGTCTGGTGGAGAGCCGTGCACCTCTGTCGCCCAGCATAGGCTCCGAGAGTGGGAAGTCCAGGGGCCGGATCTCGCACTGGCCAGGAACGGCGGTTTTGATTAGGTTGGATATTCCTCTCGCGACGACCTCGGCGATGGATGGACGCTCGGAAGCGATGCACGGGACGGCTCGGCTGCGGATGCGACCGCCGCGGGCGGAGGCCCGAAGCCTGGTAGAGGGACCTGACCGGTGTCCTATCGCAGCTTCAAGCACCTGCTCGGCGAGACCAGCCTGGAGCGGAAGTGCCGCTTCATCTTCGGGCTGGGGCTGTTCTTGCTCGTCGTCGGCAGCTTCCTGCTCTACGGCATCAAGACGGAGAATCTGGTCAAGAACCAGACGACCCAGACGGCCCGGATGCTCATCAAGCCCACGCTGATGAACATCCACTCGAAGAAACTGGGCAACTACCTCTTCGAATCCATCCTCGACACCCTGTGGGGCGACCTCAACCCAACCCCCGACGACCTTCCCAACGTCGACGCCCGGGTGATCCGGCCCTACACCGACAAGGACAAGTCCAAGAACCCCCAGGACGAGTTCGAGACCGCCTCGTTGGCGCGGTTCCTCAAGGCCTCGGCCGACGAGGAAGCGGCCGTCAAGGCGGGCAAAATCCGGCCCAACCCGTATACGTTCGCGGACGGCACGCGGATGTGGGAAGACCGGGTCGTCACCAATCGCGAGAGCAAGAAGCCGGAATACCAGTACATCCAGGCCGTGACGTTCAAGCCGACCTGCCTGATGGACTGCCACAGTCGCGACGATGCGGCGATCGACTCCTTCGAGGGGGGCAAGGTCCACATCGACGGCCACCTCTGGCGGCCCGCGCCGGATGGGAAGCTCAACATCCCCGTCAAGGCGGGGGATATCGCCGGCGCGGTCGTCGTCCGGGTGCCGATGGACCAGATCCAGCAGAAGATCAACAACAACCGGGCCGTTCTGATCGCCGCCGCCCTGGTGACGACCGTGCTGGCGATCCTGGCCTCGGCGATGATCGTCCGCTACGTGATCGTCAAGCCGGTCAAGCACCTTCGGGACGTCTCCGACGCCATCGCCGCCGGTCGGCTGAACATCCGCAGCCAGATCCAGACCGGCGACGAGTTCGAGGACCTCTCGCACGCGTTCAACCGCATGCTCCACAACCTGGTCGCCATGCAGCAGGAGTTGCGCGACGTGAACAACGACCTCGACCACAAGGTTGACGAACTGGCCCAGGCGAACATGGCGCTCTACGAGATGAACCGCATCAAGAGCGACTTCCTCGCCACCATGAGCCACGAGCTGCGCACGCCGTTGAACTCGATCATCGGCTTTTCCGAGGTCCTCAACGGCAACTCCAACCTGAACGACCGCCAGCAGCGGTACGTGGGGAACATCCAGACCTCCGGCAAGATGCTGCTGGGGATGATCAACGACATCCTGGACCTGGCCAAGATCGAGAGCGGTAAGATGGAGGTCCGCGGCGAGGACTTCTCGATCCGCGACGTCTGCGAGGCGCTCACGAACCTCACCCGACCCATGGCCGACCGCAAGGACGTGGTCCTGGAATGCCGGCTCGACGAGGCGATCCCGCTGCTCCGCCAGGACGCGGGGAAGATCCGCCAGATCCTCTACAACCTCCTCTCCAACGCCATCAAATTCACCCCCGAAGGAGGCCGGGTCACGCTCCGGGCCCGGACCGAGGGCCGGTCCGTCGTCCTGGAGGTCGAGGACACCGGCATCGGCATCGCCGAGGACGAGCGTGAGGCCATCTTCGAGAAGTTCCGCCAGGCGAAGGCGCCCGGCCGCAACGACGACGTCCTGACCCGCGAGCACCAGGGGACCGGCCTGGGACTGTCGATCGTCCGCGAACTCGCCCGGCTCCTCGGCGGCGAAGTCCACCTCCGGAGCCAACTGGGCCGGGGGAGCACGTTCACCGTCCGAATCCCCATGCAGTTGGCCGGGAACCAGCGCTACGAAGTGAACCTGACCGACGACCGGGTCGACCTCTCCAAGGCCCGTCGGATTGAAGCTCAACCGTCGTTCCCGCACCTGCCGCGCACGCCTCGCCCCCAGCCCCAGCCGGGCGTCGACCCGCTGCGGGGGCCGGGTAAGATCGCCCCCGTGAGTTGACGACCTGACTGTAAGTAACACCCGACGACGCCACACCGTGAGCACTATGAACCGCTTCTCGCTCTCGCACCGCACCCGTCGAGGACGTCGCAACCTGGGCCTGCTGGCGGCGACCGTCGCGCTGGGGTTGGCGGCCCTTCTGTACCCGCTGGCGGCGTTTCGCACGCCGGTGGAGGATCTTTCCTACGGCCGCTTCCGCAAGCTGTTGACGGAAGGCCGCGTGGCGTCGGCGCGCGTTGGGCCGTCGGAGATCGAGGGCCGCCTGGCGGCGTCGCCCCCGCTCGCAACGGGCTCGTCGTACCGGGTTTCGCGGCTGGGGATGGAGCACGACCAGGACCTGATCCGCTTGCTGGAGGCTCACGTCCCCGGCGGCGACTACGACGCCGAGCCGGTCCCGTCGCCCGCCTGGGCGATGATCGTCCCCACGGCGATGTTCCTGGTGATGATCGCCGCCCTGTCGCTGGTCTTCGCCCGTTCGGGGGGGCTCGGCTCCGCTCTGGCCTTCAGCAAGAGCAAGGCCAGGGTCTACGACGAGGGCGAGCGCCGGGTGACCTTTGATTGCGTCGCCGGCCACGACGAGGTCGTCGACGAACTGCGCGAGGTCGTCGACTTCCTCCGCACTCCGGGCAAGTTTCAGACGCTGGGTGGGCGGATCCCCAAGGGCGTGCTGCTGGTGGGTCCTCCCGGCACGGGCAAAACCCTGCTGGCCCGCGCGGTGGCGGGCGAGGCCGGCGTGCCGTTCTTCTCGCTCTCGGGCTCGGATTTCGTCGAGCTGTTCGTCGGCGTCGGCGCGTCGAGGGTCCGCAGCCTGTTCGCGAAGGCCCACGCCAAGGCGCCCTCGTTGATCTTCATCGACGAGCTGGACGCCATCGGCAAGGCCCGGGGCTCGGGGGGCTCCGGCGGCCACGACGAGCGCGACCAGACTCTCAACCAGCTCCTCGTCGAGATGGACGGCTTCGACTCCGACCGCGGCGTGATTCTGCTGGCCGCCACCAACCGCCCGGAAACGCTCGACCCCGCGCTGGTGCGTCCCGGCCGGTTCGACCGCCAGGTGGTCGTCGACCGCCCGGACCTCGTGGGCCGCGAGCAGATCCTCCAGGTCCACGCCCGGACCGTCCCGCTGGCCGACGGTTTGAGCCTCCGCCACATCGCCGCGATGACCTCCGGCTTCGCCGGGGCCGATCTGGCCAACCTGGTGAATGAGGCCGCGCTTCTGGCCGCCCGCCGAGGGAAGGACTGCGTGGGAAGAGCCGAGTTTGAGGACGGCGTCGAACGCCTCATCGCCGGTCCGGAGAAGCGTCAGCGGCTGCTCCGCGCCGACGAGAAGCGAAGGATCGCCGTCCACGAATCGGGCCACGCCCTGGTGGCGCGGAGCCTCCCCCAGACCGATCCCGTCCACAAGGTGACGATCATCGGCCGGGGATCGGCGGCGCTGGGGTACACGATGTACCGGCCCGAGGACGACCGTTTCCTCCACACCCGCACGGCGCTGGAGAATGCGATCTGCGGCCTGCTGGGCGGGACGCTCGCCGAGGAGATTGTGCTGGGCGAGCCGTCCGACGGCTGCTCCAGCGACCTCAGCCGGGCGACCGAGATCGCCTCGCGGATGGTGCTGGACTTCGGCATGAGTCCCGTCGTGGGCCGCCTCCGCTACGCGCCCGACCGCGGCGACTCCCCCCGCGGCGGCTCAACCCCCGACCGCGGCTACAGCGAGCAGACCGCCCGCGAGATCGACCTGGAAGTCCGCCGGATCGTCGACGAGTCCATGACCAAGGCCCGCCGCATCCTGGAAGACCGCCGCGACGCGCTCGACCGCCTGGTCGACCGCCTGCTGGAACAGGAGACCGTCGACGCCGCCGAGCTGGACGAGATCCTCGCCGGGGCGACCCCTTCTTCCTAAAGCCCCGGCTTACGCGACGACGGCTCGTCCGCTAGAATGTGCGGACGACTCAGGCGGTGACAGGCCGCGGTCGCAATTCAACCCAGGGGCGCATCCCAATGGCGGAAGGGCACGGGGGCGGGCCTCCGGTGATCGGCGTCGATCTCGGGGGCACGAAGATCATGGCGGGCGTGGTCGCGGCCGACCACAAAATCCTCGGCCGGGGCAAGCGGAACACGCCGGCCAAGGAAGGGGCGGAGGCGATCCTCAAGACGATGCTCGACTGCATCGACGAGGCGCTCGCCGAGGCCCGGCTCTCGCGCTCGGACGTCGCCGCGGCGGGCGTCGGGTCCCCGGGGCCGCTCGACGCCGACGCCGGCGTGATCCTCTACAGCGCCAACATGAACGTCAAGAACTTCGCCCTGGGGCCCGACCTCTCCAAGGCGCTCGGCGTGCCGGTGAAGGTCAACAACGACGTCCGCGTCGGCGGCTACGGCGAGTTCATGCTGGGCGCGGCGCGGGGGTATTCGGACGTCATCGCCGCGTTCGTCGGCACGGGGATCGGCGGCTGCCTGATCCAGGGGGGCCGGATCGTCGGCGGCTCGACCAACAACGCCGGCGAGATCGGCCACGTCGTCGTCAAGGCCGGCGGCCCGCGCTGCGGTTGCGGGTCCAAGGGCTGCATGGAGGCCCTCGCCAGCAAGACGGCCATCTCCAACCGGCTCGTCAAGGCGTCGAAGAAGCGCGACTGCCCCCTCGGCGAGAAGATCCAGCGCAAGGGGAGGCTCAAGAGCGGCGACCTGGCGGAGGCCGTCCGCAACAAGGACGAGGTCGCCGTTCGCGAGGTCGAACGCGCGGCCTTCTACCTCGGGACGGGCCTGGGGGGCCTGGTCAACGTCTTCGGCCCGCAGATCGTCGTCATCGGCGGCGGCGTGACCCAGGCGCTCGGGCAGCCTTACCTCGACATGGTCACCGAGGCCGCCCGCCGCCAGATCATCACCGACCCGAACCGGACCATCAAGTTCGTCCTGGCGACCCTCGGCGACGACGCCGGCGTCCTCGGCGCCTCACTCTTCGCCCGCGAGATGCTGGCCCACGGGTGACCGGACTGAGCTTTCGTTGCTTGCCAGGCTGGACCGAGATCCTAGGGAGACGACCTCCATGCCGACCCGGAACATCAAGCTCACCGAGCATTTCGACCGTTTCGTGGAAGAGCAGGTGGAGGCCGGCCGATACCAGGACGCCAGCGAGGTGCTTCGGGCGGGCTTGAGGCTTCTGGAACGGCGGACGCGGGCCGAGGAACAAAAATTGGCGTTGCTGCGCGGACTGGCCTCGGATGGGTTTCGGACGCTCGACCAGGGGCAGGGGTTGAGTCTTTCAAACGCCAGTGAATTGAGGAACGCCATCGCCCAGATCGGCCGCCGCGCGGCGAAGGCCGGCGAATCCCAATCAGCCGATTAACCCATGACGCGGTTCCGCCTTTCTCCCCAGGCTGAGCGGGATATCGAAGCGATCCTCGGCTGGTCGCACGAGCAATTCGGCGAACGAGTCCGCCTGCGTTATGAAGAATTGCTGACGCAATCGATTTTGGATCTCGTGGAAGACCCCCGGCGCGTTGGAGTCCAGGAACGCCCAGAACTGGCGAACGGGGCTTTCACGTACCACCTTCGTCACAGCCGAGACCATGTTAGTCGATCAATTGGGCGTATCCGAAAGCCTCGTCACTTCCTCCTGTATCGTGTCGCACACGACGGGTGTCTGGAGATCGCCCGCGTCCTTCACGACAGCATGGATCTCGCGCGGCACTTCCCGCCTGACGACCGATTGGAGGATGACGAGCGGGGCTAAAAAGCCGCTCAGGGCTTGGCGGCGTCTCGGGTGCGAAGCCAGGCCAGGATGTCGCGCTGCTGGTCGGCGCTGAGCATGGAATTCATGGCGGGCATCTTGCGGAGGCCGTCGCGGACCTGCTTATGGTAGTCGCCGGCGTGGGTGAGCACGGCGCGATCCGCCAGGGCGGGGCCGAGGTCGGTCCCCAGGGCGGTCGGGCCATGGCAACTCGCGCAGACGACCAGGAAGAGCTGCGCCCCCTTGGCCAGGTCGGCGCCTTCGATCCCCTCCTTCGGGTCGCCGGGGATCTCCCGCGTGGGGAGGCCGGCCAGGGCGACTCGACCGGGAGTCTGGAGAGGGGATTTCTCGCCGAAGTGCTTCGAGAGGTAGGTCTCGACGTTGCTACGGTCGGCGTCGGGCATCATCGCGCCCCACGAGATCATCTTGTCGACCTCGGCCTTCCACTGGGCGGCGGTCAGGCGTTGGCCGGTGAACATGCCCTCTTCGTGGCAGATCAGGCAGTTGTCGGTGAGGGCTCGCCGCGCCATCGCGTTTTGGTAGGCGGCCTCCTCATCGTCGGCGTCGTCGGCCGCGCTCGGCAGTTTCGGCTGCGGCGCCGCAGCCGCCTTGGCGGCGGCCTCCTGAGCGACTCGGACCTCCTCCTCGGCGATCTTCGCCCGCATCTGGGCGATGGCCGCGGCGCGGTTCCGCTGAGTTAGATAGCCGACGACGAAGCTCCCCGCCGTGACGGCCGCGAGGATCAGGACGACCCAGGAAATACGCATCAGTCAATCCTCACTCGACGGTGCACGACACGCGGTCGTAGCCGTTCCACAGGTAGCCGGACTTGTTCCAGGGGGGCGTCTCTGGTTGGACCTCCCCTTGGGAGTCGGTGGCGCGGGCCTGGAGGGTGAACGAGCCGGCGGCGGGGGGCGTCCAGACGAGCTTGAACCGCCGCCAGCTTCCCTGGCGGGGGGCGTCGAGCAATTCGGCCTCGCGCCAGGTCGGGTCCTGGACGGTGGCGACCTCCACCTTCACGACGTGGCCCTCGCCCGTCCAGGCGACGCCGCGGACTTCCACCGGCCCCCGGCCGACCTTCCCGCCGATGTCCGGCGAGGTAATGAGCGATTTGACGTTCATCCACTGGACGGGGATCAAATCGCTGGGAGGCGGGTTGGTCCCCGGCGGGACCGGCGTGCGGGGGATGCGGTAGCCGGCCTTCATATAAAAGGACTGGGCCTCCTCGGCCGAGACGACGAGCTTGCGGATCCACTTGGACCAGCAGTTCCCGCCCCAGCCGGGGACGACCACTCTCGCGGGGCCGCCGTGCAGGATGGGGAGCGGCTCGCCGTTCATGGTCAGGGCGAGGATCACGTCCTCGGCCCGGGCGCGGTCGAGCGGAAGGCTGCGGACGAAGGCGGGCGATTTGGGGTTGGGCGGGACGTCGCCCCCGACCATATGAACGTGGGCCGCGTCCGATTTGACGCCGGCCTTCTCCAGCAGGTCCGCCAGTCGGACCCCCGACCATTCCGCGTGGCCGACCGCTCCGCGCTCCCAGGCTTGCCCCGGCATTCGGGGGCGGAACAGGGCGCGGCCGTTGCCCGCGCACTGGAGGACGGCCGGAACCGTGATCGTCTTCAACCCCGCCAGGTCTTCGAGGCTGAGTGTCAGGGGCTTTTCGACCAGTCCCTCGACGACCACCTCCCAGGGCCGCAGGCCGACGGCCGGCGCTCCGTGGTGGCTGCGGACGAAAAACTCGGCGTTGGGGGTCAGGAACGAGTCGAGGGCCGGAGAGGGGGATTCCAGGTTCAGGGGCCGCTCGGTGCGCACGATCATGCGCCGGTCCGGGCCGGCCGGTGACTCGTCGGCGAGGGTGGAGGCGTCGGTTGTGCGGTTGAGTCCGCCCGCCGCCAGCGCTCCGCCCCACACCGCTCCTAGAAACCCGCGACGGTCCGTCGCCGGCCTTTCCGGGCCGGTTGGCTTCTCCACGTGATCCGATCCCATCGTCCTGCACCCCCTCCCTACGCGAACCCCGGCCTCCGGGGCTGCGTCCAGAGTATGCAGAAGTGCCCGCTCCGTGTCCAGGACCGTCGATCCGCTCCGCCCGCCCAACGCCCCTCCGCCAGGAACCGCGAGGCGCCCACGCAACGTCCAAACGGGCGGCGAATCGGCGTAATTGGAATAATTGGAAGAACCTGGCTGCGAACATGTTCGTATCAAGGGGTAGTAGGGCGAACTGGGTATCCATTTTGCTCTATACTTGCGGTGACGAGAACGGGCCGACCTCAGGATGGCCGTTCATGGACGTCACTAGCAGCCCGCAGTCGGCTCGCGATCGCGCTCCTTTCTTCCAGCGTTCGATCTGAGGTGGCCACCGACTCCAACATACGGGTTGCGACGATGAAAAAGATCCGGCGCAAGCGTCAGCACGACCTGTTCGCTCGTCTCGGCCGTCATCTGGACATCTGCCTCGACTCAATCAAGCCCCGACGGATTCGCACCCGCTCGGCGCGCTACGCGGCGGCTCTGGCCGAGTCGCTGGGCTTGATCGAACGCCCCCGTTGTTGCTCCTGGTGCCGTCGTCGCCAGCGTCTCCAGCGTCACCATTGGGACTATGAGGAGCCGCTGAACGTCACGTTCCTCTGCCCGGACTGCCACGCCCTGGCCGACAACATGGTCGCGCACAAGGCCATCGCCTGAACCAACCCGCGATCGGGGGCGGCGCGATCCCGCCGCCCTCGTCGGCGTTTGCGCAGGCGCGAGGGTTGCATGAAGGGATCCCCGAGAATCCGCTCGGTTAGCGAGTCGATCGATTCGTACTCGACCGGCGTCGCGACTTCGTGATTCGAACGAGGATCCGACTCATGCCCGCGTCGCTCGGCCCCTTGATCTTGAAAGCGCTTCACCTCGCGAACGCGGCGGCCCTGGGCGCGGTGCTGGTCGGCGCGCTTGCCGGCTATTATTTCTGGCCGGGCTTGCTCGCCTATCTTTCCATCGGCGTCGCTCTGCTTGGACTCTGGGCGACGTTCCTGCTGTCGAACCTTCTGGGCCGGATTCGGCTGTTGATGTGGCTGATTCCGTACGCGGACCGGCTCAAGGATGGATTCAGTGCACGAAAGGATCAGCCCGAATCTCGTCCCGAGGCTACTCCCCGGAAGCTGGTCTGACCGAGCGGCGGCTACGACGTCTCGTCGTTGAGAGCCGCCTCAGCCTCCGCGCGGAGGTCTTCGAAGACTTCCTGATCGATGAGCGAGTGGATTTCGGCCCATTTCATGGCGTGCTCGTAGTGCCTGCGGGCGGTCGACAGGTCGCCTTTCTGTGTGTGTGCCAGAGTAAGGGCCAGGGCGTCGAGGCCTTCCAGACGGCCGGGAAGACATTCTGCACGTTCGAGCCTGACGACAGCCTCGTCGTACTGACCGGAGCGGAACAGGGCCAGACCGAGTGTCGACTCGTACGCGCCGTTCAGAGGCGAGAATCCCGTCGCCCTACGAGCCAGTTCCACGGCCCGAGACGGATCCCGGAGGCCCGGATGGGACGTCGTGGCCAGGACGTACGCCAGCAAGTTCTGGATACTCGCATTGCGGGCTCCGAGATCCGCCGCCTTGTCGACGGCGGCCTTGGCGACGGCTCGATTTTCGAGGAACCCGACGGCCATCGCCAGGGCCTGGGGGTCGTCGGGCATGTCGCGAATGAGCGACTCAGCGGTTTCCGAGGCTCCCGCCCGGTCGCCAAGAGCCCGCTTGGCCTTGGCCAGCTCGTAGTGCGCTTCCCGAAAGGCCTGGCGCACGGCCAGGTCGGACGGGTTGTCGGCAAGGTTGGATCGCTGAAAGGCCAGGGCCCGCTCGCACAAATCGACGGCCTCCGCGGACTTCCCTTGGAGTCTTCGCAGCTCTCCGAGGCGGACCAGATCCTCGCCGAGGGCCCGCTGGAAGTCGAGGTCGTCGGGACGCTGGTTCGCCAGGCGTCTGTGGAAGTCGGCCGCACGCCGTAGTGCGGACTCAGCTTCCTCAAGCCCGTCGCGGTGGAGCTTGAGGCATTGAGACAGGTTGGTTAGCCCGCAGGCCAGATACGAAAGGCCCTGCATGTTCAGCGAGCGCTGGCCGCTCACAGGTTCATAGGCCGCCAGGCCATTCCGGAGGTAGCCCAGAGCCTCGTCTGTGCGGCCGACGCCCATCAAGCTCCCCCCGATGTCGATCCAGGCGTTCGCCAGCGCCAGGCGACGGTTGACGTTCTCAGGAGCCAGGTCGACGAGCGATCGAGCCGCGTCCGCCTGCATCACACGGTATTCCAGGGCTTTCGCGGATTGATCGACGCTATCGAGCTTCGAGGCCAGCAGGGCGGCGGTGGCGGCGAGGTCGGCGCGAGATTCTTGATCGTCAGGAAAATCGCGAAGCAAGTCCTCGTACAGCTTGATGGAATGGCGCCAGGCCGCTTCCGCGTCGGCTGCCCGGCCGAGTCGGTCATGCAGCACGCCCAGGTTGTGCCAGGCTGCGGCGGAACGTCGGCGGTAGAGAAGGACGTCGGGATGCTCCTCGGCCAGTTCGTCGTGCATCGCGACCGATCGGCGCAACACGGGGTCGGCGTCGCGAGGCCGCTTTGCCTTGCTCAGGGCGACGGCGAGGTCGCCCAGAGCCGCCGCGTGCCTGGCGCGGTAGTCGATGCGGCTCGGGGCGTCGATCTGAAGATCCTTCAGGATGCCTATCGTCTGACGCAGAGCGGCTTCCGCGTCGTCACACTCGCCCCGCACACCGGCGCGGGCTCCCTCGCGGCTGAGAAGCCGGGCCAGCAGCTCTCGATGTCTGGGGGCGGTCGGATTCGAGGCCGCGAGGGATCTTGCGAGGCTGAGCGCTCGCTGGTGGGTCGTTTCGGCCTCATCGTTTCGCGCCAGGTCTTCCTGCCGCTGGCTCAGATCGTTCAGGCATTCGATCAGCACGCCGAGGTAGAGCGGCTCGCCGGGATTTTCTGCGACGAGGGAGTCGGCCAGATCGGCGGCCTCGCGATCGAGCTGTTCCGCCGCGGTTTTGAGCCGCAGGGTGCTCAGAACGGCTCCGCGCGCCCGAAGGCTTTCAGCCAGGGCGAGGCGGTCGGCGGGGTGGTGGGGGGGAAAGTCGGCAAGCTGTCGTCGAATCGCCACGGCCTGCTCGAAGGGTCCTTCGGCGTCGCCGGGGCGGCCGAGCGCCATGCGGATCTGGCCGACCCGGTGAATGGCCGTCGCCGTGGCGCGGCGGACGTCGGGGGCGTCGCCCTGAGCCTCCGCGAACCGTTCGTAGCGAGGCAGGGCTTTTGTCAGGCATTGACGCTGAAGACTGGTCAACCCGTCGGCGTTCGCCAACCACCATTCTCCCAGGTCGGCGTACAGTTCGTCGAGTTCCTCAAGGGCGACGGCCAGTTGCTCCTGGGCGAACCGGCGCTGGGCGACTTCGCTCTCAAGCGCGTCGAGGGCTCGTCGCTCTGCCTTTGCGGCCCGCCAGGTCAGTGCGAGGCCCGCCGAGGCGGTCCCGGCCAGAGCGAGCGCGACGAGCAGGATGGAACCGTGGCGGGCGTGGACTCGGTGGAAAAGGGTCGGTTGGTCGTGTTCCACGTTCATCGATCGGGCCTCCTGACGTTTCAGCCCCATCACGTGAGCGCGACTCCCTCGACGTCGATCGAGGGGGGAACTCGTCGGCGAATTCATCGTTCGCAAGACAATGCGAGAAAGGAGACGAGTTAGCCCAGTAAACTGGAAAAAAGTTCGAAAGTGACACAAATTTGATTGTAAAGTGTGGGGAAGAGGTCGGTCTTGGCGATATCCCTAAAACGAGGGAGTCTACGACGCGGTTCTCGACCATCGCGCATGCATATGAGTGTTCGCCGGTCGATCCGCCGGCTCGTCGGCGCGTGTCAAGACCAGGCGACGACCTGGCACCGGCGTTTGAAATCGAGCGACTGGCGGGGGGCCGACGGCGCCGTCGTGGAGTTGACGGCGCGCTGGATTCGGAGGCGGGAGCCTCCATCCAGGTCCCCTGAGCGATTACGACCTCCGCAGGTCGCGAGTCGTCTGTTTTGACGATCTCGGGCGGTCGATCAAGCTCCGCGTGCGGCGGGCTCTTCGGGGGGGCGTTCCCAGGGGATGCGGACGTGGAAGATCGAGCCCTGGCCGGGGGCGGGGTCCCATGTCAGAGAGCCGCCGGCGCGCTCGACGATCCGGGCGGCCCGGGCGAGGCCCAGGCCCAGCCCGCGGCCGGCCTGCCGACCGCAGAAGAAGGGGTCGAAGAGGTGGGGGGCTTCGGTCGGGGCGATCCCCTTGCCGGTGTCGGCCACCTGGATGCGAAGCTCGCGGCCCTGCCGCCCCGCGCGGAGGCGGATCGTCCCGCCGCCGTTGCCGGAGGAGGCCTGGAGTGCGTTGCGGATCAGGACGTCGGCGACGTGTCGCAGGCCGTCAGGGTCGGTCCACGCCTGTTGCTCGGGCTCGTCGAATTCGCCGACCAGACGGAGGCCGCGGGATTCGCACTCGGCCTGGAAGTCGGCCAGGCAGGCGCGCAGGACGTCGGCCGGTCGACAGAGCCGGGGGCGGGAGGTGCCAGGACGGGCGATGAACATGAGGTCGCGGAGGATCCGGTGCGTCCGCTGCGCCTGGCTGAGGATGATTCCCAGCGACCGCTTCGTCTCCGGGTCCTCGGCCTTGGCCTGAAGGAGTTGGGCCCGGCCGACGATGACGGCCAGCGGGTTGTTCAACTCATGTCCCGCGCCGGCGGCGAATTCGGCGAGGGCGTCAAGCTTGGCGGTCTGAAGCCGAGCCCGGGCCGATCGCGAAGCCTCGCGAGAGCCCTCCACCGCGGCGCGCAGGCGACGATCTTGCAAGGCCCGGCCGGCGACATGGGCCGACCACGACTTCCAGGCTTCGATCACTCGCGTGGGGCCAAGTCGGTCGTGGAGAGCCTGCACGTCGGCGTCGAGCCAGAGCTGGATTTCGCCGATGGATTCGCCCGCCGATTCCAGGGGGATCGTCCAGGAGGCACCCCGGCGCGACGGGTTCTCGGACTCGGGCTCGTCGTCGAGACCTGGAGCCGCCGCGCCCATGCGGGGCTCGCGCCAAACGACGCGGGCGGCGTTGACCTCGGGTTCGCCGCACCAGGCTCGGCCGGCGCGGACGGCCCAGTTCTCCGGGGTTTCGTCGGGGACGGAGTCGGCGACAGCGTCGATGAGCCGCTGCCGGCTGGCGGCGGTGCGCGTCATCTCGGCGAGCCGGATTCGGAGCCGGGCGGCGTCGCGGACGGCCCGCTCCTCGAAGGGAGAGGCGTCGGCGGCCGTAAACGGAGCCCCGGTGCGAGCCTGGACTTCGGCCACGAGGATCCTCAGGCGGGGGTCGGCCGGCATGGCCGGCGTGCGGCCGTCGGGCGGGTCCAGCGCCCAGGGGGTGGCCTCGGCGCGGCGGATGGCCTCGCGGACGAGGGCTAACCGGGCTGGCTCGCGGGCAGCGGCCAGCAGGTCGGCGTCGTCCTCGCCGTAAAGCCATGCGGCGTCGACGATCAAGGGGTCGCAGCCCCAGCGCTCCGCCAGGCATCGGCCGACTTCGCGGAGGTCGAGGCCCAACTCGGCGATCTCGCGGCGGCGGCGGGCTTCGCGATCGGGTTCGGCCAGCCAGAGGGCCAGGCGTTCAGGATCGACGGCCGCCAGGGCCCAGCGACCCAGGCCGTGCAGCATCCCCGCGCGGATCAGACCGTCGGGATCGCGGTCGTCGTGTTCTTTCGCTAGCGACCGACACGCCGAGGCCGTCGCGACGGCGTGACGCCAGAGCTTCTGGATCGCCTCGGCCGCGGGGCCCGAGGCTGTCGCTGAAGGCCACCAGGGGGCGTTCGCCAGAACCTGGAGCGCGCCTGGGGAACCGGGCGTCGCCTCGGCGGCGAGCCAGCCCGGGTCGAGGTCGGGGAGCGTCCGGGGGACGACCGGGCCCGACTCGTCGTCCTCGGCTTCGACCGCGTCGGCGAAGACCGCGGCGACGACGCGCGCGGAATGAGGACGGACCGGCAGCCGCGCCAGCCCGTACAGGCGGCCGAGCAGCGGCTCTCCCGGTGTTGTTCGTCCCGACTGGAACCGCACGACGATCGGGCTCCTTCCCGACCCCCTTCCGCCCGTCGGCCCCCCGGATCGGGCGGCGCGTCGGGCGCTTCGCACTCAGGCGTTAGGGCTGGTCTCCATATCTAACAGTCGGCAGATCTTGGCGATCAGTTCATCGATATCGAGCGGCTTGTGGAGGAAATCGTCCGCGCCGGAGGTCTTCAGCTCGGCGATCTTGTCTTCCTCAACCATGCCCGAGATGCAGATGATCTTGATGTCCGAGATGCTGGGATCCCGGCGGATCAGCTCGCAGACGGCCTGGCCGTTGATGTCCGGCAACATGACGTCGAGGATGATGAGGTCCGGGTGGTATTCCTTGGCGAGCATCCCCGCCCCGAACCCGTTGTTCACCGCCTTGTGCTCGAACCGGCCGTCGGCCGTCAGCACTTCGGCGATCAGGTCCACCACCGCCTGATCGTCGTCGACGATCAGGATCCGCCGCCGCCCGCTCTCCAGAGCGTCGGTGGGGATCCCGTTGTCCTTCATAAACCGGTACAGCGCCTCCCGCGGAATCCGCCGGAATCGCGAGCCGGGTACCCGGAACCCCTTCAATTGGCCCGAGTCGAAACAGCGGATGATGGTCTGCTGACTGACCTTGCAGATCTTCGCAGCCTCGCCCGTCGTGTAAACGGTCTTCATGGTTGGTTGAGTCCCGATGATCCCTCGGGGTCGTTTTCAAGCTCGCACTGCCGCCCCTCCGGCGACCTTCCTGCGAACCCGATACCGCCCCGTTCGGCCTCCCTGCGACACGTCCCTGTCACGATCTCGATCGCGATCCTGCCGACTCCCACGCCGAGGCTTTTGACCTCCGTGAAAAGCCTAAGCGTTAAAACCTGCGAAGACTATAAAAATTACCGAAATTGCCAATTCGACCAATTGTAAAAAGTCGTGAGTCTTTGTCAATCAGGGGAGGCTGAGGAGAGGGCTCGTGTTGACGAGAGCCAACCTGGACGACGCGCCGTGGACCCGCGAAGGCCGACGGCACGGACTGTCGCTGATCGGATGACCACATTGGTGCGGTCTCGCCATCGGCGTCAGCCTCTTCCTGAAGACTGCAAGGAACCATCTCCCCAGCTTTCCAGGACTTCGTTCTGGAAGGACTGGTAAGGGGAGACGTCCTGCACAGCAAATACCGAATGCGCGATTCTGTCAATCTCGGTTGTCGGACGCGGCGGGGGATGGGAGGCTACGGCGATGATTTACGGCGATAGACGGGGGAGAGGAGTTTCCGGGCTCGGGGCAATTTCAGCGGGCCGACCCGTCGGCGGTGGACGCGGGGCGGCGGCGGAGATGGACGAGCAGGGTGGCGAGGTCGGCCGGGCTGATCCCGCTGATTCGGCCCGCCTGGCCGAGTGAGCGGGGGCGGACCCTTGCGAGCTTTTCGCGGGCCTCGGCGCGAAGCTGGGGAATCGCGGCGTAGTCGAAGTCGGCGGGGATCGCCTTGTCTTCCAGGCGGCGGAACCGCTCGATCTGCTCGACCTGGCGGCCGACGTAGCCCTCGTATTTCGCCTCGATGGTCACCTGGGCGACGACGTCGGCCGGGATCCCGGCCGAGGCGAGGTCCGGGTCCAGGGCCGCGAGGTCGGCCCAGGTCGTGTCGTGGCGGCGGAGCGTCTGGAATAGGGCGACGCCCCCCTTGCGGGTGGTCGTCAGCCGTTCGCGGAGGCCGGCGATGGCGTCGCGGCGGGTTTCGAAGCGAGCCCAGCGGGCGTCGTCGACCAGTCCGACGGCCCGACCCCGCTCGGTGAGGCGGAGGTCGGCGTTGTCGTGGCGGAGGAGCAGCCGATACTCGGCGCGGCTGGTGAACATCCGGTAGGGCTCATCGACCCCGCGGGTCACCAGATCGTCGATCAGGACGCCGATGTACGACGTCGATCGGTCGAGCGTGAACGGCTCGGCGTCGGCCGCCGAGAGCGCCGCGTTGGCCCCGGCGACAAGTCCCTGAGCGGCGGCTTCCTCGTAGCCGGTCGTGCCGTTGAGCTGGCCGGCGAAGAAGAGGCCGGGGACGGCCTTGGTTTCCAGGGTTGGGCTAAGCTGTTCGGGGGGGGCGAAGTCGTACTCGACGGCGTACCCGTAGCGCATGATCTCGGCGTGTTCCAGGCCGGGGATCAGGGGGATGATCTCCTCCTGGACGTCGCGGGGGAGGCTGGTGGAGATGCCGTTGCAGTAGTATTCGCGGGTGTTGCGGCCCTCGGGTTCCAGGAAGATCTGGTGCGACTCGCGGTCGGCGAACCGCACCACCTTGTCCTCGATCGACGGGCAGTATCGCGGGCCGGTCGACTGGATCCGTCCCGAGTACATCGGCGCGCGGTGCAGGTTGGCGCGGATGATCTCGTGGACGGCCTGCGACGTGGCCGTGATGTGGCAGGGGACCTGGACCTGTTCGATCCGGTCGGTGAGGAACGAGAAGGCGACGGGTTCGGCGTCGCCCGGTTGCGGGTCCAGGCGGTCGAAGTCGATCGTCCGACCGTTGAGCCGCGGCGGCGTCCCCGTCTTGAACCGGCGCAGCTCGAAGCCGAGGCCGCGGAGACTGCCGGATAGCCCCTCGGCCGAGGCGTCGCCGCCGCGACCTCCCGGAGTGCGAACCTCGCCGGTGTGCATCAGGGCCTGAAGGAAGGTGCCGGTGGTCAGAACGACCGAACGCGCCTTATAGAGGACGTCCCCTCGGCAGCGGACGCCGGCGACGCGGCCCCCTTCGACCTCGACGGCCTCGATCATCTCCTGGCGGAGCGTGAGGTTGGGCTGGTTCTCGACGGTCAGTTTGGCGAGAGCCTGATAGGCCTTCTTGTCGCACTGGGCGCGGGGGCTGTGCATGGCCGGCCCCTTGCCGCGGTTGAGGAGCCGGAACTGGATGGCCGAGGCGTCGGTGAGAACCCCCATCGCGCCGCCGAGGGCGTCGACCTCGCGGACGATCTGCCCCTTGGCGACGCCGCCGATGGCCGGGTTGCAGCTCATCTGCCCAACGGCGTCGACGTTCATGGTCAAGAGGGCCGTGCGCCGTCCCAGCCGCGCGGCGGCCAGCGCCGCTTCGACCCCGGCGTGCCCGGCGCCCACCACCACGACGTCGAACTGATACGGATCCCGGCTGGCGGACGCGGACATGGAGGGCGACTCTCGGGTGCGGGCTCGGCTTCGCAGAAGATGAACGAATTCATCTTAGCCAAGTGATCTTCCCGGACTCCAGCCCGCCCGCGACGCGGCTACTTCTTCCAGACGCCCGCGTACTTCTTGCGGTACTTCAGGTCGGGTTCGGATTCGATGAGTGCGAGGGCCTGCTCGCGGATCGTCTCGTCTCGGGAATGGTCGTAAAGTTTGCGGAGCCCCTGGGAGATGTCGAAGCGGATCAGGGTGCCGTTCTTCTCCTCCGCGGCCTCGGCGAAGC
Source organism: Paludisphaera rhizosphaerae (assembly GCF_011065895.1). Lineage (NCBI taxonomy): Bacteria > Pseudomonadati > Planctomycetota > Planctomycetia > Isosphaerales > Isosphaeraceae > Paludisphaera > Paludisphaera rhizosphaerae. Next base: position 112,060 of record NZ_JAALCR010000007.1, on the reverse strand, counting down.
GGTGGGCGAGGCCGGCGACGACCATTTCCCGGCGGTCCTCGCCGGCCAGGCCGATCTTCCAGAGCGAGAGGAGACAGTGCCGCGCGGTGACGAAGCGTTCGTCCTTCGTGACGGCGAGCAGGGGATCGAAGGCGTCGCGGATCCGGGCCTCGGGGTCGCTGACGGCCAGGTTGCAGAGCAGTTGCGAGGCGATCGAACGGACGTGGTTGTCCTTGTGGGACAGGCCCTTGAGCAGGTCGTCCCATGCCTCGTAGGCCCAGTCGACCGGGCTCTCGGTTTCCTTCATGAGGGACTGATAGGCGTCTCCCTGGATCGTGCGGTCGCTCGAGAAGATCTCCTCCAGGCATCGGCCGACATTCTCGTTCATCGGTCGCCTCCGTGTTTATGCGGCTCGGGATCCTTCGCGGCCGGCCGCGGCTTGCGGGGGCGCGCCGCGGAAGGCTACCTTAAAGGTCGACCAGAGCTTGTCGGCTTCCTGAGAGTCGACCTCATTATCGAGAAAGTGCGAGAATCCAGCCATGGCCGAGACGCGCAAGGGCGAGGTGACGTTCAAGGGGAACCCGATCGAGCTGGTCGGCCCGAAGCTTAAGGCCGGCGACGCGGCCCCCGACTTCAAGGCCGTCGGCGCGGGGCTGGCGTTCGTTTCGCTGGCCGAGACCGCCGGCAAGCCCCGGCTGTTCAACGTGGTCCCCTCGCTGGACACCCCGGTCTGCAACAAGCAGACGAAGCACTTCGCCGAGGTGCTTCAGGAGCTGGGCGACAAGGTGGCCGCTTACACGGTGAGCACCGACCTGCCGTTCGCCCAGGCCCGGTTCTGCACCGAGGCCGCCATCGAGAACATCAAGAACCTCTCCGACGCCCACGACCACAGCTTCGGCGAGCACTACGGCGTCCTCATCCAGGGCCTCCCCGTCCCGCTGCTGGCCCGCGCCGTCTTCGTCGTCGACGCCTCGAACAAGATCACCTACGTCGAGATCGTCCCCGAGATCGCCCAGGAGCCCGACTACGAGCCGGCTCTGAAGGCTCTTAAGGCCGCCGCCGGCGTCTGATCGCGGGCGCGCTTTCCGGCGGCTGAGACGATCTGTCTCGATAGCCGTCGTCGCCTCGAGTCCGGGTGGTTGAACCGCCGGATGAGGGTGACGCAATCAACAGCCGGCGTGAATGGTCCCCTCTCCCGGCGGGAGAGGGGACTTCTGCTACGGCTCAATATCTATCTCGCCTCGCGTCGCTGCTCGTTCCTGAAGGAGCCCGCCCGTGTCGCCCGACGTCGAGGATCGCGACGAGATTGCACCCGTCCCCGAGGCCCCGGCCGAGACCGGCTCCGAACCTCCCATCGCCGAGGACGAGGCCGTCGAACTGACGCTCGACGCCGCGCCGGTCGTCTCTCAGATCGAACCCGAGAGCTTCGAGCCCGAACCCGAGGGCGTCGTCCAGCCCGAGCCTGAGCCCACTCCCGGGCCCCCCGTCGAGCCCGAGGCTCCGCCGTTGGCCGCGTTCGCGGGCGAGATCCGCGAGGCGGTCGCGAAGCTGGGCGAGGACCTGGGGAAGAAGCTGGCGGGGCTCCAGGGCCAGTTCGACCGCGAGGTCCGCGCCGAGGCCAACCGCGAGCGGATCGTCGATCGGCTCCATGCGGAGCTTCAGGAGTACAAGCAGGACCTGTTGATGAAGATGCAGCGGCCGATCTTCGTCGATTTGATCCAGCTTCACGACGACGTCGGCAAGATGGCGGCGGCGCTCGCGCCCGAGGCCCACGATTTCCGGGGCACGCTGGAGTCGATCCAGACCGCCCTGGAGGATGTGATGTTCCGCCAGGGCGTCGAGCCCTTCCGTGCCGAAGGAGACGTGTTCGACCCCCGCCGCCAACGCGCGGTGACGACCGTCTCGACCCCCGACCCGGGCCTGGCCAAGACGATCGCCGCGCGGATTCGGCCCGGCTTCCAGGCCGGCGAAAAGGTCGTCCGGCCCGAAGTGGTTTCGGTTTACACCTTCAAGGCGGATTGAGTCTCGGGGCCGAGCATCCCCTTGGCCACGACCGCCTTGGCGATCTCGTCGCCCAGGTTTTCGAGGTCGGCCGGCTTCCCGGTCACCTCGCCGAAGGTGGCGGCTTCGTCGCGACTGCCGGGAAGCGCGCGGACCCCCAGGTCGGACAGGTCGAAGACGCTGAAGACGATCCGGATTCGGGACTCGTCGTCGAACAGCTTGACCTCGCGATGGACGTCGAACGCGGTGAGCGCGGCGTTGAGGTAGATGGAAGCCTCGATCAGGGCGTCCCGATAGCCGGGGTGGTTCCTGGCGGCGCTTCCGCACACCCGAGAGATCGCCTTGTCGGCCCCTCGCACGGCGATCTGCACGCGGTCGACGATCGACCGGAGCGCGTGGGTGAGCCCCAGCGCCGGGTAGTCGTGAGGGGCGAGGTACAGGTCGACGGCCGCCGAGACCGCGCCGCACGTCGTATGGCCGAGCACGAGGATGACCGACAGCGACGAGCCCAGGTTGCGGACGGCGTAGTCGATGCTCCCCAGGCACTCCGTCCCCAGAACGTTCCCCGCGACCCGGATCACGAAGAGGTCGTTGGAGGACTGGTCGAAGATGTGCTCGATCGGGGCGCGGGCGTCGGAGCAGCCCAGGACCAGGGCGTAGGGCGTGTGCGGCTGGCCGCCGACGGCGCGCGCAATCCGCATCCGGACCGGCTCCGCCTCGACCACGACCGACTGCGCGTTCCCGTTCCGACCTTCCTCGATCCCATGCTGGATGAGGTCGATGTAGCTGCGGAAGCGATCGTTCCCCTCGCGGAGCGTCCTGATCGCGCCCTTGGCGTCCGCCGCCGGCCTCGGCTTGGGATCGGCGTATGGGTCGTACCGGTAGATGACGTCCATTCTCTGATCCTTTCCATCGAACGGCCCGCCCCGGCGGGCCCTGGATTCAACCTTCGAATGCCAATCTAACCAGTCGTGCGCTCGAATGCGAGTCGAAGTGAAACAAATGATCTTGTCTTCATGAAAAGATCTGTGAATTATGTGCGAGAGGGCCTGCGTCCCGACGGCCGAGGCGAGATCGAGCGCGGGAAAGCCGCCGCCGGCGCAAGGCCAGGCCGCAAATCAGCCTGCCGGACTCCTACGGGCGGAGGTGCGTCGTCGACGCTTTCGACTTCGACCTCGGCCGCATCGATCCGAGCGTCGCGGGCGACGACGGAGAACGGCGCTGATTTCGGTCGTAGTACGAGCCGGGCGGCGAAAGGGTTCGTGGTTAAGCGATCCTTAATCGTCAGCCCTTCAGGCGCAGTGTCGACCCATATGTGGAAACCGTCGCTGGATTAAAGTCGGGGTGCCCCGACTTCCAGGACTCGTGTAGGCCGGGGCACGACCTGAAGCGGCTCGTTCGTCGAAACGCCTTCACGCCTTGGTCGGCGGCGATCGCCTGTGCGACCCCCGGGGGCAGGGCGTTGCGGACCGGGTCGAGGAGTTGATCCGGAACGATGCGTACCCCGGGCGGCGGCATCGGTTCGCCGCCTTTGGGATCGCGGCCGGCCGCCTTCGGTCAGATCAGGTCCAGCCGTCGTCGGGGGCTGTGGGAGCGGTCGCAACTGGAGCAGACGCCTTCGATGAGGAAGCGGTGGCCGGTGGCGCGGAAGCCGTGGGCGCGGCTGACCTCGGCGCGGAGCTTGAGGAGTTCCTCGTTGCGGAACTCGACCACTCGGTTGCAGACGGTGCAGTGCAGGTGGTCGTGGGCCGGGTAGCCGTAGTCGTGCTCGTAGGCCGAGCGGTTCGTGAGCCGCAGCTCGCGCAGAAGTCCGGCCTCGACGAGCAGGCGGAGGGTCCGATAGACGGTCGATCGGCTGATGGCGTGGCCGGCGTCGTGCAGGTCGCGGACCAGCTCGTCGGCGTCGAAGTGCTTGTGGCTGCTGAAGATGTGACGGACCAGTTTGCGCCGGGGATCGGTCAGCTTCTCACCGCGGATTTCCAGAAATTCCCGGAACTTGTCCTCGGGAGATTCCGGCACCTCAAGGGGAGCCAGGTCGTCGGTCTGAGTCTTCGCCACGGCCGCATCCTTCCACCCAGGCCGCGAGCTTGCGAGAGACGTTCGCAGCCGCTGCCGATCAAGAATCATTATCCATTGTATGCGACGGACGGGTGGATTGCCAGATCGCGGCGGGCTCGACGAGCTGCGATGCCGTCTTTGGAAGAGTGATCCTCGGGTACCATGGCCACGCACGCGTGGCCATGGACCGGTGTGGGAAAGTGGCTGCACGATCGACGCCGATCGCATGCCCACGCTCGCGTGGGCATGGCGGCTATCACGATTGAGTGGGCCAACCTCAGTGCGGGTCGACCGGGGTCAGGGGGATAACCGGGCCGGTCGCGCCGTCAAGGGGGGGCAGAACGCGGCCCGTCGACGGCCGGGCCGTCCGCACCGGGCCTCCCCCGAAGGCCGACGCGGCTTGCGGCGGCATGGCGGCCGGGGCCGAGACGATCGGGGCCGGGGCCGAGACGATCGGGGCGGCCGTCGTCGCAGTCGGCGTCGGGGTAAGGTTCAGCGGGGGCGAGGAGGGCGCGGGGCCGGTCGGCGAAGCGGCGACCGTCGCGGCGGCGGGCTGGCCGCTGAGGCGGGCTTGCAGGCTCTCGATCAGGGCGTGGAGCTGCCGAACGGAGGCGTCGCAGCCCTGGGGATTGCCCGAGTACGAGAACGGCTGAGCCGTCAGGCGGCCCAGCCGGCGCTCGAAAACGACGACGTGGACCTCCTCGATGTAGTCGCCCGACGGAGCCCCGCAGTGGCCCCGGTTGCGCGAGAGCTCGCCCGACCCCACCAGCTCGGCGAGCGGCCGGATGTCGGTCGGCGAGAGCCGGTGGACGCCCTCGGAGTCGATCACGGTGCCGTCGGCGAAGATCTGGAGGAACATGCCGAACTGGGCGCCGTCGTTGGAGCGGCCCAGGGCCATGCGGGTCAGCAGCGGGTCGGCCTCGGTCGCCGCGCTGCTGACGCGGGAACGGGGCGTGATCGGGGGGGCCGAGCCCGTGTCGGCGACCTCGGGGGTCGATGGGCCGGGGCCGGAGAGCGGGCCGGCGGCGGTTGCAGCCGGCGCGGGGGTCGCGGGGCCTCGCGAAGCCGTCGCGGGGGGGATGAACTGGTCGCCTCCCGCGTCATGGTCGTGATCGTGGTTGGCGTTGCGGCCGGCCGCGGCGGGCTTGTCGCCGCCGTAGGGGAGCGAGCCGTTGGGCCTGGCCTTCGCCGCGTTCGACCCGTTGTTGCTGCCCATCCGGAAGAGCCGGCCGAAGAGGCCCGGGTTGTCGTCGGCCTTCGCGAGCTGGGGCGCAGCCAGGGCCGAGGCCGCGACCAGGGCCGCCGCCGAGAGACGATTGCGGAGACGATGCGCGTGCACTGCCGACCTCCTGTCGGTACGCCCGGATCGATCGAGTCAGAACGACACCACGCGGTAGACCTCCTCCACCGTGGTGACGCCCTCAAGAATCTTATCGACCGCGGACTGCTTCAACGTTCGCATTCCCAGGTCGATGGCCACGCGCCGGAGGACGTCGCGGGGGATCTGCTGGAAGATCAGATCGCGCAACTCCTCGCTGACAACCATGATTTCGAAAACGCCGGTCCGGCCGATGTAGCCCGTTTGAAAGCAGGCCGGGCAGCCGGTTCCGCGGTGGAACTGGACCCCCTGGTGCTCATCCGGGTCCAATTCCAGGGAGAGCAGCAGCTTCTCGTCGGGGGTGTAGCAAGTTCGGCAGTTGGGGCAGATTTTGCGGACGAGGCGCTGTGAGACGATAGCGAGGAGGCTGCTGGAGAGCTGATAGCCGGGGATGCCGAAGTTGTAGAGGTTGCTGATGGTGCTGGGGGCGTCTGAGCCGTGCAGGGTGCTGAAGACGAGCACGCCGGTCAGGGCGGCGCGGATGCCGATGCGGGCGGTCTCCTCGTCGCGGATCTCGCCGATCATGACGATGTCCGGGTCCTGGCGGAGCAGGGCGCGGAGGCCTTCGCTGAAGCTCATCTCGCCGGGGCCGCCGCCGACCTGGGTCTGGTTCACGCCCGGCATGCGATGCTCGATCGGGTCCTCGATCGTCATCAGGTTGCGCAGCGGCGAGTTGATGCGCTCCAGCGAGTTGTACAGGGTGGAAGTCTTGCCGGCCCCGACCGGCCCGGCGACGAAGATGGCGCCGTAGGGCTGGGTGATGAGCCGGTCCATGACCTCGGCCTGGCCCTTGGACATCCCCAGGTGGTGGAAGCCGACGACGTCGGTGAGGACCTCGTGGATTCGGATAACGATCTTCTCGCCGTAGATCGTCGGGAAGGTGGCCACGCGAAGGTCGCGCGGCTTGTTGTTGTACATGATCGTGATGCGGCCGTCCTGCGAGTGCCGGCGCTCCACGATGTTCAGGTTGGACATGACCTTGATCCGGCTGAGCGCCGCGGCGGCGACGGTCGATTCGAGGAAGACGATGTCCTGGAGCTGGCCGTCGATCCGGTATCGGATCCGCTGGCCGTTGTCGATCGGGTCGAAGTGGATGTCGGTGGCGCGGCAGTCGATGGCCCGTTCGAGGATCTGGCCGACCAGCTCGGGGACGGAGGCCGTCTGGGAGAGGGCCTGCAGGTCCTTGCGAACGTCGCGCTGGACCTGGTTGCGGTCGGTCAGGACGATGACGGCCTTGGAATCCGACGGGGCCGGCGCGGGCGTCGTCGTGGCGGCGTCGGGAGTGGGCGCGGGGGCGTCGGCGAGGGCGCGCAGGCGTTCGAAGGCGAGCTGGTTGAGCCGCTCGGGGGAGATGAGGTTCTTCTCCAGGATCGCCTGCTTGAAATCGCGGCGGTGCTCCTCGGCGAACCGGCGGGCCTCCTCGATCTCGTCCTGGGTCAAAACGCCGTTCTTGACCAGGACGGCCGCCAGGATCGCGTCCTCGGACGAGGCCGCCGACGCGGGCTGGGCGATGTTCGATTCCATGTCTCAGAGCCCCTCGATACGCCGACCGACCGCCGCGCGAAACGCAGGCAACGACGCCGCAACGCCTTATATCCGCATTGTTTCCCAAGCCGTGAGGCCGCACAAGACGGACGTCCGACGATCTCAAGGCGGCCGAGACGCAGGTCGTCACCTTGTCATCGATGGTCGAGTCGATTCAACTTGAATCGAAAGGCGAGGCAGTCCATCAAGACGAACGACGAGTTGATCGGTCAGATCAGATGCGCTCGGCGAGTCTCCGTTGAATCTCCCCCGCGAGGTGGTGAAAGCGATGGGCCTGGATATCGTTGAACTTGTGATGACCATCGAAGAGGAATTCGACGTCTCCATCCCGAACCACGTGGCTCGGACGCTCGTCCGCCTCGGCGACATCCACGGGTTCGTCGTCAAACTCCTTCAAGAGCGAGGCGAAGCGGTCGACCCGGCCGAGGTCTGGGAGAGGCTCAAGTTGATCGTGCATCGCGAGTTCGCCATCCCGGAGGAGCAGATCGTCCCGGAGGCCCACCTCGTGTACGATCTGGGCCTCGGCTGACGATGAGCTCAGCTTGCAAGACCGATCATCGGGAGGTTGTCGTGGCGGGCATGGTCGATATTGCGATCCCTCTGGTGATCGGCCTTTTCATGGCGCTGCAGCCGCAAGCGTTCTACAAGTCGACCAGTCCCGAAGAGGACGTCGCCAGGACGCGAAAGTTCCGCAACATCGGCTTCCTCCTCATTGGTGTCGCGGGTTTGTATTGCGTCGCCAAATTCCTGACGGGCCTGGCTGCTTAATGACCGAAGGCGGAGGTCGACGGGGAGGCCTGATCGACTGGCTCGCCGGCTTCGGGACTCGAATCCAAGTCAGGAGGCGACGGCATGCGCAGGCATTGGAGGCGACTCGTCGGTTTCGTCCTCGGGCTGATCGAGCAGCTCGGCTCGTCGGTCCGGGAGTTCAAGCAGGGCGTCTGGGGAGGACGGCCGGGCGGGCCGAGGATCTCCTGACCTTACTCGGGACGGGCGTGCTATCATGGGATGACCCAGTGGCCTGACTTCGAGAACTTCCCATCTCGCCCTCCACACCGAGGACATCCGTGCCTCAAATACAGACGCCTTCCCGCGCTCTCGTATGTCAGGGGGATGCATACGACATGGGTCGCGCCCAGGGGACGGCGTTGGGCAAGGAGATCCATCGGGCTTACGAGGATCTTCGGAAGATCGAGGCGTTCTGCCTGAAACGGCCGTGGTGGCTGCCGTTCGGGGCGTTTCGGCGGATTGCCCGGACGAGGGCGGGGCGGGTGTCGTCACCGGCGGTGGCGGCGGGCTCTCCGGGGAACTATCAGCGGACGCTCGGGATCGCGTCGGGGGCTGACGCGCCGGTGGACGGCGTCTGGCTCTTGCAGGCGGTGGAGGGGCTGCTGGGGAGCGTGGACGGGGCCGTCGACGTGCCGCCGCCCGGCGGCTGCTCGGCGCTGGCGATTCGAGGCGCGGCTTCGGCGACGGGTCGGCCGATCATCGCCCACAACTTCGACTACCTGCCCCCCGTTCAGCCGTTCTTCTTCATCCGCGAAAGCCGGCCCGCCCACGGACTGCGCTCGATCGAGTTCACCGTCGCCCCGCTCGCCGGCGCGATCGACGGGGTGAACGAGAAAGGGCTGGCGATCACCTACGACTACTCTCAGACGCTCGCGACGCTCGACCCGGGGCGGGCGGGGCCGACCATCTCGATGCGGATCAGCGAGACCCTGGCCGAGGCCGCGACCGTGTCCGAGGCCGTCGACAAACTCTCGCGGAACTCGCGCTGGGGGAGCGGCCTGCTGATGCTGGCCGACGCGACGGGGGACGTTGCGTCGCTGGAACTGTCGAACACCCGGGCGGAGGTCCGCCGGCCGAACGACGGCGACGACTTCGTCTTCCACGCCAACAACTACGTCTGCCCCGCCACCGCGGCCGTGGAAGTTCCCGTCGAGGGCGTCTACAACGCCAGGGCCCCCCGACCGCTCCGCGGGCGTCGGGTGCTCGATTCGTCGCTGCGCCGGATGTGCCGGTTCGACGAACTCCTCCAGAACGCGGCCGGCCTCTCGTCGGACGACCTGAAACGCATCATGTCCGACCACGACGGCGGCGAGCCCTCCGACGCCACCATCTGCATGCACAGCGACTACTGGATCACCTCCGCCTGCGTCCAGTGCCTGCCCCAGGAACGCACCCTCCGCGTGGCGTTCGGCACGGCCTGCCAGGCGGAGTACACGGACTACACGCTCTGAACCCTGATTCGTGAAGTCCTGGATCAGCGGTCGCCGAAAAGCTGTAACTCCGCGACGACCGCCCGGTGGTCGGAGGGGTAGGGGCTGACGACGACGTCGGCGGACTCTGGCGACTCGCCGATGATCCGGACGGCCTTCACGGCCGCTCCTGGACGCTCAAGACCGCCCACGAAGACGAAGTCGATGCGATCGTGTTTGTCCTTGGGATCCCCGGGCTTGGTCGTCGGCGTCCACGTCAGGCCGCGCGATGCCACCGGATCGGGATGGACGCTCCGGTAGGCGTCGACGAACCCCGCATTCTCGACGGCCCCGGTCGACGGCCATTCCACCTTCAGGGGGCAGAGTTCGGCCCTGGCGGCGGCCTCCGTCCAGTCTCGGTGGGACGGCTCGTTGAAGTCGCCGGTCAGCACGACGGGGAGCTTCTCGGCGGCGACGGCCTTCACCTCGGCCAGCATCTCCGCCACCTGGCTGCCTCGCGAGTCACGGGCCGACTGGACCGCTTCGGCCTCGGTGGTGACGAACGGGGCGTCGCCGTAGGGGATCTTCAGCAACTGGTAGGGCTGGTACGGGCTGTGCGCCAGGTGGACGTTGAAGGCGTAAATCCGCCGCCCCGAGGGAAGCGCCAACTTCACGCCCCACTTCTTCGGCGTGGGGGCGACGATCTCGAACCGACTGATGATCCCCGTCCGGCCCCCCTGGTCGAAGTAGTGCCATCCCAGCCGCCTCGCGATCTCGGCCGCTCGATCGGGACGCGGTTCGTCCCTGGGAGCGATCCCGCCCGTTTCCTGTAATCCCACGACGTCGGCCTGCGACTGCTTGATGACCTCGATCGTCCGGTCGAGCGGCTGCTTCCCCGCATCGCCGCCGTGCCAGAGATTGAAACTCAGCACCCGGACGGCGTCAGCAGCCTCCTGCGCCTGGGCGACCCTGACGGGCAGACCGAGCCAGGCGAGGGCGAGAACCAAGGGGACGGCGATGAGACGGAGGGACGGCTTCATGGATCAATTCCTGACTCGGCGATGGCTCATGCGACGCGATCACCGGTCGATTCTATCCGGGTCTACCACCTGTCACGCGACATCAAGTTTGTCCGCACGACGCGACACGTGGTTGTCCGCTGAGTGGGAAGAGCAGATGCAGGCCGCCGATGGGCCGGGATGGACTCCGGTGGGAGCCATCGAGAGAAGGAGAGCGAAGATCGATGAGGACCTCCTCTCGATCGGTGTCCATCCGGTTCATCGGTGGCCGTTTCCGGCCGGAGTAGCGGGCTGCGAGCGACCTCCGGGATTCTCCGGAGCGATGACAGTGTCCCTTACGGACAAACTCAGCTCCAGCGCCGGGAGATTGTGATGGTTTATTCAGTTGAAACAGGTATGTCAGTTTGTGCGGTTAAAAGTGTGGATCGGGCCTCTCGGGGATGCTACCCTGTGGGCGTCCCTCCAAGCAGGGGTGGGGTCGAGATACCTTTCCAAGAATCGACTCCGGATGCCACACAGGATGTTTTGTCATGCGGAATTGGATGGCAGGGCGATGCGTCGTGCTCGCGGCGGTGGTTCTGGGTGTTGGCGGGAGGGCTTCTGCCGAACTGGTGACGTTCAACTTCTCGGGGACGATTACGGTCGTCAACGACGTCAATGGGAACTTCGGCGGCGGGGTTCGGGTCGGTGATGCGTTTACGGGTACGCTGGTTTACGACACCGCGACCATCGACGGTTTGAGCGACCCGGGGATGGGGCGTTATCTCTACGCGAATCGGCTCACGAACACCCCCTTCGTGGCCCCGCTGGGGCTTACGGTCCACGTGGGCTCGCTGACGTTCCAGCCGAGCTATGCGACGTCGGCCTTCACCGTTTGGACGGCTGACAACCAACCGACCTCGATCCCCGGCGTTAACGGAGATGGGATCGAAGCGGATCAACCCACGAGCCTGGACGGCGCGACGACGATCCCCGGTCTGACGATCCTTTCCTTGCTCGACCGATCCCAGAAGGCGCTTTCGAGCGACGCCTTGCCGCTCGGTTTGAAGGGTCCGGAGTTCACCGACGGACTGTTTCGCGTGACCGTGTTCGGACCCGGATCGACCGAAGTCGTCGCCCTGGAAGGAAGCCTCAACCTCGGAGACGCCGCCGTCCCGGAACCGGCTTCGATCGTGCTGCTGGGCTGCGGCGGACTCGGCGTGCTGGCCTGCCAGCGTCGACGACGACGCTCGGCAGCGTGACCGAGGTGTGACGGCCCTGAAGAGCCCCGCGCGGCCGAGTCGCCAATCTCGGCTGCGTTGCGGGCCTGCAAACGCCGATCGCATGAATCGGCGAATCGGGCGCACAATTCGTCCTGGAGGCGGAATTGCGATCCAGCGTTGATGGATCGGTCTATCATTATGCGTGTGGAGGCGGTCTGAGGATGGAACGACTTGACCTGCGGCAGGATTTCTCCGATGTCTACGCCTTCGTTGCTGACCGCGTGAAGTCTTTCGATCCAGAGGCCAATCCCGGCCCAGGCGAGGGGAAACGGGTGTCGAGGATCGACGTCGGCTTCGGGCTGTATGATAGCGGTTGGATGTGCCTCGTCTTCGACACCCGCCGTGATCCCGAGCCGGATGGCGACTGGAACGAGTTCATCGAGGACACCGTCCTGGAGCGGCCCGAATGGGCCAGGACGTATGAGGTGGTCGAGGCGGGGGGGACGCTCGCCCTGATCCTCCCAGACGGCACGCCTCGCGAACTGTCCTCCGGCGATACAGCTTCCCTGGTCGCTGTTCTCGGCGACATGCTCCGCGGGGTTTTGCTCAAGGCCCGCAAGGATGGGATCTTCGCGGCGCTTCCCAAGGCGTCGAATTGCGAGCTTGGCGTCGAGGAGCAAGAAGGGTCGTACGGCTGGCCAGAGTACGAACGGCGCGGGGCTGAGAATCTCGCGTGATCTCATGCCACGGATCTGTAGGTTGGGGCTGATGGAAGTCGTCGCATTCTCGAAAGACGGCTCTCGATCCGAATGCGTGGCTCGATCGCCAAGGTCGCCGACGGCCTTCGAGCCCAAAGCAAATCGCTGCCGGCGCGGCCCGGACTTTGATCGGAGATCGTGGCTTGAAGCGCCTGCATCTCGTGGAGTTGGAAGACCTCTCCTGGTGGCCCAGGCTCTTCCGCGACGCCGCCACCGATTACCTCGTGACCGCGATCCGCCAGGCGAGGCTCTACGACGCGATGGCCCCCATCCTGGCCTCTGCGATGAGGCGGAGCGGCGCTCATCAGATCACCGACCTCTGCTCCGGCGGCGGCGGGCCCTGGCCCACGCTCCTGCCGGCGCTTCGGGCGGCCGGAATGGACGCGTCGGTGCGATTGACCGATAAGTATCCGAATGTCGAGGCGCTCTCCACCCTTTCCACGTCGACGCCTGGCCTGAGCTTCGAGCCGTCGCCGGTCGACGCCGCCTCCGTCCCGCCGAACCTGTCCGGCTTCCGCACTCTCTTTACCGCCTTTCACCATTTCCGGGACGACGACGCCCACGACCTCCTGGCGGCGGCCGTCCGCGATCGCCGGGGGATTGCGATCGTGGAGCCGTCCAGTCGGACCTGGCCCGCGCTCGCCGTCCAGGCGCTTGTGCCGCTGGGGGTGCTGATCCTCACGCCGAAGGTCCGGCCGTTCCGCTGGTCCCGCCTGTTCTGGACGTACGTGGTCCCGGTCCTGCCGCTCGCCATCCTCTTCGACGGCGTCGTCTCGACGCTCCGGATGCGGACCCCGGCCGAACTGCTGGAACTGGCGCGAGAAGCCGCCCCCGAGTCTTATTCCTGGGAGTCTGGCGTCGTCTCTTCCCCCGGATCGCCGCTGCCGATTCCGTACCTGATCGGCGTTCCCAGGGTGGAACAGGGGCAGGCTGGATTGATGGTCTCTTCAGCTTGATCTCAGGCATTGCAGAGAGTTTCTTTCGCAGCGGTCGCCCATGGCGCGGCGGCGCGGAGGGGCTTCCGGTAGGTGGGTCGAGACCCAGCCTACTCGACTTGGTATTCTGGGCCGGGGCGGGGCCTGGCTGAAGCGGCGGGCTACCGGCTCCCGATCAGCGGCCGGGACGACTGATTGCGCGCTTCAGCGGACAAGGATCGGTGAGGAGGGCGCCGTGAATCTGGGACGAATCACTCATGATCCTAAGGTGATGGGCGGCAAGCCGTGCATCCGGGGGCTGCGCGTGACGGTCGGGACGATCGTCGGCCTGCTGGCTTCGGGTGAGTCGCGGGAGCGGATTTTCCGGGCGTATCCCTATCTCGAACCGGCCGACCTGGACGAGGCTCTGGCTTACGCGGCCTGGCGGCTTGAGGAACGGGAGGAGGAGTTGGTGGTCGGATGAGCCTCCGGATCGTCGTGGACATGAACCTGTCGGTCGAGTCGAGTGGGGGCCGCTGCTGACTCAGGCGGGCTGGCCCGCCGTCCATTGGGCGGAGGTCGGCGATCCGCGCGCCGACGACTCGACGATCATGGCATGGGCGCTGGCCGAGAGCCGCGTCGTGCTGACTCACGACCTCGACTTCGGCACCGCCCTGGCCCTGACTCACGCCGGGGGGCCGAGTGTTCTCCAGGTGCGGGGGCGGCGAGTCCTTCCCGAGCATATCGGGGCGATCGTTCTTGCGGCTCTGACGCGTTACGAAGCCGAGTTGTCGGCCGGGGCGTTGGTGGTCGTTGAGGAATCCCGAAGTCGTGTGCGCATCCTTCCCCTTTGAGTCGCGGCCCGGTCCGGTCCACAAAGCGGAATCTGATCGTACGAACGTTTGATTCGGCGGGGAAAGACCGTCGAGTTTGGTCCGAGGAATGGAGGACGTGCCGATGAGCGACCGCGAGCCAATCCCCGAGATTCCGCTGCGGATGGCCCCCGAATCGTCCAAGGCCAAGGCTCTCGTGGACGGCAGCTACGGCCATCAGGAGGCCGGCGATCGGCACAAGCTCGGCGGCGATCCCGACTGGATCCAGGGCGACGAGACGCCGGAATGCCCGGAATGCGGCGAGCCGATGGAACTCTACGGCCAACTCGACCACCTCGGCAGCGTCGAGGGTCTCAAGGACGGCGGCATGATCTACGTGTTCCTTTGCCGGAAATGCTACATCACCGAGTCGGTCTTGCAGTTCCACTGATGGGTACTCAGGGGGCGTCGATCCAGACGCCATACCTGACATCCGTCTTCAAAAGCCGCGACGGACTGGCGCGGTTGAAGCGGCTGTGACGTCCGACGGACGGTCGAATGCGATTTGGTCGTAAACTCTGAAGTAGAGGGAGTCGCCGTTCCTGCGCTCTTTGGCATCTCGGTTGGATTGCGGGCTCACCGTGCGAGGGTGAAAGCCGACGATTTTCGCCCAACTCCACGAGCACCCGCCGGAAACCGTTTCTGGATTGAGGGTTGGAGTCGGGTGTCAGGTCCACGCTTGGGTAGCCATGAACCGCCGAGGGCGAGTGCGTGACCTTCGCCCTTCGCATGGCCACGCAAGCGTGGCCATGGCACCCAGAGTTGTCTTTTCCTGGTGATGTTGGGCGAGGGATGTCCGAAGAACGCGCGAACGAAGCCGACTCGGGTCGGCTGCGCGGCCGTCGCCGATCGCATGGCCACGCTTGCGTGGGCATGCCCCCCGAGGCTGATCGTTCAACAGCGAAGATTGGTGCTGCGACTCGCTGTTTTCGTCAAACGAAGCCAACTTCTTGGTTCGGCGCAAGTCGTGATTGTGGATTTGGTTGTGGTTGTCGAATCGGCTCTGAATCGGTGGCGAACGAACCCGATTCGGAGCCAGGTCGAGGGCGAGCGGCGAGGAGACGCAGGATGAGCCGCCTTGATCGAGCTTCTCGAGATGCGGAGTGAGTCGTCTCGCAAGATCGCGCGAACGAAGCGGCCGGGTTGTCGGATGCAGGGTTCTTGGTGCAAAGGAGTTAGGTGCGATTTTGGGTCTGGTTGTCGCAGCGAACGGAGCCAAAATCGAAGCCGATCCCAGCGCCGTCGGGAAGGTCGGTCCGGCTGGACGAGGGGGGGGATTTGAGGTATTGGGAGGCGTCGCCGGCGGCCGCTCTCTGTCACGTCCTGGGCCGGGGCGGCGCCGTCGATCATAGGGACTCGTCATGACCAAGCCCGCGCAAGGCCACGGGGCCGGGATGTCGTCCGCAAAGGGGAGAGCGGACGCTCTGTCGTTCGTCGCCTGTCTCGTCATCCTGGCGGCTTCGGCCTTCGGGCGCGAGAACGACTGGGTCCGCGCTGCGCAGGGGAAGACCCGGCTCGGCCGCGAGCTGGGGGCGATGCAGACCCGGGGCTATTACGAGGCCCTCATCGACGCCAACCGCGACGCCGACCCCGACGCTCCGCCCCCCGGCTGGGTCCCCTTCGGAGCGTCCGGGATCGCCCAGCCGACCGAGGATTACATCCATCTCAGGCTGCGGCCGAACGCGGACCTCGTCTGGAACGGGGCCCGGTTTCGGACGAACTCGAAAGGGTATCGGACTCCGGAGGTCGCCCTCCCCAAGCCGCACCACGTCTACCGGATCGTCTTCTTCGGGTCGTCGAACACGATGGGCCACGGCGTCGGCGACGATGAGGCGTACCCCCGGCTGATGGAGCCCTGGCTCGACGGGGCGACCGACCCGGCGACCCGCGTGGAGGTCGTCAACCTCTCGGTCTCGGGCGATTCGCCCTCGCGGCGGCTGTCCCGGATGGTCGACGAGGCGGCCGGGTATCAACCCGACTGGATCCTCTGCGACGCCACGGTCCTCGACCCGGCGCTGGAGGAGATGCACCTGGAAGCGATCGTCCGGGCCGAGCCCCGGCCGGAGATCCCGCCGGTGCTCGACTACGTCCGCCAGGCCCTCGACCGCTGCGGGGCCTCGCCGACGGATCCGCCGGACGTCCTTCGCGGCAAGCTCCAGGGCCAGGCCGAGTCGATCCTTCAAGGCGGCTATCGGGGATGGGCCGAGTTCGCCCAGAGCGCCGGGGTTCCGATGACGATCGTCATGATCCCCCGGGCCGACGCCAAGCTCGCCAGCCCGGCCGTTGAGAAGGTGATGAGGTCGGCGGTGCTGGCGAACGGCCTGGACGTGATCGACCTGAGCCACGCCTTTCAGAGCCTGTCGGTCGACGAGTTCCGGGTCTCTCCCTGGGACAAGCATCCCAGCGTGAAGGGCCATCGGGCCATCTTCGAGGCCTTCCGCGAGGCGATGCTCGTCCGCGGGAAGCTGCCGGGGCTGGAACTCCTCAGGTGAGGCCGGGGCAGGAAGGTCGTTTGGGATTGCCGGGCTTATCGACTTCGACTAAAGTCCGCGACGATCCGGGACGACCGCGACGCGCGTCGGCGTCGAGGCGTCGTCCCCGGGAACGCTGTTCATGGAAGAGCAGTGCCCAAGGATGAGACGATCGCTCGGGACGGCCGCGCTGATCCTGTTGCTGGCCCAGTCGCAGGGATGCGGGATGGCCAAGCCGCGGAACTTCCGCAAAATCGAGCATCCCGCGCCGATGGTCCGCGCCCGGGCGTTGAGCCTGGGCGACCGCCGGCCCGGGGCGCAGGTGATTCCGGCCCTGGTCGGCCGCCTGGACGACCCGGATCCGGTCGTCCGTCTGGCGGCCCACGAGGAGCTGAAGAAGCGGACCGGCCAGGACTTCGGCTACGTTCCCTGGGAAGAGGCTCCGGAGCGTCAGCCGGCCGTCGAACGCTGGCAGAACTGGCTGGCGGGGAAGTCGCCGGCCGGGCCGACGGCCACTCCCCAGCATCAGCCGACCACCCAGGTCCGCCGGACCATTCCCAGGTCATGAGAGGGACGCGACGATGAGCACCAGCACGAGCGCGAATACAGGCGGACGCGCCCCGGAAATCCCCGGGCTGCTCGCCCCGATCGCGTGGGTCGGCGGGCTGGTCGTCGGGGCCCTGACGTACCTGGGCGCCACGGCGATGGTGACGGCCTCGGCCGCCGGGGCGATCGTCGCCGGCCGCGACGACGAGGAGGGCGAAACCCTCCGCCATGCGGCGACGCATGAGCTTTCATGGATGCTCTGCGCGGGGTTCCCGCTGGTGGGGCTGGTCCATGTGGCGATGGGCTCGTTCCTGTCGATGCAGGCGTACTTCGGCAGCACGTTCGTCGACGGCACCGGCGCCGTGGTGGGAGTGGGCCTGCTGCGGAACCTGGCCTCGATGATGACCGGCCTGACGCTCGCCGGGCTGCTCCCCGGCCGAATCGTCCCCGAACTGAGGCGCCTCCGCCGGGACGCCGCCGACCCGTCGGCCCTCCGCGGCGGCCGGCTGGCCGCGGCCCGGATGATGGCCGCGGTCGCGGCGACGCCCTTGCTGTCGCTCTGGGGATGCGTCGTCGGGACGGTCGTGGGCTGGAAGTCGTCGGAGGCCCTGATGGGGCTCTCGACGGACATGTACTTCCTGATGCTCGTCCGAATGCTCTGGTATCGCGACGTCGTCGGCGTGGTGGTCAAGGGGGTGCTCTTCGGCCTGGCGATCGCCGCCCCGGCCTGCGCTGAGGGCCTCCGACGCGACGATCATCCCGAGGCCGATCCGATCGCCGCGACCTCGTCGGCCGTCGTTCGGGCGGCCTGCCTGGGGATGGCGGCGATCCTGCTGCTGAATATGACCTGGTTCCTGTTCGTCTACCACGCGGTCCCGGTCTACGGGCCCTCGCTGTTGCAACCGCCGACCCCGTGACGGGGCCGGGCCTCTTCGCCTTCGGGCGAAAGGGCCGCGGCGCCGGGAGGGAGCCCGATGCGTCCACGATCGTCGATGAGGGAAGTCTGGATCGGCCTGCTGGTGCTCGCGGCCCTGGCCGGGGTGGTGGTGCTCGCCGGCCTGGCCAGCGACGGCCCCGGGTTCCTGGCCCGGCAGGCGGTGTTCGACGTCGTCTTCCGAGACGGCCAGGGGATCCGCATCGGCAGCCCGGTCCGGATCGCCGGCCTCGACGCCGGCAACGTCGTGGACCTCTCGCTGGTGGAGGTCGAGGGGACGCTGCGGGCCCGCGTGCGGCTCTCCATGCCGGAGAAGCTGCTGAAGAAGCTCCGCCAGGACGTGAAGGTGACCATCGCGCCGGGGCTGACGGGGATGAGCCACGTCAACGTGGTCTCCTCGGGCTCGTCCGAGGTCGCTCTCGTCTCCGGGCAGACGATCACGGGCGTCGAGTCGTCGTTCTTCGACCCGATCATCGAGCAGGTCGGCCTGGGCCCGCAGGAGCGGAACCACCTCAGCCACACGATCGGCGAGATCCGCCAGACGGTCGACGCCGTCGGCCCCCGGCTCCGGCAGATCCTGGCCTCGTTCGAGGACGCCTCCAGCAACGTCAAGGACATGAGCGACGCCCTTCGCCCGGCCATCGAGACGACCGTTGGGAACGTCGAGGAGCTGGCCAAGCGGATCGGCGGAACCTCGCCGAGGATCGAGGCGGCCGTCACCCGGCTCGACGTCATCACCCGCCTGGTCGAGCTGATCCTCAGCGACAACCGCGACAACATCCGCCTGACCATCGGCTCGGCGAAGGACGCCGTCGGCTCGGTCAAGGACGTACTGTCCGTCCACCGGCCGAGGATCGACCGGACCATCGAGCAGGTCGACATGCTGGCCGCTCGCGGCAACCGCGTGGCCTACCAGGCCGAGCTGCTGACCGCCCAGGGGGTCCAGATCGTCACCGACGGCAAGGCCGACATCGAACGGTCGATCTCCAACATCCGCGACGCCACCGACTGGGCCGACAAGCTCGTCCAGAAGATCTACACCAACCCCTTCGTCCTCAGCCCGTTCTACAAGCCGTCGAACGAGGACCTGCGGGTGCAGGCGGTTTACGACACGGCCCAGGTCTTCAGCAAGGGGGCCGAGGAGCTGCATGACGCCGCCAAGACCCTGGACGTCCTGCTCGCCCGCGCTTCAACCCCCGACCAGCAGCAGGAGGTCCAGAAGCTCCAGGCGAGAGTCCAGTCCCTCACCCAGGGGCTGGCCCAGACCTCGCAGGCCCTGGCTGAGGGACTCAAGTCCCCGGCGCAGCAAGGGCGAATCCGGCGCTGATTGGGTCCTGGCGGGAGGTTTTTTCCGGTTTTGACTCAACTGGCGGGGGCCAGGGGTCCGATACTGAAACCATCGACGTTCGACCTCGGACGTCAATGCAGTGGACGAAGACCGGAGCTGAGAACCCCGGCTGACCGTCAGTCGGCTCGCTCTTCTGAAGAAGACTCTCAGCCGTCCGAATCGAACGGCACCCTGATCCGCTGAAGGCCAGGCCTTCGGCCACGGCACCCCATAAGGAGGCGAACGATGGAAATCTTCGGCGCAGGGGGCGCGCAAGGCCCTCAACCCATTTACCCGCGGCTGGCCTCGTTCAGCGTGGACGCCGGCGAAACCGTCCATGCTGGGGCTCCTCGCGACCAGGTCGAGATCTCGCCCCTGGGCCAGATGCTCGACGGCATCAGCCGTCTTCCTGAGATCCGTCACGAACGGGTCGAAGAGATCCGCCGCCAGATCGCCGAGGGGACTTACGACACCCCTGAACGGCTTGAGCTGGCCCTCGACCGGATGCTCTCCGAGTTCCTCGGCTGATCCCACCCAGATAAAAGCGTAACGACCAGGCTGTTCCCGGGCGCACCTTGCAAGGCGCGTCCGGGACGGCCTGTTGCCGTTTCGAATGCGCCCGGTCCGA
The DNA here is from genome assembly GCF_011065895.1 of Paludisphaera rhizosphaerae. NCBI lineage: Bacteria > Pseudomonadati > Planctomycetota > Planctomycetia > Isosphaerales > Isosphaeraceae > Paludisphaera > Paludisphaera rhizosphaerae. The sequence goes on along the minus strand of NZ_JAALCR010000007.1, from coordinate 92,230 downwards.
GTCCCTCCACGGTCGAGCCAGGGCGGGTAGGGGACTCGGCAATCGTCGGTCAGTGCTCGCCCCGGCAGCCGAGGCCGTGCAACCGACAGCTCGCGGGGGGCGGCGCTGGCGCAAGCGAGCCTTCGTAGGTCGTCTCCTGCTTCTCCTCCGTGACCTTGGTCTTCACGAGGTCCCGCTTGACGACCGCCTTCACGACGGGCTCGCAGCCCTGATGATGTCCGTGGAGATGGAACACGCATCTGAGGCAGGAACAGCGCTCCTTCGGATAGCAGACGACCCTGGACTTCGAGGCGTAGTTGTACGCCGTGGTCGTGGTGGTGGACTGCACGGCGACGCACGTCGCGCAGGCGGGCTCATGCCGGTGGTGAACCAGGCAGCGATGGCCGGCGAGGGGAGGGGCTTCCGCCGTGACCAGGGGCGTGACGGGCTTGGAGTCGGTCGGAGCCTGGCCGAAAGCTCCCGCGCCCGGCAGGGTCAGAAGGCCGAGCGCCGCGAAGGCCGACGGCGCAAGAGACGATCGCTTCATGGTTCCTTCCCTTGGAGGTCGAGTGGGCGATGAAGGCGGGGCGGGGCGCCCATGGGGGTGTTAGAAGTCGTAGTGGAAGCGGAGGCCGAGTCCGTCGAAGCTTCCGCTCGCGCTGCGGAGCACCGAGTTGATCTGGGTGTGGACGTAGTTGACCTGCATGTTCGCCTGGGGGTTGATGTACCAGGCGACGCCGAGCGTCACGTCATTCTCGACGCCGGCCCGCGCCCCGGCCTTGGCCGTCAGAACCGGGTCTCCGGACACCAGGTCCAGATAGCTGAATCTCGCAAGCAGTTGGACCGCGCCTCGGCCGGTGCTGAGCTTCCCGTCCGGGCCTCTCATGCACCAGGCGTTTTCGAGGGGGACCGTCCGGTCCCAGCTCCCTTGCTTCTTGTTGTATCGGCGGTAGTCGCCCCGGGTGAGGAAGTAGCCCGACTCCACATAGAAGCCGTGATAGTCGAGCCTCCCCACGGGGCCGGAGAGGACGGAGTTAGCCGTCATCCCGGTGTAGGCCGAGGGGGCGAACGACCAAAGGTACTCACCCGAGAGCGAGAACCGCCCCAGGATCATCGCGATCTCCGGGTTCAGGTAATACTCGCCGTACGGGGAGTAGAAGGTGCCGGTCTGCATGACGTTGGGGAGGTCGGTCTTGGTGGCGCCCGCGCGCACCAGGGCTCGGTCGCCGGGCGACGAGCTGTGGTTGTCCAGCGTGCGCTCCATGACCGTCATGCCGAGGTGGATCAGCTTGCGGCCGCCGTCCTCGTAGATGGGGAGGCCGGTGCTCCGGATGGCGAAGGCGTACTCACCGTCTCCGGCTCCCGCGCCGAACGGGTTGATCGTCGTGCTCCCCGAGCGGAAGAGGGCCGACGAGAGCGTGACACGATCATGCAGATAGGTGTTGAAGAAGTTGATGCCGTTGACGTAGTCGAATCGGTTCACGAACGCGTCGAACTGCGGCGACCGTTCCATGTAGTAGACGAAGTTCGAGCTGGTCATGTGCTCCAGGCTGATCGGAGCCAGGAAGTGGCCGACCCGGACGTTCCCGAGTACGGGGATCTCGCGGAAGGTTAGGTTCGAATCGGTGATGCCGACCGCTCCGACCGTGGTGGCCGCGGCGCTCTGGTTGGAGAAGTCCTGAAGGTTGGCGAAGTTGACCTCGAAGACGAAGTCGACCCAGTCGTAGAGCCGGCCGTCGGTTCGTAGACGCATACGCCGGAACGAGCTGCCGTCCGCCAATCGCGTCGCGTTGTCGCTGCCGAATCGCATGTTCTTGGCGGTCGGCTGATACCAGACGTTGTCGAAATCGACGCGACCGCCGACGTGGAGCGAGAACGCGTCATCCTCGGACCGGAACTGGAGCCCGTTGTTCCACTCCCCGCTCATCTTCTTCTGCTTGCCGACGACGAATTCCGTGGGCGCCTTGGTTGGGGCGTCGGCCTTCGGCGGCTCTCCTCCGGCGTCGGGCTTCTTGGCGACGACTCCCGGCTTTTTCGAGGGCTCGACGACCTTGCCGTCCATGTAATCGCTGAACGATCCGTCTTCACGCGTTCCGGCGGCTGGTGCTGGTTCGACGTCCTTGTCCTCGATGGCCGCCGGCAGATGGGGCTCGCGGTTCTTCTCGATGGCGTTCAGGCGATCCTGAAGCTCCTGCACTTGCCGCCTGAGCTGTTCGTCGGGGTTCTCGGCCTCTCCCGACTTCTCCAGCTTGTTTCGAAGATCCTTGTTTTGCTCTTCGAGCGTGTCGATCCGCTTCATGAGCTCCTTCAGGACGTCCGCGGTCGACGGCTCTTCGCCTCCGACGGCGCCTTCGAACGCCAGGAGCAACAAGGGGATGGCCGCAAGCGTTCGGAGCAAGCCCGGCCGCATTCTAGGTCCCCTGCGGAGATGACATGAGGTCGAGGCCGCCCCGCGCTTGCAAGTCGATGTGAACGCGTGGCTACGCCCAGTGCCCGCCTGATCGTCGAGGTGTACGACGGTGCAACGTCGACTGTCGCCGTCGAGCCCTCCCTGATCGTCAATATCGGCAGGAAGCGGCCGCGCCTCTCGCCTCAATTGAGTTCTCGGCGAGAAATCGCGTTCCCTTCACACGATCCACTCATTGAGCCCTGGCCGGCCGCGGCTCACGATTGCTGATCGCCGAGGTTCGGTCGAGGCGGGGCCGCGAACCTCCGTGTCGGCCGGACCCCGCCCGCTTGGGCCCAGCCGTCCTCAACGCGGCCCAGGCAGTGGTTGAAGGTGCGGAGGGTCAGGACGATCAAGGTTGCGGCCAGGACGCCGTAAACGCAGATCCATTTGAACGCCGCGTCGATGTGTTGGCGGCCGGCGCCCCGCGTGCAGAGGTCGGCGGCGAGTTCGCCGGCGAAGAAGAACGGGCTGAGCATCATCGCCCCCTCGTTATTGGGGCCGCCCAGGAAGCCGCCGACGAACAGCGGGACGACGGCGATCAGGACGTAGATCGAGACCGTCGCGGCCACCGCGCGGCCCGGTTGGGAGCACCACGTCGCCGCCAGCAGGCCCAGCGCCGAGACCGCCGCGCCGCAGACGAGGACGAACAGGAACGTCGTGAGAATGGTTGGGATGTAGAAGGACTTCCACGGATCGCCGCAGAGGACGACCAGCGTCGGCAGCAAGGCCAGCGAGGGGACGCGCCGAAAGGTCCCCAGCCACTTGCCTACCACGATCTCGCGGGTGGACAGGGTCGTCGTCATCAGGACGTCGAGGCTGCCGCGGACCCGCTCCTCGGCCAGCGCCGTCGCCGCCGCGACCGCTAGCAAGAGCATCCCGATCGAGACCTGCAAACCGTTGACCCAGGCCATCGCGAAGGTCGACCTTGGCGCGACGATCGCCCCCACGCTGGCCGTCGCCGCCACGAGCGCATAGAGCCCGCTGATCACCCGACCCAACCCGGACGGCTGAGTCCGCCGCCACTCGCGCCAGAGGACCGGGTTGAAGTCCAGCCGTGGTTCCGGGAACCATCGGAATGGGTTGATCCGCTCGCCGATCGCCGCGAGCCGGCCGCGCAGGCTCGACTTGCGAGGGACGTCCGTCCGCGTGCAGACGCGTCGGAGCATCAGGATCGACAGGCCCGTCAGCGCCGCTGAGGCCGCCAGGCAGAGGCCCGCGAACCACACGTAATCCTCGGCCGAGACCGAGCCCGGCCACCAGTAGGGGCGGAAGCAAAGGGCGTAGGGGTTGTCGAGCATCGGCGGGACGTTCAGCGCCAGTCCAAAGGCGGAATTCAGCAGGTTGACGAACGGCCGGCCCAGCAGCCAGAGGGCCCAGACGGCGAACGCCCCCAGCAGAGCCTCGTGCGGCTTCTTCGCCCAGAGCGAGAACGCGAAGGCCAGCGAACACCCCAGCACCGCCACGCCCAACGTGACCAGGAACGCGCCGAAGAGCGCATCGGGATCGACTCCCCCCAGCAGCGTCAGGAGCGCCGCGAGCGGCAGCCCGCAGGCGATCAGGCCCAGGACGGGAACCAACCGCGCGGCCAGCTTCCCCACGACGATCTCGGCGGGGGTGAGGTCCGTCGTCAAGACGTGCGTCATCATGCCCGTCGCCCGGTCGTGGCAGACGGCCCCCGCCGTGGCTGCCGGCGCGGCCAGCAGCACCAGCGTCAACTGCATCCCGACCAGCGCGATGTAGAAGTTCTGGCCCAGCTTCGCCATTCCCTGAATCGTCGTCGCGTTGGCCGGACGGTAGTGGTGGACGAACGCCAGCGCCGCCAGCAGCATCGCCACGAACAACGCCCTGCCCGCGTACCACTGCCACCGTCGCGAGCACGACCGCGTCTCGAAGGCGAAGACCGGACCGAGGCCGAACCAAAGACCACGCCGAGCGTCCGTCACAGGCTGCTCCTTCAACGAAGACGTGCGCACGATGGGTTCCACCCTGCGATTCGTCGAAGCCCGTCGAATCTTGCGGTCGAAGATCATCCTACACTCGTCCGAATCAGCCGTCGCCCCCGCTGTGAGGCGGCCGGCTCTGTACAGGATCCCCGGCTGATCCGCTAGAATCAGGGGACGATTCACTTCGCCGTGCGACGAACACGTCTCCCGATTCCGCGAGAGCGAACCTCCATGACGCACCTCCTGATCCTCCTGTCGGGGCTGCTAGCGGCCGCACCGGCCGACTCGGCTCCGATCCGCGTGCTGTTCCTCGGCGACCGCGGCCATCACGCGCCGGCCGACCGCGCCGCCCAGATTACGCCGGTGCTGGCTCTCCGAGGGATTGACGCGACCTACACGGAGGACGTCGCCGCTCTGAACCTGGAGAATCTCAAGAAGTACGACGCCCTGCTGCTGTACGCCAACATCGACGAGATCGCCCCCGATCGGGCGAAGGCGCTGCTGGATTACGTCGAGGGGGGCGGCGGGTTCGTGCCGCTCCACTGCGCGTCGTTCTGCTTCCGGAACTCGCCGGAGTGCGTCGCCCTGATCGGCGGTCAGTTCAAGAGCCATGAGACGGGGGTCTTCGAGACGACGGTCGCCGATGCCGAACACCCGATCATGAAAGGGCTCGTCCCGTTCAAGACCTGGGACGAGACCTACGTCCACGAGAAGCACAACGAGAAGGGCCGCCACGTCTTGCAGCTCCGCGACCAGGAGCCGTACACCTGGTCCCGAGAACAGGGGAAGGGCCGCGTCTTTTATACGGCCTACGGCCACGACTCGCGGACGTGGGAGCAGCCCGGATTTCAGGCTTTGCTGGAGCGCGGGATTCGCTGGGCGGTCGGCCGGCCGGTCTTCGACTCGCGGCCGACAGTGACGCCCGGCCTGACGCCCGCGAAGGTCGTCGCGGCCGCCGGCGACATCCCCAACTACCTTCCCGCGCAGCGCTTCGGCTCGCAGGGCGAACCCTACCGCACGATGCCCGAGCCGCTCTCGCCGGCGGAGTCGCTCAAACATCTGATCGTCCCCAAGGGATTCGAGCCCTCCCTCTTCGCCGCCGAACCCGCCATCGCCAAGCCCATCTGCGCGACGTGGGACCACCTGGGCCGGCTCTGGATCGCCGAGAGCTTCGACTACCCCAACACCAAGCAGAGCCGGGGTGAGACCGGCCGCGACCGGATCAAGATCTGCGAGGATCGCGACGGCGACGGCAAGGCCGAGACCTTCACCGTCTTCGCCGAGGGCCTGAACATCCCGACGAGCCTCTGCTATTTCGACGGCGGCGTGATCGTGCTCCAGGCGCCGGACACGCTCTTCCTCAAGGACACGGACGGCGACGGCAAGGCCGACGTCCGCAAGGTGCTCTTCACCGGCTGGGGGACCAGCGACACCCACGCCGGGCCGAGCAACCTCCGCTACGGGCTCGACGGCTGGATCTACGGCATGGTCGGCTACTCGGCCTTCAAGGGCGTCGTCGGCGGCGAGAACGTGGACTTCGGCCAGGGGATCTACCGGTTCAAGCCCGACGGCTCCAAGCTGGAGTTCCTCCGCAGCACGTCCAACAACTCGTGGGGTTTGGGTTTCAGCGAGGAGGGCCTGGTCTTCGCCTCCACGGCCAACGGCTGCCCGAGCGTCTTTCTGGGCGTGCCGAACCGGTATTACGAGTCGGTCCGCGGCTGGTCGCCGGCCGTGCTGCGGATGATCTCCGCGACCAACCACATCTACCCCGAGACCGACAAGGTCCGACAGGTCGACAACCACGGCGGCTTCACCGCGGCCGCCGGCCACGCCCTCTACACGGCCCGGACCTATCCGGCGCCCTACTGGAACAAGACCGCGTTCGTCTCCGAGCCGACGGGGCACCTGATGGCCACGTTCACGCTCCAGCCCAAGGGGAGCGACTTCGCCGCGTACAACGGCTGGAACCTCGTCTCCAGCGACGACGAATGGACGGCGCCGATCTGGGGAGAGGTCGGACCCGACGGCCACGTCTGGGTCATCGACTGGTACAACTACATTGTGCAGCACAACCCGACGCCCCAGGGCTTCAAGACGGGTAAAGGGAACGCCTACGAGACCCCGCTCCGCGACAAGACCCACGGCCGAATCCACCGGATCCTCTGGAAAGACGCGCCGGCCCTTTCGTGGAAGCCCCTCGACCCCGCCGACGCCGACGGCCTGGTCGCGGCGCTCGGGAGCGACAACCAGTTCTGGCGGCTGCACGCCCAGCGCCTGTTGATCGAACGCGGCAAGCCCGACGTCGTCCCCGCGCTGCTGGCGATGGCCGCCGACCCGAAGGTCGACGCGATCGGACTGAACGCCGGCGCGATCCACGCCCTCTGGACGCTCCGCGGCCTGGGGGCCGTCGACGGCGACGCCAAGGCCCGCACGGCCGTGCTGGGGGCGCTCAAGCATCCCTCGGCCGGCGTGAGACGGAACGCCCTGCAGGTCGCCCCGCACGACGCCGAGACCGTCAAGGCGATCGTGGCCGCCGGCCTGTTGAACGACGCCGATCCCCAGGTCCGGCTGGCGGCGCTCCTCGCCCTGGCCGACGCGCCGAACACCCCCGAAGCCGGCGAGGCCGTGGCGAAGGCGCTGGCCTCCGGCCTCGGCGCCGGCGACCGCTGGCTCCCCGACGCCGCCACCAGCGCTGCGGCGGCCCACGCCGAACCCTTCCTCAAGGCCCTGGCCGCGATCAAGGCGGATCAGGAGCCTTCGCCGACCTTGCTGACGATCGTCGGCCGGGTCGCCGAGCACCACGCTCGCGGCGGGCCGGTCGATTCGATCGGCGGCGTGCTGGCCGCGTTCGCCGACTCGGCGGGCTCGCCGTTCGGCCGCGCGATCGCGCAGCAGGTCGTGCTCGGCGAGGCCAAGGGCTGGCCCGCCGACAAGCGGCCGGCGCTCGACGCGGCGACCGAGAAGGCTCTCGCCACGCTGCTGGAGAAGCTCCCCGCGGAGGGGCGCGGCCGGCTCGTCGCGCTCGGCTCGCGCTGGGGAAGCTCGGCGATGAAGGAGGCCGCCGAGGTCGTCGTGAAGAACCTGCTGGCAGACGTAGACAACGAGAAGGTGTCCGATCGCGGACGCGCCGACGCCGCCCGGGAGGTCGTCGAGATGCGTGCGGACGACGATGCGATCGCCGCCGACCTGGCGAGCCGGCTCTCGCCACGCACGTCCCCCGCGCTGGCCTCGGGTCTGATCGAGGCCCTCGCTCGCGGTCGCGCCCGGGCGACGGGCAAGGCGCTGCTGGAAGCCCTGCCCAAGATGACGCCGGCCGCTCGCACGGCGGCCGTCCGCGCGCTGCTCGGCCGGGCCGAATGGACGGCCGACCTGCTCGACGCCGTCGACGCCGGCCAGATCGGCTGGGACGTCTTCGCACTCGACCAGAAGCAGGCGCTGGCCTCGCATCCTGACAAGAAGCTGGCGGAGCGGGCCTCCGCTCTGATCGCGCGGGGCGGGGCGCTTCCAGACGCCGACCGTCAGGCCGTCGTCGATCGGTTGTCGAAGGTGGTTCTGGAAGGGGGAGACGCCGCCCGCGGCAAGCAGGTCTTCACGGCCCAGTGCGCCAAGTGCCACAAGCACAGCGGCGAGGGGGGGGAGGTCGGCCCGGACCTCAGCGGCATGGCCTCTCACCCGAGGGCGGAGCTGCTCGTCCACGTCGTCGACCCCAGCCGGAGCGTCGAGGGGAACTTCGTCCAGTACACGGTGGCCACGACCGACGGCCGGGTCTTCAACGGCCTGCTGGCGTCGGAATCGCGCACGGCCGTCGAGATCCTCGACGCCGAGGCGAAGACCCACTCGATCCTCCGCGAGGACATCGAGGAAATGGCCGCCTCGAAGAAGTCGATCATGCCCGAGGGCTTCGAGCAGCAGCTCGGCGAGGCGGGCCTCAAGGACGTGCTCGCCTTCCTCACGGCGCGCGGCAAGTACCTGCCGTTGGACCTCCGCAAGGCGGCCGACGTCGTCACCACCCGGGGGATGTTCCACGGCTCGGAGTCGCCCGTCGAGCGGCTGATCTTCGCCGACTGGAAGCCCAAGGAGTTCCAGGGCGTGCCCTACCAGCTCATCGACCCGAAGGGGGACCGCGTCCCGAACGCGATCATGCTCTACGGTCCGATCGGCGAGGTCGCTCCGAAGATGCCCCGCTCGGTGGCCATCGACTGCAACGCGCCGGCGAAGGCGATCCACATCCTCGGCGGGATCGGCGGCTGGGCGTACAACGGCGGCGAGCCGCGCAAGACCACCTCGATGGTCGTCCGCCTGCACTACGCCGACGGCAAAACCGAAGACCACGCGCTGCTCGACGGCGTCCATCTCGCCGACTACATCCGGCCGGTCGACGTCCCCGGTTCGGACTCGGCGTTCGTCCTCCGCGGTCGGCAGGTCCGCCACGTCAAGGTCGAGCCCGAACGCCCCTCGGAGACGATCTCGCGGATCGAGCTGGTCAAGGGCGAGGACCAGACCGCGCCGGTCGTCATGGCCGTGACGGTGGAAACCGAGTGATCCACCTGCGATAATCGATGTGTTGACGTCTTCCCCCCTGGAGGGGGAAGACAGACCGCGCAGCGGTCAGATGAGGGGGACGACCGCCGCTGCGTGCAAGAGGATGCGACGGAATGCGCATCCGACGCCGATCATCCCCCTCATCCGGCCCTTCGGGCCACCTTCCCCCGCAAGGGGGGAAGGCCGTTGCCTGGCGAGTTCGACGTCTTGACGTCGCCGCCTTCGATCATGAAAGGAACAACCCTTGAGACGCATCCTCCTCGGCGCTCTGCTGGCCGCGTTGCCGGCTGTGGGCCTCGCCGACGACGCGAAGCCCTGGGCGCCCGCGTCGGGAACCCTGAAGACCAAGTGGGCCGCGAACGTCGATCCGGTCACGGTCCACTCTGAGTATCCTCGCCCGCAACTCGTCCGCGAGAAGTGGACGAACCTCAACGGCCTGTGGGACTACGCCGTCCGACCGGCGGCCGAGGCGAAGCCCGAGGCGTTCGAGGGCCAGATCCTCGTCCCGTTTCCGATCGAGTCGGCCCTCAGCGGCGTGCGCAAGGGCGTGCAGCCGGACGAGCGGCTCTGGTACCGCCGCACCTTCCCGCTGGCGAAGCCCGCCGCCGGCACGCGGTTCCTGCTCCACTTCGGCGCCGTCGACTGGGAGGCGAACGTCTTCGTCAACGGCAAGGCGGTCGGCAGCCACAAGGGGGGCTTCGACCCGTTCACCTTCGACGTCACCGACGCGCTCGACCTCTCGAAAGAAGACCAGGAAGTCGTCGTCGCCGTCGCCGACCCCTCCGACACGGGGAGCCAGCCCCGGGGCAAGCAGGTGCTCAAGCCCCACGGCATCTGGTACACGGCCGTCACGGGCATTTGGCAGACCGTCTGGCTGGAGCCGGTCCCCGCGGCGCGGATCGACTCGCTGAAGATCGTGCCGGACGTGGACGCCAAGGCCGTCCAGATCACGGCGAACGTCGTCGGCGGCGAGGCCGGCAAGCCGGTCCGGTTCGCGGTCTTCGACGGCGATAAGGTCGTCGCCCACGTGATGGGCGCGGCGGGCGAGCCGGTCGCGATCCCGCTGGACGATCCCAAGCTCTGGAGCCCGGATTCTCCGTTCCTCTACGACCTGCGCGCGGACCTCGGCGACGGGGGCGACGCGGTGGGCTCTTACTTCGGCATGCGGAAGATCGCGCTGGGCAAGGACGAGGCCGGCGTGCTCCGGCTGATGTTGAACAACAAGCCGCTGTTCCAGTACGGCCCGCTCGACCAGGGCTGGTGGCCGGACGGCCTCTACACGGCTCCCACGGACGAGGCCCTCAAGTACGACCTCGACGTGACGAAGAAGCTCAACTTCAACATGATCCGCAAGCACGTGAAGGTCGAGCCCGACCGCTGGTACCGCCATTGCGACGAGATGGGCTTCCTCGTGTGGCAGGACATGCCCTCGGCCGACAACAAGACGGACGAATCCAGGGCCGGCTTCGACACTGAGTGGAAGGCGATCATCGACGCCCTCCACAACCACCCGTCGATCGTCATGTGGGTCCCGTTCAACGAGGGCTGGGGCCAGCACGACACCGAGCGCGTCACCGCCTGGACCAAGGAGTACGACCCTTCCCGGCTGGTGAACAACGCCAGCGGCTGGACAGACAAGGGCGTCGGCGACGTCCACGACATGCACAACTACCCCGGCCCCGGGATGCCTCCGCTCGAAGAAAACCGGGCCGTCGTCCTGGGCGAGTTCGGCGGCCTCGGCCTGCCGATGGAAGGTCACACGTTCACCGACAAGGGGAACTGGGGCTACGTCAGCTTCAAGGATACGAACGAGCTGGGCGCGCGCTACCTCGGCCTGATCGACCGGCTGAAGGTCCTCGCCGGCATGGGCCTCACCGCCGGGGTCTACACCCAGACGACGGACGTTGAGGTCGAGGTCAACGGCTTCATGACCTACGATCGCGAGGTCCTGAAGTTCCCCGCCGAGACCGTCGCCTCGGCCCACGCGGGGCTGTACGACACGAAGACGACGTATCGGACCACCCAGCTGGTCCCCACCGCCAAGTCCGGCCCGCAGCCGTGGAAGTACACCACGGACACCCCCGCCGACGGCTGGAACCAGCCCGACTTCGACGACTCCGCCTGGCCTACGGGCATGAGCGGATTCGGCTCGGCCCGTCGGGAACTGGCCCCGATGAACACCGTGTGGAACACCCCGGAGATCCGCCTCCGCAAGGAGTTCACGCTGGCCGAGGCCCCCAAGGGCGAGGTCTGGCTGGACGTCCAGCATGACGACGACGTGGAGGTCTTCCTCAACGGCGTCTCGGTACTCAAGTTGCCCAAGCATGTGAACAACTACCAGTTGACCCCGCTCGGCCCCGAGGCCTTTCAGACGCTCAAGCCCGGCAAGAACGTGATCGCCGTCTCCTGCCGACAGGACCGCGGCGGCCAGTACATCGACGTCGGCGTCCTCCAGGTCGACAAGATCACCCCCTGACCGACCGATCGCCTGAAAACGCAGAGCGGCCCCGATGATCCGTTGGGGCCGCTGGCGTTTCGAATGTCGGCGAGGCTCGCTTTTGTGGAATGAGGAGCATAAGCTTCCATGAGAAGCTTGCGAAAAGTAGGAACCTTCGAAGCGGCCGGGATCGGAAGGATTTGAGCATGGAGACCTCTGAAGGCGATGCTTCGTCTTTTTCGCACGCCGAGATCATGCCGTCGCGGAAGCGGAGCGAACTCGCTGAGCAGGCCGCCGAACTCTATCGCCGTTTCCACACTCGGTGTTTCTGGCATTGCCCGCTCGAACTGGAAATCACCGAGGAATTGATCCCCTTTGTGGTAAAGGGGCTGCAGACGCACGGAGGCCGCGAGGGCTTTCGTCTGGCAGGCATGCTTCAAGCGTTGACAGTCGGAAGTCACGAGCGACAGGAATAGCCGGAATGTCGATGGATCGTTCAACGTTTGCACAGACTCTACAGCGAGCGATCGTCGAAGAGTTCCGTGACTTTCGTCAGCGATATCCGGACGAAACACCGTACGCGTTCGCACTCATTCTGGGGCAAGTGGGTAACTGGCTGGGCTATTCCGTGGCCACTGAGCAGGGCCTGCGGCGAGTTGCCGCCGATTACTACGTCAAGGGGTATCGATATCAGGGCCACGCGTGGGAGGCTTTCGACGATCTCGAAAAGCTTTCAGCATGGCTCCGATGGGCCAACCCAGACGACGGTTGGCTGTTGGGGGAGTTTCCTGACAGCAGTGGGGTGGCCGGGGCACTCGCTTTTCTAGTCGAGAGCGGAGCGTTCGGCGAGGACGCCGAAGAACTCGAAGAGCTCTGCACGGACGTCCTCGCCGCACTGCAAACCGATGCGGATTGGTATTCGGTCACGTCCGGGGGCCGAGTGATCGTGGGTGTGACCTACGGCGAAGATCCCCGCGATTATCTCCGCACCGCGACCCGGGCGAACTCATTCAACGCCGTCCGGCGGCTGTGGTCCGAGCAGTGGCTTTGCGAGCAGCTCTCGGCTCGAATTCAGCCGTCGGATCGGTAACGGCCGTGGTGGTCAGTCTGACTTCAGCGAGTAGTCCATGTACCTCAGCTTGCACGGCTCAGAGGCCGTGTTGACGCCCATGAGGCCGACCTGCATGGGGCCCGTGGCCCAGGTGGTGTCCATGGGTTTGAGGATCTTCCAGCTCTTGCCGTTCTCGCTGATGCCGCCGGTGATCCGGCCCTTCTGGCGTTCGAGACGCAGGTAGAGCGGGCCGTTGGGGGGGATCTGGTTGTGCGTGGCCCCGCGGTGGCCCCCCTCGCGTTCCTCGAAGAGGATCAGCGGCTTGAGTTGGTCTCCCTTGCCGAGCATCGCCGTCCGCTGGATGGAGACGTAGTTCTCCGCGTCCTTCCACATCAGCAGGCCGCCGGCGTTGAGGGGGTACGTCTTCTCCTTGGTCGACTTCCCCTTGGGGTTGAACGAGCCGTCGATCCGGACCGTCGCGACGAAGTCCCCTTCAACCGGGCGGAGGACCCTCGGCGCGTTGAACTTGCCGATGTCGGCGACGAGGTCGTGGAGCGTGCCGGGGATCTCCAGGATGAGGGATTTCTGGGAGGGGTTGAAGGTGACGTCCTCGTCCGGGTCGATGGCCGTCCCCCAGCCGGGGAGGTCTCGACCGACGGCCTCGGTCTCGCGAGTGTCGGCCTTGATCGTGGTCCCCTCGGGATGGATGCCCAGGGCGAACGAGCCGAGGAACCTCGCCGTCTCGGGCGGCAGCGGCTGGCCGGGCTCCGACCCGGCGATCAGCGCGTAGATCGTCCGGCCGTGGAGATACTCGCGGACCCGGAGTTCGGCCGTCCCCTCGCCGGGGACCTGCACCCGCACCGTGAAGTCGCGGCCGGCGTTCAGGTCGAGCCGGACCTTCTTGTCGGACGTGACCTTCCCCTTGAACTGGGCGGCGAAATAGTCGCGGGCGAAGTCCAGGAACGCCTCCTCCGCACTCTTCGCGATCGTGACCTGCGACTCGATCCGGGTGACGATGAAAGCACCTCGCCCCGTCTCGCAGAGGATCTCTTCGATCTTCATGCGACCGTTCGACCCTTGCACGCTGGACGACCGCGTCCGCGTCGGCTTCGCGGGCATCTCGACTGTGAAGTTCCCCTCTCGCGAGGTCACCACGGCCCACTTCTGGTCCGACTGCCCGGTCACGGCCAGGGCGAGGCACAACATCGACGCAGCCAACATTTCAACGACCCTCTCGATGGACGATGTGATCGACTCATCAATTCAGTCCAGCGTGAGGGAATTTAAATAATCAGCGAGCTTGAGGCGAGAACTTTTCTGAAAATCAACTCACAATTCCACCGCTCCCAACCCCGGCCGGTTGAGGCACGAGGTGTCCATGGTGCCGTCCTTGACGCGGAAGAGGCCAGGGAAGCGGTCTTCCCAGCGGCGGTTGGCCTCGGGCATGTACTGACGGGCGTTGGCCTCGATCGCGCGGACGGCCGGGATGTGGGCGGACAGCCCCGCGGAGTGGATCAGCGAGGCTCCCGGGCAGGTCAGGTCCTGCACGCAGAGGAACATGCCGTGCTTCTGCGCCGCGGCGGCCAGCAGCAGGGCGTGGCTCTGTCCCTTGCAGGCCTTCAAGGCCGCGCCGGTGTAGCCGCGGTCGCGGGCGAGCAGCAGGCTCTCGACGTCCGTGAGCGACTCGTCGGCCACGACGGGGAGGATCTTCGACGCCTCGTCGAGCGCGTGCGGTTTGGCCGCGGCCAGGTTCCGCGCGGTCGGCTGCTCGATGTACTGGATCCGCTTGAAGGCTTCGGGGGCCTTCGCCTTCAGACGGGCGATGAACTCCAGGACGTAGTTCACGTCCGGGCACTTTTCGTTGAAGTCGAGCGAGTAGACCCACTCCGACACGCCGCGCTTCGCCTGGGTCTCGGCGGTGGCCCGATCCACGCGGATGACGCGGTCGACGTCCCAGTTCAGGTCCTCGCCGTTGAGCTTGATCTTGAGGTTGGTCAGCCCGTTGAAATTGATCCACTCCGGGAGCGTCTCGGGGAGGCCGTCGCCGATCGGCTTGACGACGTCGGACGCGACGATCGGGTCGACCGCGCCGACGAGGTGGTACATCGGCATCCGGCCCTTGGGTTGCTCGGTGACGTACTTGGCGACGTACTCGCCCCGGAACTCGGGGCCGAGGTAAGCGGACAGGTCGTTCGCCATGAACTCCGGCCCGTAGGTCTGGTAGCAGCTTCGGCCGTGGGCCTTGCCGAAGGCGTCGTGGATCGCCGCGTCGAACGGACTGGCGACGACCAGGGTGCAGAGCGGGGGGATCGGCTCGGTGAGGTTCCATTCGGCGGCCGTGGCCTTCGCCGCCTTGAGGTAGTCGGGGTCGAGGTCGTGGTTGATGTCGATCGGGTGCCCCGGCTCGCGATGCCCGGCGGTGAGGTCGCGGATCCGCGTCGCCAGGGCCTTCATCGCGCTGAGCGTATCGTCGTAGGAGAGCTTCTTCGAGGGGAACGACCAGACGTTCCCCATCGGCATCGACCCGAATCCCTGCACCGTGCGACCGTCGCGAGTGCGGACGATGCAGGTGACGTTCAGGATCGTGGCGCGATCGACGACCGTGCCGCCGAACTTGATCGGCGTTCGGTAGTGGTAGTCGTCGTACCGCATCAAGACGTCCTCGATCCCGACGTCCGTCGGTCGAGGCGTCGCCGCCGCGGCGGCCCTTCCGGAAATGCCCATCACCGCCGCGGCCGCCGCCGCACTCCCCAGAAACTCGCGCCGAGTCGGATTCGTCATGAGTCGTGCTCCCTGTCGGCCGTCGGCGTTACCAACTCGCCACATCGCCCGTGGGTCGAATGTGCCAGGCCGGGGCGGGCGGGGCAAGTATCAGGCGGGGCGAGTCATCTTCTCGCTCGACGGCGCTGAGGACGCGTCAGGGCTTTGCAAAGGCCCTGAGAAACGCGACGCCCCTCGATCCGAGAGCGGCGATGACTCCGTCCGGATGCTGCGGGTCGGGGGCGAGGTCGAGGATCTCTCCTCGACCGACCCAGGGGACGGTCTCGAACGTTTCGGCGGCTTTCGCGCCGGCCTCGCTCAGCCAGAGCCCTCGGTCGTTTCCCAACCAGAGCCGCCCCAATCCGTCGCGAGCGATGGCGATCACCGGAGCCGATGGCCCAGGGAAGACGGAAGGCGAGATCTCGCCCGAGGCGGGCTTGTAGTTCCGTAGGCCCACGTCGGTCGCGAGGAGCAGTGAACCGCCCGATAGAGGGAGGGCGTCGTAGACCTGGGGAGTCGTCGGACCCAGTCCGATGGCCTGGCGAGTGAGTCTCACGTCCTCCCGACGAGGACCGGGGACGAGTCGCCAGAGGTCGCCGCCTTCACCCGAGGCGTCGACCAAGAACCACGGCGGCCCTTTGAGGTCGATGGCCCTGAGAGTGGGAAATGCCTCGCTTTCGCCCTCGCCGGTCCGGCCCACGGGCTGCCATCGTCCTTGCTCGAACCGAGTCAGTCCGGAGAAAGCGTTCCACAGCGTGCCGTCGCGAGTCACGAACGAGTTCCCTGGGAAGAGCCACGAGGTCTCGCGACCGATCCGCTCCGATCTGCCGTTCGCTCGACGCGCCGTGGTCCGCGTCCCGGTGCCTGAAGTCCCGCTGATCGTATAAATCGCCCCGTTGGCTGTTACGAGCGTGTGGGTCTCGGACCACCTACCTTGCGAGGCCTCATAGGGGCTCGCCGGATCCGCTGCGAAAGGCGGCGCGAGGTCGGCGACGGCCCATCCGTTCTCGCCGAGCTTCCAGGCCGGAAGCCGGTCGTCTGATTCGAGGAACAAGGTCCCCTCAGTGGTGTTCTCGATCCGGGAGATCCATGACGAGCCGAGCTGCCCGAGGAGTTTGTGCGGGGTCGCCTTCTCATCATCCAGGAGGACGACCCCATTGCCGACCGTGGCGAGCACGTAAGGCTCGCCGTGGCGAACCGGCGGATCAATCGTTCGGACGGCGGGGTAAAGGCCCATCGCGTAGGGATGCCCCCCGCGATATCGAAGCTTCAACTCGGCGACTCTCTTCCAGTTCTTCAAACCACGGTCGACCCGAAAGACGTCGCTGTACGACAGGACGAGCAGGCCATCGTCTTCCTCGACGATGTGGGTGATCGGCATCTTTGGATCGTTGGGATCGGCCGGCTGCCGTGGATCGGCCGGAGGCGGGTGGAGCGTGAAGAGCCTCTCGGGTTTTTCGCCGTCGACACGCGTGATTGCGCTGCGGCGGCTGCCCAGGTGTGTCGTGCCGCAAAACGCCCAGACCTGGCCGTCGCGTAGCTCAACGAAGCCGTAGACGCCGTCCCAGGATTCCTGGCCCAATGAATCGACCGCCCCTCCGATCAAGTCGAGTCGCTCCACCGAGCCGCCCCATTCGCCCCGGTCGGTCCCGAGCCAGAGCCGCGATCTGTGGTCAAGCAGGAACGTCGTCGGCCAGTTGGATAGTAGTTTGAACGTCCTCCCCGCAGCCAGATCGTGGACGATCGTGTATCCGACCTCATAGCGACGACCTTCATCCTCGACGTGTCGCGTCGCGCTGATGACGGCGACCAGCCCCGCCGAGCGTCCCGTCGAGGCCGGTCTCCAGCCGATCCATCGCGGCGCGGAGGGGAGCTTCGCGACCTCGGTCAGTTCCAACGTCGTCGGGTCGACGCGGCAGACGCGGCCGTCGTCCAGGCCCGCATAGACGGAGCCGTCCTCGCCCCGACCGAGGCAGACGAACTGTGCGACGTCGACCCTCTCGCGGTCCGGCCGGACCTCGGATCGATCGAAGCGCAAAAGAGCCCCCGAGGACGTCAGGGCGATGAGACCGTTGCCGACCTGCAGGGCGTCTTGCAACGAGTTGCGGTCGAGATGGACGGTGTAGTCGATCGCGCGACCGCTCGCCAGGCTGACTCGCCCGGTTGCGGGCCTCGGCGGCTCCTCGGCGCGCAGAGAGACTGTCGACGCCGTTCCGCAGAGGGCTGCGACCGCGATCAGGCCTGTGCACGATCGCCGTCGGATGCGTGGCAACCAAGGCTGCATGGCCGGTGGCTCCGCAACGAGACGTCCATCCGATGAGAGAGATGGCTCGGGGGCGTTCGACCCCAGGGCATATCCAGCATCCCAGGCCGTGCGGCGGCGGACAAGAACGTGGGCCAGCGTCTCGCCGGCCTTAGGGCAGCCTTCCGCCGGTCGCCGCCTGGAGGGTGTCGGTATAATTCCAACTCCAGGCCCCGCTCTCCTTCGGGGCCGCATCGTTATCCGCATCGGAGAGCGTTCCCATGTCCATCGCGTCGCTGCGTCTTTTGCTCGCATCGTTCTCCACGGCCGCCTGCCTGGCGATCGTCGCGGGATGCGGCGACGGCGCGCCGCCGGCGGAGTCGACGACCGAACAGGCGACGGTGCAGGGGAAGATCACCATCAAGGGCAAGCCGGCGACCAAGGGACAGGTCGTCTTCGACCCGAGGAACATCAACCGCCGCGACGCGAAGATCGCGACGGCCGACATCGGCGCGGACGGAACGTACAAGACGACGACGGCGATCGGAAGGAATTCCGTCACCGTCGTCGTCCCGCATTCGATGAAGTCGGCGGAGGGCATGACGCCCGAGCTGGGCTTCGAGGTCAAAGCGGGCAACAACACCCTGGACGTCGAACTCCCCTACAAGCCTCAGTGAGCAAGGCAGGGCGGGTCGGATCAGAGGGCGTCGGCGGAGATCACCTCGCCGCCGGCGCACGTCCCGAGGGCCCACCAGGTCGGCAGGGAGACCGAGTTCTTGATGAACCTCACGGAACCGTCGCCCATCAGGACGTTCACCCCGCCGGCGTGACGGCTCGTGGCCGTGATCGCGCCGCCGTCGTTGTCGGCGCCCCAACCGCAACTGCCGGTGTTCGGCGGCATCGTGTGGCTGTAGCGGCACTGGGATTTGTTGCCGTTGAACCAGTTGCTGCACTGCGACCGCGTGTTCTGGAGCGCGGTGGTCGACTGCGTGGCGTCGACGTTCTTGCAAAGCGTGTAGTAGATCTGGGTCCCGTTCGTCGCCGGGTTTGTGATCTGAGCGACCGACGACGAGGGCTTGAGAGTGTCGCGGTAGACGAGGTTGTCCCCCTGCTGGCCGCCGATCCCCTTGTTCTTCTCGCTGAACGCGGCCGTGTTGCTCAGGCCGTCGGTCACGTCGCGAAGGCCCAACGTGCGCGTCTGGTTGGTGCCGTTGTTGCCGCCGCGGAACATGCCGTCGGCGGTGTCGGCGTTCACGCGCGGGTCGGCCCCGGCGCTGGCGGCGTAGTTGGTGTGGCCCTGGGGGTTCGTCAGGCGGTCCATGTCCGAGGGACAGAGGTACGACGTGATCTGCACCGCCATCGACGTCTGGTTCGTGAGGTTCGTCGGGTTGAAGGGACCCGTTGGGTTGTTGAAGTCGGCGAAGTTGAACGAGTTGTAGACCTGGGTCTGCTCCATGTGGGGCAGGATCATGACCAGGGCCGACGACATCATGTTCTCGGCGATCACCCCCACGTTCGGGCCGCGGCCCCAGGGGAGCGAGCCCGTCGAGCTCTCGTAGTTGTGAATCCCCAGGCCGATCTGCTTGAGGTTGTTGACGCACTGCGCTCGACGGGCGGCTTCACGAGCGGCCTGCACGGCGGGAAGGAGAAGCGCGATCAGGACGGCGATGATGGCGATGACCACAAGCAGTTCGATCAGCGTGAAGGCGTTTCTGCGCTTACCAGACATGGGAGGGGCCCAATAAGAGAAACGAATCAATCGGCCGGGGCTCTTCACCGCCGGCCGCCGGGTCGACGGGAGGAGGTCAGTCCGCCGCGTCGAGGTCGCCCACGGTGAGCCGTGCGCGAAGGATCGAGCCGCGGAACGGCCGCGGCGTTTGGTAAGAGCCGACGGCCCCCTGGCGGTCGTCGCCGACGATCAGCGGGTCCTTCGGCTGGGCGGGGATGCAGCCCCCGGCGCGGCCGTGGGCGACTTCGACGCCGTCGACCAGGATCCGGGCCGCGCCGTCGCGACGCAGCTCGGCCGCCAACTCGACCTGTCCGTCGCCCAGGGCCCGGTCGGCGGCCAACTCGAACAGAGAGCCGTCGCGGCGAACGGCCAGCACCGGCTTGCCGTCGCGGACGTAGAGCGACCAGCCCTGGACCTGCGCCCCCTGACTGACGACGACGCCCCCCTTGCCGGCCTCGCGGACCGTCGCCTGGATCCGCAGCGGCTCGTTGGCGATCGCCGGCGCTTCGGCGCCCGCGAGAGCCTTGCCCGGTTGCAGGTCGATCGTCCCGCGAACGGTCTTCGGCTCGCCCTCCTTCAGCCCCACGCGCCGCGCCCAGGCCTCCCAGGCGGCGGTCATGGTCTTGACTCGTTCCGGCTCACGGCCGGCCAGGTCGTGCATCTCGGTCGGGTCGTTGGCCAGGTTGTAAAGCTCCCAGGGGCGCCCGCCGCGCTCCTGGACGATCTTCCAGTCGCCGTCGCGGAGGGCCTTGCTGTCCTCGTGCTCGATGATGATCGGTCGGTTGGGACGCTCGACGCCCTTGAACAGCGGAACCAGGCTCGCACCTTCCATCGGCATGATCGACTCGCCGTTCCGCTCGGTGGGGTAACTCGCGCCGGCCAGCTCGACGCAGGTCGGCAGGATGTCGGTGATGTAGCCGGTCCGAGGGCTCATCGTCCCGGGCGGAAGCGTCAGTCCGGCGGGATAGTGGACGATGAGCGGCGTCTTGACGCCCCCCTCGTGGGTGTATTGCTTGTAATAGCGATAGGGCGTCGACGAGGCGTTCGCCCAGCCGCTGCCGACGCTCGAATAGCTCGACGGAGCGCCGATCTCCTTGAGCGCTGGGCCGACGTGCAGCACGTTGTCCGGCCCCGATTTGCCGTCGAAGCCGAACGGATCCCATTCGCCGCAGGCGCCGTTGTCCGACAGGAAGAGGATCAACGTGTTTTCAAGCTGTCCCGTCTCCTTCAAGTACGAGACGACGCGGCCGATGTTACGGTCCATGCGGTCGATCATCGCCGCGTAGGTCGCCGCCCGCCGGGCGAGATCCTTGCGACGGTCTTCCGGCAGTGAGTCCCACGCGGGGACCTCCTTGTCGGCGGCCCATTCCTTGTTCGCGTTGGCCCAGTTCTTCGGGACGACCAGCCGAGGCGTCAACTCGACGTCCTTGGAGATGATCCCCAGCTCCTTCATTCGGGCCAGGCGACGCTCGCGCATCTTGTCCCAGCCGTCGGCGAAGACGGGCTCGTAGCGCTGGATGTCTTCCTCGGGGGCGTGGATCGGGAAGTGGGCCGCGTTGAACGCCAGGTACATGAACCAGGGCTTGCCGGCCTGGCGGCCTTGCTCCAGGAAGTCGAGGGCGTAGTCGCCGAAGGCGTCGGTCGAGTAGAACGTCCCCGGCGCGTATTCGCGCTTGGGTCGGCCCTTCGGCCAGCGGGTGTAGAACGGGTCCTCATGCCAGAAGCTGTTGAAGCCTCCGAGCATGCCGAAGAACTCGTCGAAGCCGCGGTCGGTGGGCTTGGTGGCCTCGCTGAGGTGCCACTTGCCGACCATGTAGGTGTTGTAGCCGGCCGGCCTGAGGACCTCGGGGATCGTCGCGGCGTTCGACGGGATTCGGCCGGTCATGTCCGGGAATCCCGCCTGGGCCGGGTGCAGCCCCGTCATCAACGACGCCCGCGTCGGGCAGCATCGGGCCGAGTTGTAGAAGTTCGTGAACCGAGCCCCGCGCGCGGCGAGGGCGTCCAGGTTCGGCGTCTGGATCTCCGAGCCCTGGCAGCCGAGGTCGCTGTAGCCGACATCGTCGGCCAGGATCAGCAGGATGTTCGGTCGCCCCCTGGACGGCGACTGACCCTGTGCGGACGCCGACGAACCTGCCGCCAGCAGGCAGCAGCCTGCGACGATCCACGCGCGACTCAACATCTCCAGAACTCCACGACCCGCAGGAGGAGAGGCGGCGGTGAGGCCGCAACCATTCGGATTCAGCGTGACGCGCCGAGGTCGACGAGATCAACGTCTGCCTGATTGATTTTCGTTAATCGCCCCGAAGACGGGCTTGCGGCGGCTTCGGTCAGTTCGACAGCCTCCTGAGCACCCGGGGCGTCGCCGCCCATTCGATCGTGTAGCGTTCCGGTTCGCTTGCGGGGCGACGGAGGGCCACGATGCCTCCCTTCTTCAGTGTGAAGGGGAAGGCCTTGGGGTCGCCTAGCAGAAGCAGGCCGAGCAGCTCCTCGAGCCCTGGATTGTGGCCGACGATCAGCAGCGGGGCTTCGGGTTGAAGGCCCAGCCACTGGGCGATGTCGCGGGCCGTGGACTCGGCGCTGAGGACCGGGGCGATCTCGACGTCGCCGGCCATTCGCAGACGTTCGGCCAGGATCTCGGCCGTGCGATGGGCCCGGGGCAGGGGGCTCGTCACGATCCGATCGACCGGAAGCTCCAATGCGGCAAGGCCGTCGCCGATCTCCTTCATCCGCTTCTCCCCCCTGGGGGTGAGCGGCCTTTCGTCATCCGGAATCCCCGGCGTCCCTCGCTCGACGGCGATCCCGTGGCGGACGATGTACAGCTCCCACATGCTCGCGATCCACCTGAATCTGATGACCGAGGGCGGGCGTCGCCCCGGCTCGACGTCTGGGCCCGGGCTCGGCTCCAGCCTTCCCGTCACCCAGCTCCCGATATTCAGTATAGGCGGAGAGCAAGAACCAGGCCTTCGACGCCGCTCAACTCTCTCACGGCGGCGGATGCGAGCTATCATGGTCGACTGGTGGGCGAGATGAGGACCGAGGCTGAACGCGAAGGAGGGACGATGGGCGAGAACGCTTCGACGAGCGGGCCAGCCGACGCCGGTCGCGACCTGCTGCTGGGGCTGCTGGCCTTGCAGAACGACTTCGTCAGCCGCGACGCTCTCGTGGCGGCCTTCGCCGCCTGGGTGGCCGACCGCTCCAGGCCCCTGGGGCGGCTCCTGCTCGACGCCGGAGCCCTGTCGCCGCCGCGTTTGCGGCTCCTGGAGGCGCTCGCGGCCGAGCACCTCGACCATCATCAAGGGGACGTGGACCGGAGCCTGGCGGCGCTTCCTCCGGTCGACTGGCTGCAAGCGGCCCTGGGAAAGCTCGGCGACCGCGACCTCAACGCAAGGCTGGCCGCCGTTGAGGGTTTCCCGGCCACTCTGGATGGTGACGTCGAGGCGACCGGGCTGCACGTCTCGGAGACGCCGACCCGCGCGGGGGGGCGGTTTCGGGTCGTCCGGTTCCATCGTCAGGGGGGGCTGGGGCGGATCTTCGTCGCCCGCGACGAGGAGCTGGGCCGCGAGGTCGCCCTGAAAGAGATCCGCCCCGATAAGGCCGACGCCGGCGAGATGCGCGACCGGTTCCTGCTGGAAGCCGAGATCAACGCCGGGCTGGAGCATCCCGGCGTCGTGCCGATCTACAGCCTGGGCTGTTACGAGGACGGCCGCCCCTTCTACGCCATGCGGTTCGTGGAGGGGGACAGCCTCAAAGAGGCGATCGAGGCCCGCCACAAGGAATCGCCCCGGCCCGACCCGGACTCCGTGGAGATGCGGAAGCTGCTGGGGCGGTTCATCGCCGTCTGCCAGGCCATCGCCTTCGCCCACAGCAAGGGGGTGTTGCATCGCGACCTCAAGCCTCACAACGTCATGCTCGGCCGATTCGGCGAGACCCTGCTGATCGACTGGGGCCTGGCCAAGGCCACCGGCCGACGGACCCCGCTCGATCCGGCGGTCGTCGAGGCGACCCTGACGCCGATCTCCGGCTGTGACCTCGCGCCGACGATCGGGGTGATCGGCTCGCCGCCTTACATGAGCCCGGAGCAGGCGTCGGGCGACGTGGCGGCGTTCGGCCCGGCGACGGACGTCTACGGCCTGGGGGCCATCCTCTACGACCTGTTGACCGGCAGGCCCCCGGCCATGGGGGACAAGGTCGACGTGGTCCTGATGCGGGCCCGGGTCGGCGACGTTCCAGAGCCTCGGTCGGTCAACCCGAACGTCCCGAAGCCCCTGGAGGCCGTCTGCCTCAGGGCCCTCGCGAAGAGCCCCGAGGACCGCTACCCGACCGCGCTGGCCCTGGCCGAGGACGTCGAACGCTGGCTGGCCGACGAGCCGGTCACCGCCTGGAGCGAGCCCTGGACGGCCCGCCTCAGGCGCTGGTCGCGTCGGCATCGGACGGCCGTCGCCACGGTCTTCGCGACGACCGCCGCCGGGCTGGTCGGGCTGGCCGCGGTGGCCGCCGTGCAGTCCCGGGCCAACAGCGACCTCCGCAAGGCCAACGAGGCCGAGTCGAAGGCTCGGGGCCTGGCCGAGTCCGCGTTGGTCCAGTCGGAGCGCTCGCGGGTCGCCGCCGAGCAGGCCCGCGCCCGAGCGGAGTCGGTCCTGGCCTTCCTCCGGGACGACGTCCTGGCCGCCGCCCGGCCCGAGGGCCAGAACGGGGGGCTGGGGAAGGACGCCACCATCCGTCGGGCCGTCGACGACGCCGAGCCGAGGATCGCCGAGACGTTCAAGGGCCAGCCGGCCGTTGAGGCTGAGGTCCGCAACGCCCTGGGGATGACCTACGCCTACCTGGGCGAGAACCCGGCCGCGATCCGCCAGTACGCCCGCGCCCTGGAGCTTCGCGAGGCGGCCCTTGGTCGTGACGACCCGGAGAGTCTGACCGTCCGCGGCAACCTGGCCGCCGCCTACCTCGCCGTCGGCCGAACTGCCGAGGCTCTCGCCTTGCAGGAGGCGACCGAGAAGGCTCGAGAGGCGAAGCTCGGCCCGGACCACCCCGACGTCCTCGCCGGCCGCAACAACCTCGCCGCCGCCTACCAGGCCGTCGGCCGGACCGCCGAGGCCATCGCCCTCCACGAAGCCACCCTCAAGGCGAGGGAGGCGAAACTGGGGCCCGACCACCCCTCGACGCTCGCCAGCCGCAGCAACCTGGCCGTCACCTACTACGAGGCCGGGCGGGTCGCCGAGGCGATCGCCCTCCATGAGGCGACGCTCAAGGCCCGCGAGGTGAAGCTCGCAACCGACCACCCGGAGATCCTCGCCGGCCGCAACAGCCTGGCCGCCGCTTATCTGGAGTCTGGCCGCGTCGCGGAGGCCGTCGCCCTGTTCGAGGCCACGCTCAAGGTCCGCGAGGCCAAGCTGGGCGCTGACCACCCCGACACGATCCGGAGTCGAGGCAATCTCGCCTTCGCCTACCAGCGCGCCGGTCGCCCGGCCGACGCCGTCCCGCTGTACGAGGCCGCCCTGGCGGCCCGCCTGGCGAAGCTGGGGCCCGACCACTCCGACACGATCGCCAACCGCGAACTCCTCGCCGGGGTTTACGAGGAAGTGGGCCGGGCCGACGAGGCCCTCGCCATGCTCCGCGAGTCGCTCCGCACCCGCGAGGCCGGTCTGGGCCCCGACAGCCCCGACACGATCGCCGCGCGGGAGACCCTGGCCGCCGCCGCCTTCCGCCTGGGCCGTCCGGCGGAGGCCGCCGCCCAGATCGAAGCCGCCCTGAAGGCTCGCGAGTCGGTCCAGGGCCCCGAGCATCCCGACGTCGTCCGCGACCGCGACCGACTGGCGATCGTCGACGAGGTCCTCGGACGCTGGGGCCGGGCCGAACCCCTGCGGCGGGCGGCCGTCCAGAGCCTTGCGGCCGGGACCGACCGCGTCGCCCTGGCTTCCGCCATGGCCGCACTCGGGTCGAACCTCTTGATGCAAGAGAGGTGGTCAGAGGCCGAAGCCGTCCTCCGCGACTGCCTGACGATCCGGCTCAAGCTCGCCCCCGACCACTGGTCGCGGTTCAACACCGCGAGCCAACTCGGCGGCACCCTGATGGGCCAGGGCCGATTCGCCGAGGCCGAGCCGCTGGTCGTCGCCGGCTACGAGGGGATGAAGATCCGCCAGGCCTCCATCCCACCCCCCTCGCGAGGCCGCCTCACCGAGGCCGCCGTCCGCCTCACCCGCCTCTACGACGCCTGGAACAAGCCCGACCAGGCCCGCGAATGGAAGCGCCGGCTCTCCCTGACCGACCTCCCCGACGACCCCTTCGCCCAGCCCGGTTCTTGATGGGCCGCCCCCGATAATTGGTTCGGGTTTGGGTCTCGGAGAAGGGGGGCAAACGCCTCCGCTGGGACCCCACGCAAGTCGTGCCGAACAGCAATCCCAGATCGGCTCCGGTTTCAATCGAAGCCAATCGTCGGGTTGGTTTGAAGTCCTTGTTGTTAAGGATGTTGTGTGTCTGGCGGCTTGGCTTCGTTCGCGCTCTTTTCCGACACTCTTCCCTCAATACCACCGCCGAAGGACGGCTCTGGGTGCCATGGCCACGCTTGCGTGGCCATGAACCGGCGAGGGCGGCCGTGCGACCGTCGCCCATCGCATCGCCACGCAAGCGTGGTCATGGCACCAGTTTCCAACTCTCGATCCAGAAACGGCTTCCGGCAGGGGCTGGTGTGGGCGGCCCATCTCCAACCGTCGGCTTATCAAAGAGCGGGGGGCGTGCAGGGCCCCTCACCTAGAAGTATGAGCATGGGAGGTGATTCTGGAGCGGGGTCGGACGAAATTCACGCGCAGCCTCATGGCCATGGAGTATCCTCGGCGGACGGTCGGGCGGAGACTCGACCGACGCGAATCGATGCCGCCATGGGGGAGATGACCATGCTGATGCTCCGGAGACCATTTCTGGCCGCCTTGCTCGTCGTCTGGTGCGGTCGGGGGGACGCTCAGGAATCGACGCCTCGGTTCAAGGCGGTGGCGTTTGATTACTTCGTGATCTTCAACGCGAACTCGGTGGTCCCGGCCGTGGAGAAGGCGTTCCCGGGCAAGGGGGGCGAGTTCACGAAGACCTGGCGCGCGAAGCAGTTCGATTACTGCTTCCTGCGATCGATCGTCGGCGGCCATGCCGACTTCGCCAAGGTCACCGAGGACGCTCTCGTCTACACGGCCGAGTCGATGAAGCTCGACCTGACCCCCGAGAAACGCTCGAACCTGCTGGACGCCTACCTGCACATGGAACCCTGGCCCGACGCCGCCGACGCGCTCCGCAAGCTCCGGGCGGCCGGAATCCGCATCATCACGGTCTCCAACTTCAGCACGAAGATGCTGAAGGCCAACGCCGAGAACGCGGGGATCGCCGACCTCTTCGACGAACTCCTCAGCACCGAGGTCAACGGCACCTACAAGCCCGACCCCCGCGCCTACGCCCTGGGGATGGAGCACCTGCACCTCGCCAAGGACGAAATCCTCTTCACCGCGTTCGGCGGCTGGGACGCCTGGGGAGCCAAACGCTTCGGCTACACCACCTACTGGGTGAACCGCTTCAACCTCCCCATGGAAGAGCTGGACGCCAAGCCCGACGCCACGTCGAACGACATGGAAGGGATGTTGAAGTTCGTGTTGGGACGTTCATGATAAATAAGGCGCAAACCTCGCCCAGGCCCTGGAGCCTGGGAGTTGCCACGACGGCGCCCCGCGGATCGATCTATCACTGACGCTCTCTGTCTAGCTGCTGGTCGGGGATTACCCATGCTTTCCTCGGCTCTCGTCGCATTGGTCGTCCTCCCGGGCTCGATCGTGATTCAGGCGATCGCCATCGCCGTGACCGTCCGGTTCGTGGCATGGCTCCTCAGCGTCGGCTATGCCGGACGGAGCTTCTGGCGCAATGTCAGCGTCTCGGCGGGGGTCATGGTCATCCTTCTCGTCGCCCTCTTGATGCAGGTCGGCGAATGGGCCCTCGCCTTCGTGCTTTGCGGGGCGTTGCCGGATTTCGCGACCGCCTTCTATCACTCCGCCGTGAACTTCACGACCCTCGGGTACGGCGACATCGTGATGGCGGCAGGCTGGCGCTTGCTCGGCCCGCTCGAAGCAGCGAACGGCGTCCTGATGTTCGGCCTGTCGGCCTCCGCTATGTTCGCCGTGACGAGCCGATTACTCGATTTGCGGCTCATGGGACCTCACGAAGCCGCTCTCCTTGAGAGATCCCATCCACCAAGGAATCCGTGAGCAGAATCCTGTCGAATCCACTTATGATGTGTTTTCCTGCGGATCAATCCGGACGGGGGCGGGATGCCGCCAGCGACCGCCGCCGTGCTCCAGGACTCAGACCGTAAGTGGACATCGTCGTCTCCGAGGTGATTCGGACGGTGATCTACGGCGGGTGCATCGTCGCGAAGCCTCCGATCGGCCCCGTGCTTCCTGTTGAAATGCTTGCGGGATGAGAGCGCGGCCGGCGATAGAACCGACACCAGAGGAGGCGTGATGGCAGGTCGCCCGGCGCGTCGCGTACCAGATCCTGGCGGGCGGCCTCCGTGCTCGTCGTAATGGCCAGCCGAATTTCCTTGAACCGCGTCGGCTTCAGGGATGAAATCCAACCTTTCGATTCGACAGGCGACTCCGCGATTTGAGGACTCAGCCCATGCTCGGTTCGGCCCTGCTCATGCTCGCGACTTTGGCTCAGGCGCCGGAGGTTGCGAAGGACGTTCGATATGGGGACCAGGATCGCCAGGTGCTGGACGTCTACTGGGCGTCGGGGGCGAAGGCGAAACCCGTCGTCTTCTGGATCCACGGCGGCGGGTGGGTGACGGGGGACAAGTCGGACGTCCAGGTGAAGCCTCGGGTCTTCGTGGAGAAGGGGTTCGTCTTCGTCGCCGCGAACTACCGGCTCCTGCCGAAGGTCGACATGGAGACCATCGTCCGCGACGTCGCCAAGGCCGTCCATTGGATCAAGGACCACGCCGCCGAGTACGGGGGCGACCCGGACCGCATCCTGGTCATGGGACACTCCGCCGGGGCCCAACTCGCCGCCCTGATCTGCACCGACCAGCGCTACCTGAAGGATGAGGGCGTCTCGCCGGCCGCGCTCAAGGGCTGCGTGCCCGTCGACGGCGACACCTACGACGTGCCCGCCATCATCGAGACCAACGAGACCCGGCGTCGCGTGCACGGGCTGCCGCTGCCGACCTTCGGCCACCGCGAGAAGTTCGGCAACGACCCGGCGAAGCATCGCGAGTTCTCCGCCGTGACGCACGTCGCCTCGGGAAAGGGACTGCCGCCGTTCCTGATTCTCTACGTCGCCGGCAACCCCGACACCACCGTACAGGCGCAACACCTGGCGAACGTGCTCAAAGCGGCGGGCGTCCAGGCCTCGGCGTTCGGGGCCGGCGAGACCCACCACAACAAGATCAACGCCGATCTCGGCGTCCCCGGCGACCCCGCCACCAAGGCCCTCTTCGAGTTCCTCGACCGGGCGCTGAAGGATTGAAGGGTTGCGAGATCGGCATGCGACGGCGATCCATCCGGACCCGCTCGCCCTCGAGGCCGAAGCGCCGGCGGGGGGCTCGCCGAATCGGGATGTCGTCTTCAAGCACGAGCGGCAGGTTCTCGCTGCCCTCAGACCGAATGGTCAGCCGCGAAGCGGCGTATGAGCCCAACCTACGTCCCGTCGACGGAGGCCGGGGACGCCGACAGTTCTACGTCCGAGTATAATTCCGTGAGGGGGACCGATGTGGGAGGTTCTCTTCGACCCTGATTGTTGGGCGTGGTTTCAAGCGCCGGAGCTTGGAATTAACTGGAAATCACGGCCGTTATCATCGAGTTGCAGGGCGGCCCATGGCGATCCGAGCACGCGATTTCATCGACGGCCTCACACCCCAGGTGCAGGAACAGGTTCGTCGCCGAGCCGACGAGATGAAGGCTGAAGAACACGATCTTCAGCGGCTGCGAGAGGCTCGGCGGCGCTCCCAGGAGGAGGTCGCCGCGCGATTGAAGGTCAAGCCGTCGGCCGTCTCCAAGATCGAACATCGCACCGACGTCTACATCAGCACCCTCCGTAAGTACGTCGAGGCGATGGGGGGCGAACTGGAGATCGTGGCGCGGTTTCCCGACAAGGTCATCCCGATCGACCAGTTCTCCGACTTCTGATCTCATCCGGGGCCGTGGATCGAGACCCTCATGCGATCTGACCCTGATTTTGCCGAGCCGATCGTCGACAAGCCGCTTGCGCCATCTTCGGGAACGACGTTGGCGTGGACCTGGCTGGGCGTCGCTCTCGTCAATATGCTCGTCCCGGGTGGTCTCGGGTTGTTGCTCACATTCAACGCAGGCCTCGTCGGGATGGCGCTGGGGATCGCCGCCGTGTTGGGGCTCGGCTGGTATGCGGCTCATATCGTTCCCCAGGTGGTTCGGACGGTGGTTCACGGCGGGTGGATCGTCGCCGTCGTCCAGTTCTTTCCCTTGCTCCAGATCGCGGCCGGTTCGGTCGGGGTCGAGATCGTCAAAGCCCTGGGATTGGCCGAGGATTCAAATCCGACGATTGGGACTGTGTCCGGCGGCTTTCTGGCGACGATCATCACGGCGGCTCTGCTGATTGCCCTGGCCTGGATGCTTGGGCTCGTCGGCCGCGCCGTCGCTTTCCTGGTACGTCGCGTGGGGGGTTGGGGAGCGTCCGAACCGATACCGAAGGAGGCATGATGGGATCGAAGTTGCCGCGGATTTTCCTGGTGCGTCATGGCGAGACCGAGTGGTCGGCCACGAGGCGGCATACGAGCATGACGGACATCCCGCTGACGGAGGTCGGCGAGGCGGACGCGCGTCGGCTGGGGCAGGGGCTGAACGGGTGGAAGTTCTGCCAGGTGCTCACCAGCCCCCTCCAGCGAGCCTTTCGGACGTGCGTGTTGTCCGGCTTCGGCGAGGGGGCGGAGGTGGTCCCGGACCTCGTCGAGTTCCGCTACGGCGACTATGAGGGTTTGACGACCGCCGAGATCCGCGCCCAGCGTCCCGGCTGGGCGATCTTCCGCGACGGCTGCCCCGGGGGCGATTCGGTCGAGAAGGCGACCGCGCGGGCCGACCGCGTCGTCGCCCGTCTGCGCGAGGCCCGCGAGGACGTCGCGGTCTTCTCGCACGCCCACTTCATCCGCAGCCTGGCCGTGCGCTGGATCGGCCTGGAGATCGCCGCCGCCGCGCGGTTCACCCTGGCCACCGCCTCCGTCAGCATCCTGGGCTACGACCACGACCACGACGAGCCGGTCATCCGCCTCTGGAACGACGTCTCATTCCGCGGCGGCGTGCCGGAGTGAGGCGTTCATCGGCGCGAGGTTCGAGGGAGAAACGCTCCATGCCCAGCCTGGTAGATCCTGACTGCGGCGATCCCGAATTTGCCAGGGTTGAGAATGAGGTCATCGGTTGGAATGCCGAAACCCAATCCGTGAGCCCGCCGGTGATGGAATGGCTCATGGTCTCCTCGGCCAACCTGATCGTCCCAGGGGTCTTGGGTTTCCTTGTCTCCAGCAACGGCGGCAGGGTCGGGATGTTGCTGGGTGTGCTGATCGCTTTCGCGGTGGGGAGTTTCGTGTGCTTCGTCGCCCCAGAACGGACAGGCGTGATCATCGACGGCGGCTGGGTCGTCGCCATCCTTCAGCTCCTGCCGCTCCCTCAAATGCTGGCTGGAGGGATGGGCCTCGGCGTGGCCGGACTGCTGGGCCTCGCACAGCTTGAAGGACGCCCCTCGATCGACTCTCTCTTGGGCGGACTGATCTCGACGTTGGCGACCGCCTTGATTCTTGTTGCCTTTGCCGGGTTGTTTGGGGTGATCCTCCTGGGCTTCGGCCGCTTGGCCCGCCGCTGAAGATCGGGAAGGCCGGTCACGTTGCGGGACCTTTATCGTGACGTATGAGGTGAGCCCAAATGTCTGCGTCCGCCGACCCTGATTTCGACAACCCCTTCGCCGCGTATCTCAGCAAGCGGTAGGCCGCCCTGAAGGACGGGAGGCCCGAGGTCTACCCGCCGCCGGTGGAAAGCTGGTTCATCGTATGTACGCTGAATCTGCCCGTCCCGCTTTTCCTCGGGTTCATCTCCACGCAGAATCTTGGCCATGTAGGATTGGTGCTCGGCGTTATCGCCGTGTACTGGATCGGCTATCGAGCTTGCCTCACCGCCCGCGACGAGGTGCGCGCCGTCGTGCGCGGTGGATGGGTCGTCGCCATCCTCCAGTTCCTGCCGATCTTCCACATGATGGCCGGCGCGATGGGATTGGGGGCGGCCGCGGAATTGGGATTGGGCCACAGCTTCGATCCACTACTCGGCGGCACTGCGAACACCTTGCTCGGCGGCCTGATCGCGACGTTGGTCACCGCGATGCTGCTGGTCGCCTTCGCCGGCTTCCTGGGGGCGATTACTCGCGGCAAGAGCCGGCCGGCCGTATCGATCAAACTCGGCGACGATCCAGTTTCTTGACCAGCGAGCGGGGTGAGGTCGTCGCGGTCAGGGCTTCATACCGGGGATCTTCCGCATGATCTGATCGATGACGTCCATCTTCTTGGCCGCCTCGCTGACCGTGTTCGTCGAGCGTTCGATCGAGCCGTTGGCCGTGCCGACCAGCGTGTTGGACTGCTCGATGAGCTTGTTCGAGTTGCCGACCGTGGCGTTGGTCTGCTCGACGAGCTTGTTGGACGTCTCCAGGTTGCCGCCCATCTGGGTGATGAGCCGGTTGGACGTCTCGACGTTCGTGATCGTCTGCTGAACCAGTTTGTTCGAAGTCTCGACGTTGCCGTTGGACTGGACGATCAGCCGGTTGGAGTTCTCAACGTTGGCGTTGGTCCGCTCGACGAGCTTGTTGGAGTTTTCGACGGTCCCGTTGGTCCGATCGACCAGGACGTTGGCGCGGCCGACGATCTCGTTGGCGGCGAGGACCTGCTCGTTGGCCTTGGCGACGATCCGGTTGGCCTCGCGGACCTGCTCGTTCGCGGTCAGGATCGCCTGATTGGCGGCGTCGACCTTCTGGTTGGTCTCGGCGATCTGCTGGTTGGTCGCGGCGAGCAGCGTGTTGGCTGTGCGCAGCTGCAGCAACGTGTCGTCGATCCGCCGGATCATCGAGCATCCGGATGTGACGGCTAGCAGGGCCGCGACGATGAGGCGGCGTTTCACGACGAGGACCTCCATGGTCGAGGGGATCGACTCCGTTCGGACGATCCGTCTACGGGAATCTATCACATTCCCGGGGGCGGGGATGGGATTCTCGGAGGGACGCGACGGCGGACCCCGTCGCGTCCCGGCATCGCCCGTGATGGATGGGTGGCGCGGAGATGGGGCGAGGCTTTACAGGCTCGTAACAGCCCGTATACCATAAGAGACGACAAATCTCAGGCGACGCGACGCGCTCCGCCGCGTCGTCGGCCCCCGTCCGACGAACTCCACGAACCCCTGGCCGCAACGAAACGAGGTCACGGTATGGCCCAAGCCATTGCAAATCCCGAGGAGATCCGCCGCTTCGCCGCGCGGTTGAAGCAGTTCAACAACGACCTCCTGAACCAACTCTCGGCCATCCACGGACAGGTCTCCGCGCTGGGGCAGACGTGGCGCGACCGCGAGCACGCCAAGTTCGTGGAGGAGTTCGACTCGACCCTCACCACCGTCAAGCGGTTCGTCGACGTCACCAATCAGCACATCCCGTTCTTGCTCCGCAAAGCGGAACGGCTCGAGGAATACCTCCAGCAGCGCTGATCGTCCGGATTCGAGACTTCTCGACCATCGCCTGCGGCTGAAGAACGCCATGCCCACGCTGGTCGTGGGCGTGTGATCGGCGATGGTCGAGCAGTCGTCCCACGCCGGTTCATGGCCACGCTCGTGTGGCCATGCCACCCGCCGCCCGAATTCGACCTTGTCCACCGTCCCGTCCAGCCGAGCAGGATCCAGCACCATGAGCCAGGACGCGAGAGTTCTGTCGGTCCAAGCCCTGAGGGACTTCAAGGCCTCGATGATCCAGTTCGTCGAGGAGGCCCGCGGCGCGCTGTCGGGGGTCGACATGGAGCTTCGCCGGATGCGCGACTGGCTGGAGCGCGACCAGCTCGGCTACTGGCAGATGCAGGTGAAGCGGCGGCAGGAAGCCCTCATGAACGCCCGGTCCGAGCTGGCCAAGCGGCAGATCGCCGCCAAGGGCAATAGCTCGATCTCCGACACCGAGCAGAAAGAGGCCGTCCGCATCGCCATGCAGAAGCTCCGCGTGGCCGAGGAGAAGGTGCAGCTCGTCAAGAAGCTGATCCCGTTCCTGCACCACGAGATCGCCGACTACAAGTCGTGCTCCTCGCCGCTGGGCGACCACCTCTCGGGCGGCTTCGAGAAGTCGCTGGGGACGCTGGAGAAGATGGTCCGCTCCCTGGAAGAATATCTGGCGCTCCAGGCCCCGACGACCGCTCGCGACGCCCCCGCCGGCAGCTCCGCCCGCTCGGCCGACGGCGTGACCTCGAGCGCCGGCCCCGCCGCGCCCGCCGGCGGGGCCCCGGCGGCTCCGGCCGGAACCTAGCCCGCCGAGGCCGCCGCCGATCGTTGAGTTGAATCGAATCTCGCCCGCACGCTTCGCCCGACCGCTCACGATGATCGCTAATAGTTAAGTAGAGAGAAGAGGAGGCGTCCGACCATGAGCAGCCACTCCGCCCGCCTTCAGCACGCCCTTAGAGACCTCCGCGAGAAGTGGGACGTCACCAGGGACTCCTGGGCCGACCAGGTCGCCCTGGACTATGAGAAGAACCACATCGCGCCGGTTGACAGCCTGGTGAAGAGGACCATGGTCGGCATGGACAAGCTCTCCGAGTCGCTCGCCAAGATCCGCAAGGCGATGGAAGAGAACTGAGCGGCCCCGGCCGCGAGGTCCGACCTGATTCCCGCCTTGCCTGATCCCTCCCGCACCGCCCCCTGACCCCGGAAATCGCGAACATGCCCGAGTCACCGCTGATCCAGAAAGAAGTCGAGGCGCTGACCGACCTGGAAGGGCTGATCGCCCGCCGGGCCAAGCTCGAGACCGAGATCGAGCAGACCTTCAAGCGCCGTCGCGACCGCGAGGACCAGGAGCACCGCCAGGCGCAGCAAGAACTGGCCGTGCGGTACAAGGCGGAGAGCGAGGCCCTCCAGGCCGAATACGACAAGGTGAAGGCCGCCATCGTCCGCAAGGCCCAGGCCGACACCCAGGCCGTCGAGGCCGAATACGGCCAGGTCAAGCAGAAGATCGAGGCCCAGTTCAAGTCGGAGCGGGCCAAGGCCAAGAAGACCAGCGACGAATCCCGATGGCAGTCGCTGGCCATGTACGAGGCCGCCCGCGACAACACGGTGAAGCGCCGCAAGGTTCTGGACGAGGGCCTGGCCGCCTCCTCCCGCGACCTGGAGCACCTGCGGGACATCGCCGAGGTCGTCCTGGCCCGCAACGCCAAGCTCGCCGGCCCGGCGTTCGAGGTTCCCCCCACCACCGACGTCCGCCCTCCCGAGGCCCCCGAGACGCCGGAGGCCGACGGCGCTGAGCTGCTGGCCCCCCCCGAGCCCAAGGGCCCGCCGAACAAGCTCGACCTGCTCCAGGAGGTCATCCGCAAGATCGACGAGGAGCTGCACGGGCTGGAGACGCTCAAGCTCCCCAACTTCCTGCGGATCTCCAACTTCATCTGGCCCTGGCTCTTCCTGGGCGCGGCGGTCGGCGGCGGCCTGGCGTTCGTCCTCGGCCCGGTGATCGGGGCCGTCGCGGGGGTCATTGCGGCCATCGCCTCGGGCGCCGCCGCCTTCGTGGTGCTCAAGAAGAAGGCCGAGCCGGCCGTCTCGGGGATCTACCACCCGCTCAAGGCCCACCTTGAGGAAGGCGTGCGCCTCGCCGAGGAGACGAAGGACTGGATCAAGACCGACACCGAGGACCGCCAGAAGCAGGCCGACGAGAAGCGCGAGGAGAACTACAAGCTCGCCGAGGACAAGATGAAGGTCCGCGTCGGCGACGCCGAGACGAAGATGCGGAAGGCCCTCGAAGAGGCCGACTCCGTCTACCCCGCCCGGCTGGCCGGCCTCAAGTCCAAGCGCGACGAGGACCTCAAGAAGGCGGACTCCCACTACCCGCCCAAGATCCAGGCCCGCAAGGAAAAGCACGAGCAGGAGACCAAGGCCCTGACCGATCGGATCCAATCCGAGAAGGGGGCGACCAAGACCGCCTACGAGACCGCCTGGGCCGACCTCATCAAGAGCTGGACCGACGGCCTGGCGCACGTCGGGGCGATCAACAGCGACGTGAATTCGGAATCCGCCCGGCGGTTCCTCGAATGGGACGGCAAGGAAGAGATCGACGGCTGGAAGCCCCCGGAGGAAGTCCCGCCGGCCATGCCCTTCGGCCGCTTCAAGTTCGAGCTGGCCGACTTCCCCCACGGCCGTCCCACCGACGACCGCCTCAAGAACGCCGGGCCGACCGAGTTCGACTTCCCCGCGTTCCTGCCGTTCCCCACCCAGAGCTCGGTCCTGATCAAGACCGGCGAAGCCGGCCGCGCCGAGGCCAACAAACTGCTCCAGAGCATGATGCTCCGGTTCCTGACCTCGATCCCGCCGGGCAAGGTCCGGTTCACCATCTTCGACCCCATCGGTCTGGGCGAGAACTTCGCCGCCTTCATGCACCTGGCCGACTACCAGGAGCTGCTGGTCACCAAGCGGATCTGGACCGAGGCCCGCGACTTCGACCAGCAGTTGGAAGACCTCTCCGCGCACATGGAGAACGTCATCCAGAAGTACCTCCGCAACGAGTTCGAGTCGATCGAGGAGTACAACCAGCACGCCGGCGAGGTCGCCGAGCCGTTCCGGATCCTCGTGGTCGCCAACTTCCCGTCGAACTTCAACGAGACCGCCGCGCGACGGTTGCTGAGCATCGTCTCCAGCGGCGCCCGCTGCGGCGTGTATGCGTTGATCTCGGTCGACACCAAGCTCTCGATGCCGGCCGGGCTCCAGCTTAAGGACCTGGAATCGAACTGCATCAACCTGAGCTGGCGCGACGGCAAGCTCGGCTGGCGCGACGACCACTTCGGCCGCTTCCCGCTCCAGCTCGACTCGATCCCCGATCCGGGCTACTACAGCAAGCTCATGCACTTCATGGGCGAGGCGTCCAAGAACGCCAACAAGGTCGAGGTCCCCTTCGACTGGATCGCCCCCAAGCCCGAGCAGTTCTGGACCTGGGACAGCGGTAAGATCATGGAGGTCCCCCTCGGCCGCGCCGGGGCCACCAAGTACCAGCCGCTCCTGCTGGGACGCGGAACCTCGCAGCACGCCCTGGTCGCCGGCAAGACGGGTTCAGGTAAGTCGACCCTGCTGCACGCCCTGATCGTCAACGCGGCGCTGCGGTACGGCCCGGACCAGCTTGAGCTGTACCTGATCGACTTCAAGAAGGGCGTTGAATTCAAGGTCTACGCCGAGAAGGAGCTGCCCCACGCCAAGGTCATCGCCGTCGAGTCCGAGCGCGAGTTCGGCCTCAGCGTGCTCCAGCGGCTGGACGCTGAGCTGAAGTATCGCGGCGACCTGTACCGCGACTACGGCGCCCAGGACCTGAAGGGCTTCCGCGAGGCGAAGCCCGACATGGTCATGCCGCGCATCCTGCTGGTGGTTGACGAGTTCCAGGAGTTCTTCGTCGAGGACGACAAGATCGCCCAGGAGGTCTCGCTGCTCCTCGACCGTCTGGTCCGCCAGGGTCGTGCCTTCGGCGTCCACGTCATCCTCGGCTCACAGACGCTCGGCGGCGCCTACTCGGTCGGCCGGGCGACGCTCGGCCAGATGGCCATCCGCATCGCCCTGCAATGCTCCGAGGCCGACGCCCACCTGATCCTCAGCGAGGACAACAGCGCGGCCCGGCTGCTGACCCGCCCCGGCGAGGCGATCTACAACGACGCCAACGGCATGCCCGAGGGCAACAACCTGTTCCAGGTCGTCTGGCTCACGGACAAGCGCCGCGTCGAGTACCTCCAGAACATGCTCGACCTGGCCAAGGCCCAGAACCGGCCCGCCGCCACGCCGATCGTGTTCGAAGGCAACCTGCCGGCCGACATCCACAAGAACCCGCTGCTCAACAAGCTTCTGGACGCGACCGAGTGGCCCGCCGAATCGCCCCGGTACGAGCAGGCCTGGCTCGGCGACGCGATCGCCATCAAGGACCCGACCGTCGCCGTCTTCCGGCCCCAGTCGGGCTCCAACCTGCTCATCATCGGCCAGAACGGCGAGGCCGCGCTGGCGATGATGATGATGGCGGCCGTGGGGATCGCCGCCCAGCACCCGCCCAAGCAGCGGACGGGGATCAAGTTCTACATGCTGGATGGCTCGCCCGTCGACTCCTGGCTCGCCGGCAAGCTCGGCCAGATCAAGGAGTGGCTGCCGCACAACGTGACCAACGTCACCCAGCGCAACATGGCGACCTCGATCAATCAGGTCGCCCGCGAGCTGGATCGCCGCCGCAACAACACCGACGACGTCGAGAATCAGGCGCCCGTCTACCTGATGATCTACGACCTCCAGCGGTTCCGCGACCTCAAGAAGGCCGACGACGACTTCGGCTTCGGCGGCAGCAGCTTCGGCGAGGAGAAGGCGCCGTCGCCGGGCAAGCAGTTCGGCGAGATCCTCCGCGACGGGCCGACGTACAACATCCACACGATCGTCTGGATCGACAGCGTCAACAACATGAACCGCATGTTCGACCGCAACGCCCTCCGCGAGTTCGAGCTGCGGGTCCTCTTCCAGATGAGCGCCAACGACTCCAGCACGGTGATCGACTCGCCGGCCGCCGGCAAGCTCGGCGAGAACCGGGCGCTCTTCTACAGCGAGGAAGAGAACCGCGTCGAGAAGTTCCGCCCCTACAGCATCCCGGACCCCGAGTGGGCCGCGGGAATCAAGGCGAAGTTCGAGAGCCGTCCCGCCCCTTTTGAGCCCGAGGCTCCGCCCGAGCCTGAACCGTCGGACGAGCCGCCCGTCGCCAAGTCGAACGGCTTCTCCCATCGCTTCGACGAGGACGGCCCGCCGCCGTTCCCCAGCTTCGACGACTCGAGCGACGCCCCGCCGGCGTTCCCCAGCTTCGACGACCCCGTCGAGACGCCTAGCAAGGAATCCAACCCCGAGGACTTCTGAGGGGCGGACTCCCAGAGTTCCCGAACGAACGTCTTCCCCCCTCGCGGGGGAAGACAGACCGCGCAGCGGTCAGATGAGGGGGATGATCGCCGTCGGACTCGCGTCCGTCGGTTGGACCTTACAGCGACGCCGATCCCCCCCTCATCCGGCCGCTTCGCGGCCACCTTCCCCCGCGAGGGGGGAAGGCCGTTATGGGATCGAGGTGGTACTCAGGTTATCCATCGACGACGATGTCATTTCAAACCTCGCTCCTGCTCTACCGCCCCCAGCCGCCCCGGGATTTGACGGCCGCGAAGCTCGCCGGCTTCGTGCGAGAATTCGCCGCGCTGGGGCTGTCGGAACCGGACTTCCTGTCCTTCAAAATCAAGTTCGGCAAGTCGGTGGCCCAGGACAGCCGACCGACGGCCTGGGACGAGCCGGTCCCAGGCACCAGGGGCTGCATCTCGACCTGGCGTGAAATCGAGTACGACGCCGAGGACAGCGGCATCCCCGACCTCGCCCGCCTGGCCGACGCCCTCGACGCCTTGCCCGCGAAACCGATTTATCGTGCCTGGGTGAGCCTGGGAGATCCCACGCGGCCGGTTTACGAGGCGCTTTGGCGCGAGCCGTCGGAGGAGAACGACCAGCAACTTGGCTTCAACCTTGGCTGGTCGCTGACGGCCGGGCCGATCGAGTGTTGCGAAATTGCAAGCGACGGGCCGTTCCAGATCGGCTGGCTGGCGGTCTCCCTGAGCGGACAGGGCTACCCGTACCCCTGGACCTACCGCGACCTGATCGCACGCGCCGAGGCCGTCCCCGGCGTCCCCGCCCTGCTAGACCTCTGCCGCCGCGCCTGGCCCCTCGATCCTCCTCGATTCCCGCTCCTCCACCTTCGCGACTCGAGCAGGGCCCCGCGGCACATCGTCCAACTCCGCAAATCCATGGGCGACCTTTGGCCTTACGACGACCTTGGCGAGCCCTGGGACTGGTGCTGGGGAATCAGCGTGTCGGGGTGATCCCAGGACGCCGCGTGACGAACGCCCGGCCGGGGCCGGCTCCTCCGGTGAGAAAGAGGACGGCGGGGGCGTCGCCTTTGGGGCGGAGCAGGGGGCGGAGGGCTTCGGGCTTCAGGTCGGTCGTCTTGTGCTTGACCTGGACGGGGCCGAGGGATGAGGCGTCGATCTGGCGGCGGAGCTTTTTGAGGTCGAGCGGGTGGACCTCCAGCACCTCGAAGGCTTCGAGCCAGGGCGTGGCGAGGAAGACGTCGGCCGTGAGGTAGGGGAGGTCGGCGGCGATCCGGCCCAGGCCGTGGGCTCTGGCGAACGAGTCGAGCAGGCCCGACCGCGAGAGGGCGGGGTCCGGGTCGTACAGCCAGCGGCCGACGGCCGGGGCGACGGCCGGGAAGTCGTTCGCCGACGGCTCACCCATGCGATCGGTCCAGGTGACGGCCTCGGGCAGTTTGGTGGCGCGTCGGGATGCGGTGGCTGCCGCGCCGAACCAGACGGTGGCCTCCTTGGCCTCGCCGTCCAGGCTGATGATCTCGACCTCGCAGGGGAGGTTGGCGACGAATCCGGCGAAGTCGCTGGCCGGGCCGAGCTTGATCGCGCCGGCGGGGGCTGTGCGGATCAGTTGATGGAGGAACTCCGGCCCCGGGACGTAGCCCTCGGCGGCCACGGCGCGGCCCTTGCCGGAGGTGCGGCGGTCGGGGTCGATGTGGACCCAGGCGCCGGCGGGGATGGGGAACGCCTCGGCCGTCGACTGGCAGGGGAGGACGCGGCCGCCGCGGTCGTAGGCGTCCGCGTTCCAGGCGACGCGGCGGGCCATCCCCCGATCGCGGTCGACGGCCAGGACGTTCGACCGGGCCGCCAGCGCGACCGCGTCGCCGCCGATCCCGGAGCAAAGGTCGACCACCACGTCGGCCTGAAACCGCCGGGCCTTGTGCTCGGCCACGATCTCCGCCGTCGCCTGCTCGACGCCCACCGGGTCGAGCCACATCCGATCGCTCCGGGAATACTTGACCGCCCCCTTGCGCCGGGCTTCCGCCAGCCGCAACGCCGCTGCGACGACCTCCGGCGCGTGCCGCTTCCGCCAACGGGTCACGTCGGCCGGGCCGGGCGATTTCACGGTCTGGACCTCGGCCAGCAGGGCGAGGCCGTCCTCGGTCGTCAGGAGATCGAACTCGGCGTCGGAACCGTCCGCACCCCGGACGCGGCGAACCTGGGTCGAGCGGCGGGCGTCGTTTTCGTATGATGTCATGGTGATCAAAAGTGGGAACCGACCTTCGTCTTCCCCCCTGGAGGGGGAAGACAGACCGCGCAGCGGTCAGATGAGGGGGACGACCGCCGTCGGACTCACATCCGATGCCTGCTTCGAGCGCGACGCCGGTCATCCCCCTCATCCGGCCCTTCGGGCCACCTTCCCCCTCCAGAGGGGAAGGCCGTTGAATGCTGTACGCCGTTCCGCAGCCCCGGAGCCGATCGTTGAGCCCCGCCGAACCATTGTACCCGCCGGTCCCGCCGATCGCCCGCGAGCCGTTCGCGATTGGGGGCGTGGCGATCCCTTCGCGGTTCTTCCTCGCCCCGCTGGCCGGGTACACGAGCCTGGCCTACCGGCTCGCCGTGCGCGAGCTGGGCGGCCTCGGCCTGGCGACGACCGACCTCGTCAACGCCCGGTCGCTCATCGAGCATCGCCGCCGCGCCCTGGAGCTTTCCGAGACCTGCCCGGCGGACAAGCCGCTCTCGATCCAGATCTACGGCCAGGTCGCTTCCGAGATGGAGCAGGCCGCTCGCCACGTCGCGGCGCACGGGGCGTCGATCGTCGACATCAACATGGGGTGCCCCGTCCGCAAGGTCGTCCGCATCGGCGGCGGCTCGGCGCTGATGTGCCAGGCGGATCGTGCGACCGAACTGGTCGAGGCTGTGGTGAAAGCGGCCGGCGTGCCGGTGACGGTCAAGATGCGGCTGGGCTGGGACGACGAATCGCTGACGGCGCCGGCCCTGGCGCGAGCCTTCGAGCAGATCGGCGTCGCCGCGGTGATCATCCACGGCCGGACGCGTGAGCAGGGGTTCTCGGGCCAGGTCAACCGCTCGGGGATCAAGGCGGTGGTCGACGCCGTCGACTCCATGCCCATCGTGGCCAACGGCGACGTGCGGTCGATCGCCGACGCGGCTTCGATGATGGAAGAGACCGGCTGCGCCGCGGTGTCGATCGGCCGCGGCTCGCTGGCCAACCCGTTCTTCTTCCGCCAGCTCGACCACTGGGTCCGCACCGGCGAGCCCGGCCCCGACCCGAGCTTCGACGAGCGGCTCGACTTCATGAGCATCCACTTCCACGGCCTGCTCGACCGCCGCGGCGAGCACTTCGCCTGCCTGCAGTTCCGCAAGATCCTCAAGTGGTACTACCACTTCACCCGCATGCCCAAGAAATACTATCTGGAACTGATCAACCTCCGATCCAGCGAAGTCTTCGACCGCGTCGTCGCCGAAGTCCGCGCCGAAGGCCCCTGGGGCCCGCTCCCCGGGCACTTCGAGGCCCACGTGCCGGTGCCTTCGGGGCCGATCGAGGCGTGGTGAGGATGACGAGTGCCCGAGTATGAATCCTTCCTGGCTCGGTGCAGGGCCG
This sequence comes from Paludisphaera rhizosphaerae, assembly GCF_011065895.1. Lineage (NCBI taxonomy): Bacteria > Pseudomonadati > Planctomycetota > Planctomycetia > Isosphaerales > Isosphaeraceae > Paludisphaera > Paludisphaera rhizosphaerae. The sequence goes on along the minus strand of NZ_JAALCR010000007.1, from coordinate 50,377 downwards.
TCGCGGGCCTCGATCCGCGACGGCCATGGAGACCAGGGGATCTCGTCGACTTCTTTCAGCGATTTCGACCGGACGGAGTCGGACTGATGGAAGTCCTCGCGGGGGTCGAGGCGGGGGACGAGATCGTCCCTCGGCTCCTGTCGGTCTATCGTGCAGCGGCCGAGGGATGGCCCCCGGACTATGATGAGTACGACGCGTATTTCAACGTCTTCGATCCATCCCCGATCACCGCGTCATATGCGGTCGAACTCGTTCTCGGCCATCTCCTGAACGTCAAACTCATGGCCCAAATTCGCGGCCTCGATGGTCCAGTCGCGGTCCTCGAACCACTACCGAGAGTGGAGATCATCCAAAGGGTCGAACCTTGGGGGCAGGGCCAAGAGGATCTTGAGTTCATCATCCATACGGCCATCAAGAGCTACATGGGGGCGCTCTCGCCTCGCGAGAGCCCAATTTTGGCGTTGGAGGAGGCGTTCCAGTCATTTGCCGACGTCAACTTGCGGCATTTCGTGCTCTGGCCCTTATACCGAGACGCTTCGACGATCGAGGAGCCGTTCCAACCCTTCTTCGATCTCTGGCGGCACGGGGTCGAATTCCATTTCGGCAACGATGGTGATGTCCGAGTTCATGTGCCCCGGCTCGTCGAACCGGCATGAGTTCGCACCTCCGGTTCGACGAGGAACTGCCGCGTCCTTGAATCACTCGTCCGGCCCCCCCTAAGATGAGGGTAAGAACGGACCGCCCGCGTGGAGATGCGGGTCGCGTCCCATCTCTCCTCCGCCCTCGTCTCGGCGACACCGGAAAGGACGTGCGCATGGCCACCGCCACCAAGGCTCGCAAGGACAAGCCCGCCGCTTCTTACCAGACCAAGCTCCTGATCGACGGCAAGTTCCGCGACGCCGTCGAGGGGAGGACGTTCGCGACGATCAATCCCGCCACGGAGAAGGAGATCGCCCAGGTCGCCGAGGGGACCGCCGCCGACATCGACCTGGCGGTCAAGGCGGCTCGCAAGGCGTTCGACTCCGGGCCCTGGTCGAAGATGGACGCCCGCGACCGCGGCAAGCTGATGTACAAGCTGGCCGACCTGATCGAGGCCAACATCGACGACCTCGCGGCGCTGGAATCCCTGGACAACGGTAAGCCGCTGAAGGAAGCCCGCAACGGCGACCTGCCGCTGGTCGTCGACTGCATCCGCTACTACGCCGGCTGGGCCGACAAGATCACCGGCGACACCATCCCCATCCGCGGCGACTACTTCTGTTACAGCAAGCGAGAGCCCGTGGGAGTGGTCGGCCAGATCATCCCCTGGAACTTCCCGATGCTGATGGTCGCCTGGAAGTGGGGCCCCGCGCTGGCCGCCGGCTGCACCATCGTCATGAAGCCGGCCGAGCAGACGCCGCTGACCGCCCTCCGCATGGGCGAACTGGCGATGGAGGCCGGCTTCCCGGCCGGCGTCATCAACCTCGTCACCGGCTTCGGCGAGCCCGCCGGAGCGCCGCTGGTCGCCCACAAGGACGTCGACAAGATCGCGTTCACCGGCTCGACCGAGGTCGGCAAGATCATCATGCGGGACGCGGCCAAGACCCTGAAGCGGGTGACGCTGGAACTCGGCGGCAAGAGCCCCAACATCGTCTTCGCCGACGCCGACCTTGACGCGGCCGTCGACGGCGCCATGCTCGGCCTCTTCCTCAACCAGGGCCAGTGCTGCTGCGCCGGCAGCCGCCTGCTGGTCCAGGACAAGATCTACGACAAGATGGTGGACAAGCTCGCCGCGGCCACCGAGAAGCGGAAGGTCGGCGACCCGTTCGCGGCCGACACCGACCAGGGCCCGCAGATCGACGAGGACCAGTTCAACAAGATCCTCGGCTACATCGCCAAGGGGAAGGAGCAGGGCGCCAGGTGCGTCACGGGCGGCGAGCGCGCCGGCGACAAGGGCTACTTCATCAAGCCCACCGTCTTCGCCGACGTGAAGGACCACATGGCCATCGCCACCGACGAGATCTTCGGCCCCGTCATGCAGGTGCTGAAGTTCAAGGACGTTGAGGAAGTCGTCCAGCGGGCCAACACGACCGACTACGGCCTCGCCGCCGCCGTCTGGTCGCGCGACATCGGCAAGGCCCACTCCCTGGCCGACCGCCTGCGGGCCGGCACCGTCTGGATCAACTGCTACGACGTCTTCGACGCCGCCGCCCCCTTCGGCGGCTTCAAGGCCAGCGGCATCGGCCGCGAGCTGGGCTTCAAGGCCCTGGAAAACTACACCGAGCACAAGACGGTGACCGTGTCGCTGAAGTGACGATTTCGAGGACCCACGGGGCGGGCCCGTCTCTTGATTCGAGCCCGCCCCGGCGAACTCAGACGGTTAAAGAAATCTCCTCGAGGTTCGGAGAGGGCCGTGTGGTTCTTCGGATTCATCGCCCTCGCCTGGCCGTTCGCGGTGTGCGGCTACCTCCTCCATGAGACTTACAGCGTTCCCAGGCTCCTTGATCGCTGGGCCGCCACCCGAGGGCTCCGGGTGGTCGAATGGCGACGGGCGGATGCGTTCGACGTCTGGACTCTGAAGGCCGTGACTCGCGGCTATTCCATCCATCCGATCCTCGTGGAGGATCACGAGGGCCGGTTGCATCGGGCTGTGGCCCGTGTTGCCCTGAGCAACCGTCCGGCGGGATTCGATCGGGTCGACGTGCATTGGGATGCACCCGTCGCTCACCCCCTCAAGGAGGGGACTCTCGCAGAGAGCGGGTTCGTCAGCGAGAGGATGATCCGCGGCTTCGCCGTCGCGGACCTCGTCCTGGCTCTCCCGGCGCTCGCCCTTGGGCTGGTGAGCCTCTTGATTCTGGCCCTGGGCGCGGACGAGGCCAGCGGCGGGGCGTGGGGATTGAACCGCCTCGTGGGACGGACGGCGAATACCTACCCCGGCGACCTGCCGAGGGTCATGTGGATGTGTCTGGGCTTCGGGTCGCTCTACCTGACGATGGCCGGGGCCATGATCGCTGGGAGCGTCGGCATGCTACTCCGGCGGCGATGGGGATACACCTGCCACATCGTCGGCTCGGGCCTCTTCGCTCTGACGATGTTCGGAATCGTCTACACGGCCATATCACTGACATACGGGCTGCGGCCCGAATTCAAGATGTATTTCGAGCGGCCCAAAGGTCGGGTCGAGGACCCAGACTTCATGGGAGATGCTTGGCCGCCTCCTTCGTCGCTCGTGTGACGGATTGAAGGGGAGAGGGCTTCGGCTTCCAAAGATACGCCGCGGAGGTTGAAGGGCGCGAATGACGGGACGGCGTCGCAATGGGTACCGCCGTCGCGGGGCTTGCGATCAGTCCTGGTACCAATCGGCGACGACCTCGGCGACCTTCTCGTCAGGCCCGATGACGATGATTCGCATCCAGTAGCTGCTGTCGACGCGGGTTCCTGAATACGAGAGGACGACGGATCCCGCTTCACGTCGAGTCTTTAGAGGCGGGCCTAGCCGTGAGAGGACTTCGGCCCGTTTCATCCCGAGCCGAACGGATTCAAAGCCGGCCTCGGTATATCCGGGCGCATAAACCGTGGTGTCGGATACAAACCTGAAGGCGTCGACCAAGAAGCGGGGCGAGGCCGCGACCATGGCAACCCCTGCAACGATCAGCATCGCCCGAGCGATGGAGATCGACCGCTTGCCGAGCGTCTTCATAGCCGCCTCGCTGGTCGGAGAGCGGGGGAGAATGCGGAGGCCGTCGCGCAGGTTTGCGTCGGCCTCCGCATGGGACTTCAGGAGCCCAGCCAGCTCGGCAGCACGCCCTGGGCGGGGAGCTTGACGAGGCGGACGCTGAGGATGTCCTGGTGCTTGGCGATGGCGTCGAGGGCTTCCTGGCTGGGGACGCCGTCGAGGTTGACGACGCCGATGGCCTCGCCGCCGGGCTTCTCGCGGCCGACGTTCATCTGGGCGATGTTCACGCCGAGGTCGCCCAGCGTCGTCCCCAGGAAGCCGATCAGGCCGGGGCGGTCGTTGTGGGTGAAGATCAGCAGCGGGCCGTCGAAGTGGGCGTCCAGTTGGAACGAGCCCAGCCGGACCAGCCGCAGGTACTCCTTGCCGAAGAGCGTGCCGGAGGCGGTGTACGTCTTCTTGTCGGTCGTCACGTCGGCCTGGATCAGGGTGCCGAAGTCGCCGGGGGCCTCGACGGACTTTTCCTCGATGACCAGCCCGCGCTCGCGAGCGAACGGCAGGGCGTTGACGAGGTTGACGTTCTGATCCAGCGAGCCTTCCATCAGGCCTGCGGCGAAGCAGGCGGTGAGAAGCTTGGTGTTCTTGAGCGCAGCCTCGCCGCGGTAGGTGAGGACGGCCTTGCTGATCGCGCCCCGGTCCATCTGGGAGTGCAGCAAACCCAGCCGCCAGGCCAGGTCGAGGTGGCCGCGGAGAGCCTGCATCTCGGCCCGGTCGAGGGTCGGCGTGTTGACGGAGCAGCGGACCTGGCCGCGGATCAGGTAGTCGCAGAGGAGATGGGCGGCCTCAATGGCCACGTTCACCTGGGCTTCCTCGGTGGAGGCGCCGAGGTGGGGCGTGACGACCGACTTCGGGTGGGCGACGATCGGTTCGTCGGCCGGCGGCGGCTCGGTCTCGAAGACGTCGACCGCGACGCCCGCGACCTTGCCCGAATTCAGCGCCTCCAGCAGGGCGGCGTCGTCGATCAGGCCGCCGCGGGCGCAGTTGATGATCCGGACGTTCGGCTTCATCGAGGCGATCGCCTTGGCGGAGACCACGTGGCGGGTCTCGGGCGTCAGCGGCGTGTGCAGGGTGATGTAGTCGCACTGGGGCCAGAGGTCGTCCAGCTTGGGGACGAACTCGACGCCGTGCTCCTGGGCCTTCTCAGCGGAGAGGAGCGGGTCATAACCCAGCACCTTCATCTCGAACCCGAGCGCCCGCTGGGCGACCGCCAGGCCGACGCGGCCGAGGCCGACGACGCCCAGCGTCTTGCCCTCAAGCTGCACGCCGGTCAGGGCGTTGCGGTCCCACTTGCCGGCCTTCAGGCTGGCGTCGGCCCTGGGGGTGTTGCGCGAGAGGGCCAGCATCAGGGCCATCGTCTGCTCGGCCGTGGAGATCGTGTTCCCCCCCGGCGTGTTCATCACGACGATGCCCTGCTTGGTGGCGGCGGGCACGTCGATGTTGTCGACGCCAACGCCGGCGCGGACGATCGCCTTGAGCCGGGTCTGGCCTTCCAGGACCTCGGCCGTGAGCGTGGTGCCGGAGCGGATGGCGATCCCGTCGGCGTCCTTCAGCGCTTCCTTCAGCGCCTTCGGATCCTTGGCCAGCTTGGTGTCGACGACGACCTCGACGTCCTTCTCGGCGCGGAGGAGGGCCAGGCCTTCTTCGGAGAGCTTGTCGGTCACGAGCACGCGGTACGCCACGGGATGCTCCGGGATGTCGGGAGAGGCGGTTGGGAGTTCGTTCGATTGGGGTCGAATACAACCGGACAGTGGGACAAGCCCTCACGTCCCCTCTCCCGCCGGGAGAGGGCGGCCCACTGGGCCGGGTGAGGGTCGTCGGATTTCGGAGGGCATGGCGGACGCGAATTCGCCGAAGCGATCGCGAAGCGCGGCGACCCTCATCCGCCGCTGCGCGGCACCTTCTCCCGGGGGGAGAAGGGACGATACGCGTCGGCCTCGGTCCGCGGCCGGCCTTCCCGTTCGCGCGGGAAGGCCGGTCGGAACTCGGCTCAGGCCAAAGCGTCGGCGGTCTTGCCGAGGAAGACCTGCTGGGCGGCGGTGACGGCCTTGCCGGGCTCGAAGTCGAAGCCGAGTTCGGACAGGGTCATCTCCAGGGCGGCGAGGGCGGAGATCACGTCAAGCTCGTCGGTGTAGCCCATGTGGCCGATCCGGACGATCTTGCCCTTGAGCTTGGCCTGGCCGCCGACGGTCTGGACGCCGAAGCGGTCGGCCATCTTGCCGCGGATCTGCGAGTCCTTCAGGCCGTCGGGGACGCGGAAGGCGGTCAAGCCTTCGGCCGGACGAGCGCTGAACAGCTCCAGCCCGAGCGCCTGAACGCCGGCCTGGCAGGCCTCGCTCATCAGCTTGTGGCGCTTCCAGACGTTCTCGACGCCCTCGTCCTTGATCCGCCGCAGGGCCGTGCGGAGGGCCAGGATGAGCGTGTGGGCCGGGGTGTAAGGCGTGTCGGATTCCTTCGCCTTGCTCCGAGCGGCCTTCAGGCTGAAGTAGTAGCTGTGCGACTCGAAGGCGTCGATCTTGGCCCAGGCCTTGGGGCTGACGGAGATGAACGCCAGGCCGGGAGGAAGCATCAGGGCCTTCTGGGAGCCGGCGCAGAGGACGTCGATCCCCCAGTCGTCCGGGCGGCATTCCATGGCGCCGACGCCCGAGATGCCGTCGACGACGAAGACGGCGTCGGTCTTGGCGACCACGCGGCCGATGGCCTCGACGGGGTGGCCGGTGCCGGTGGAGGTCTCCGACAGCGTGCCGAAGACGGCCACGGCGTCGGGGTGCTGCTTGAGGGCCTCGGCGACCTGATCAGGGTCGACCGGCTTGCCCCACTCGGTGTCGATCATCACGGCGTTGATGCCGAAGGCCTTGCAGATGGCGCCCCAACGAGCGGCGAAGTGGCCGGCGTTGAGAATGAGCGCCTTGCCGCCGGGGGGAACCACGTTGACGACCGCCGCTTCCATGGCGCCCGTACCGGAAGACGTCAGGATCATGACGTCGTTCTGGGTCTGGAAGACTTCCTTGAGACCCTCGGCGACCTCGACGATGACCTGCTTGGCCTCGTCGGAACGATGGTGGATGACCGGGCGGGCCAGTTCGAGCAGAACGTCTTCCGGGACCATCGCGGGGCCCGGGGTCATCAATCGCGGCTTACGCATCGACTCTTGATCCTCTCGGTTGCGCCGGCGACGGGGTCTTCGGGCCCCTTCGCCCGGCCGTCCATTCTAGTGGGTGGACGCCCCCTCCCGTAAGGGGACTTCCGGCGGGCGGTCAGCCGGCGGGGGGCGTCTGGTGGGCCGTCGCATCCTGATAGACGGCCCCGGCGTCGAAAACGGGCTCACCGACGACCTCCAGCCGGCCGTCCTTGTCGACCCGCCGGAAGAAGCACGAGCGATACCCTTCGTGACAGGCCCCGCCGACCTGCCGGGCCTTGATCAACAATACGTCGGCGTCGCAGTCGACGTGAACCGACTCGACGTGCTGGACGTGGCCCGAGGTCTCCCCCTTGAGCCAGCCTCGGCGGCGGGAGCGGGAGTAGAAGTGGGCCAGGCCGGACTGCAAGGTCTTGAGCAGGGCCTCTTCGTTCATCCAGGCCATCATCAGGACCTCGCCGGATTCGGCGTCCTGGACGATGGCCGGGACGAGGCCGTCGGCGTTCCAGGCGATCTCGCGGAAGAAGGCGGGCGCGGGGGCGGCGGCGGCAGGATCTGCGGGGGCGGGGGGCATCGGGTCAGTCTCGTCCCAGGGAGTCCAGGAGCATCTCGGCGCGTTGGGCGAGCCCTCTCAGACCGAGGGCGGGGGCGGTCCGAACGACGTCTTTCAGAAACGGCTGGGCGGCAGCCGCGGAGCCGGCGTCGATCAGGGTCTCGGCGGCGTCGAGCGCCAGCCGGACGCCGGTCGGGGAGGCGTCGATCAGGGCCTCGTAGACCTCGGCCGCGCGGTCGGGGCGGCCGGTGCGGGCGTAAACCTCCGCCTTCCAGACGTCCAGCGTGCGCGTCTGGTTCGCGTCGGCCAGTTCGCGGGCCTGGGCGATCCGCTCCAGAGCGTCCGACGACCGGCCCTCCTGCATCGCCCGGCGGATGAGGGGGGCGGCCAGATCAGAGGCGTCCACCCGCGCCAGGGAATCAGGGCGTCGACGGAACAGTTCCTCGGCCAGCGGGGCGGAGATCGCGTCGTCCCCCAGCCCCTTCGCCGACAGGAAGGCGTCGACGAGCTGCTGGTCGTCTAGATCGGCGGGCTCCTGGGCCTTCAATTCCCAGGGCCCGGCGCAACTGAGGTCGGCCGAATCGATCGAAGCCGGATCGATCGGATCGAGCCCGAGCCGGCGGCGGAGGCGGTCGAAGGGATACCCCTGATACATCGCCGCCGAGCTGGGCCGGGCGCCGAGCTGCTCGCGGAGCCGGACGACGCCGGCCAGCTTGGCCCGAGCCTGGTCGTCGCCGGCGTGGGCGTCGTGGGCGGCGGCCAGCGGAGAGAGGCCGTCGAGCCCCTGACGCGGGCCGTGGATCCAGCGATCCTCGTAGTAGTTCTCGACGACCTCGCGGGCCCAGCGGTCGGCGTCGGCCCGGTCGCGGCCCTCGGGGAAGCGAACGGTCCAGACGGCGGCGTCCAGAAAGGGGAGGGGCAGGGGAGCGGCGGCTCGCTCAACGGCCTCGCCGGGGTCGCGGATCAGCAGCTTGAGCCGTTCCTCGGCCTGTTCCAGGCCGTCGACCCGAGGGCTGGAAAGCCGCAGTGAGCCGTCTGCGTAAACCGTGGCCAGCACTTGCGGCAGAGCCGAGGCCGGCAGGCCGTCGTCGGAATCGGCGGCCGGGAACGGTCGGTCGAGCCACTCCAGGACTTCCAGGTCGTCGGCCGAGGCTTCGGGCCGGGTGGGGTCCTTCGGCGTGGGGATGCGGCGGATCTCGGGGAACAGGGCGATCATCTCGTCGACGTCGGCGCCCATCCGGGGGAAGGTGCAGGCGTAGCGGAGGTCGTCGGCCAGCAGTTCGGCGCCCCCGCCCTGGCGGAGGACCTCCGCGAGCGTCCAGGCCTCGACGGCCCCCTCGAAATCGTGCGCGGCCGACAGGGCGACGACGCGGTCCAGGCACTCGACGGCGTCCACGTCCCGGCCTCGCCAGGCCAGGCAGAGGGCGCGGTTGAACCAGGCTTCGGCGTCGTCCGGGGCGTCCTCGACGAGCCGCTCGAAGGCGGCCGCGGCGGCGTCCAGGTCCTCGGCCCCGCCGGCGCGGAGTCGGAGGTCCCAGCGCGTCCGCTGATCGGGCGTTCGAGGCTGGCGGAGGCGGTAGACCTTGCGCGCCGCCAGCGGCAGTTCGGCGGCGCTTTCCAGGGTGGCCAACGCCTTGCGGGCGGCCGTCGAATCGGGCTCGGCTCGAAGCGCCCGCTGCCACGACCCCCAGGCCGCCAGGGGGCGCTGGGACATCAGGTGGTTCCAGCCCTCGTGGACGAGGGCCAGAGCCGCATCGCTTTCGTTTCGGGTCGTGGAGGCCATCCGCTGAGGTCCTGGTGAGGGGGACGGGGCGACTCGTCCGGCTCAGCGGCCGGGGATGATGATCCGGGGCTTTTCCGCCGGGGCCGACGAGGACGATCCGGGCGTCCAGACGCCGCTCGATCCACCGGCCGGCGCTCCCGATCCGGGCGTCCAGAGGCCGCCGCCGGCCGGAGCGCCGCCGACCGCCTGAACCCTCGGGCCGTAGCGCATCAGGATGTTGTAGAGGATCGTCGGGTCGGCGACGTATCGGCCCGGGTCTTCGGGCGAGGGGACCAACTCGACCAGCCCCAGGTCGATGAATTGCGCGAGGATCGTCTGCATCGCCTGGGCGTTCGACTCGTAGCGGCCCATCACGGCGGCGACCTCAGGGGCCCACTCCTCCGGGCCCTCCAGCATCATGCGGACGCGGATCCCCAGCATGTCCCAGGCGGGAGCCGTTACGGGGCGACGCGCCTGAGGCTCGGAGTCTCGTCCCTTGGCGATCCAGCCGAGCGCGGCTTCCCGGTTGCCCCGGACGGCCTCCTCGACGGCCAGGTCAGTGAACACGCCGATCGTCGGGAATCCTTCGCGCTCCAGCAGCCGCCGTCGCGAGGCGATCTCGCGCGAGGCCGCCGTGACGACATCCACCAGACCCCACTCGTGGGCGATCTCGCGGAGCTTCACCAGCCGCTCGTCGTCCAGGCCGTGCGGGTCGACCTTGACCAGGCGGCCGATGTGGACGTCTTCCAGCACGACGTCGATCGGGTCGATCGCCGGTTCCTGCGGCACGCCCAGACGGGCCCGAAGCGCCGGCCAGTCGACGCCTTCGCTCGTCGGCGCCTGGGCTTCCAACACGGTCAGGGAGGCCCGCAGCGGAATCTCGTAGCCGCCGTCGCGACCCGCTTCGATCGGAGTCTTGCCCTTCAGCGGGGCCAGCGGCGTTTCGACCCAGCGGTCCTGGATCCGCGTCGCGGAGAGTTCAGCGGTGAGCTTCCGCAGCTCGGGGATCGGCAGGGCCGCCGGCGGCTCGAACACGTTTTCCAGGGCGAGCGCCTGGCGGGAGACCGGCCCCAGAACCTTGGTCCGAGGGTGGGCCGGCGGGATCGTCGTGCCGGCGATCGCGGTCAGGACGTCGATCAGGTCGTTGAGCCGACCGTCGTCGAACGTCTGGAGCGTGAGGGTCTCGGCCTCGACGAAGACCGAGCCCAGGATCATCGGCACGTCGGCGGCGTTGGGCCTGGCGTCGTCGGCGAGCCGGGGGCGGTCCAGCAGCGAGAATTCGACGTCGTCGCCCGGCTCGGCGTCGGCCTCGACGCGCTCGACGCACTTCACCGACTCGCGGAGCCGCTTCAGGAGTCCGCCGCGGTCGCGGACGGGCCACGAGAGCTCCACCGATTCCACGGGGTCGTCGCCGATCGTGGGGTCGATGAGCTGGCAGAGGGCCTCAAGGTCGACGGCCTCGGTCGTCGCCGGGGAGCCGGCGATCCCGCGACGGATCGTGGCGGCCGCTCCAGCGTGGTCGGTCAGCAACAGGCGGCAGAGCCCCTGGTTCACCTCGGCGGCGCGACCGGCCTTCGGGTCTCCGGAGAGCAACTCGAAGGCGTCGGCGGCCCGTCGCCACATCGCCTGGTTGTACCAGCCGAGCGCCTCTTCGAACCGCCGCCGCGCGTCGTCGCCGACGCCCTCGGGGCAGGAGAGGGGCTTGTACGGGTTCTTCAGCCAGGGCGAGATCGTCGGCGCGGACTGGAACGAGTTCAGCAATTCGCGACGCACCGCCTCGACCCGGTCCGGCCGCTGGGCCGCGGCATGTTCGGGATCGGCCAGCGTCAGATGCCTCAGCGCCGACGGGATGAAGCCGGCGCGGAAGAGCGTGGCGCCCAGCGAGGTCGCCAGGTCGTCGGGCGCGGGCTCGCCGCGGTCGGCGCTCTGCTCGATCAGCGTCTGAAGCAGGTCGACGGCTCCACGCTGGTCGCCGTTCGCCTGGAGGAGCCGGAACTTGACGGCCAGCGCGCCTCGGTGGTTCGGCGACGTCTTGAGCATGCCGTCGACGGTCTCAAGGGCCTCGGCGCCTCGGCCGAGCGTCGACAACAACATCGCTCGCCGGAGCGACAGCAACGGGTTGCCGGGGTTCTTCGCCAGCCCTTCCGTCAGGGCCGCCAGCGCGGCTTCACTCTGGCCGTTCCGCTCCAACCGCAGGGCGCGGTCGATGTAGGATTCCGCCTTCTGGCAGCACCACTTGAACTTCTCGCCCGAACCGCACGGGCAAGGTGCATAGGGATCGACCGCCGCCATCGTCGTCGTTTCCTACAGGGAGAGTGACCGCAACCAGCACTTGGGGCCACACTAGCAAAACCGCGCCGTCGGCGTCTATGCTGATGCCGTACGCGTCCGCACGCCGCGCGGCGAGGCCCCGGCGCGTCGTCAGCCCCACCCGCCCGGAGCGGTTCGACATGCCTCCCCAAGCAGTCCCGACGCGGTCGACGGCCGGTCTCGCCCCCTTACGGACGCCTCGTCGACGACGCCTGATCGCGACCGCCGCGGCGCTCCTGGCCGCGTTCGTCGGCGCGACCCCGCCTTCCGTCTTCGCCTGGGGTCGCAACGCCCATCGCGCCTCCGCCCGGCTGGCCGAGAGCCGACTCACCCCGGAAGCCCGCGCCTTGATCCGCGAACTGTTGGACGAGGGCGAATCGCTGGCCGACGCTTCCACGTGGGCCGACGACCACTCGCGCGACATCCCCGGCAGCGCCTCGTGGCATTTCGTCAACGTGCCCGTTGATTCCGACCACTACGAGGGGCGTTACTGCCACGGCGACTGCGTCGTCACCCGTCTGGCCGAGTTCCGCCGGATCCTCGCCGATCCGACGGCTCCCAAGGCCCGCCGGAGGATGGCCTTGCGGTACGTCGTCCACCTCGTACAGGACGTCCACCAGCCGCTGCACGTCGGCGATCGTCGGGACCGGGGGGGGAACAACGTGCAGGTTTCGTTCTTCCGGGACGACTTCACCAACCTGCACCAGGTCTGGGATTCGGGCATCCTCCGGATGGAGTTCCACAATGAGCGTCAAGCGGCCGACGCTCTTTTCGAGGTCGCCCGCCGGCCCACCTCGCGGGCCTGGCTCGGCGGGAAGGCCGAGGACTGGGCCGACGAGAGCCTGGAGGCCGCCAAGAAGGCGTACATCGACCCCGCCACCGGCCAGACGATCCGCAGCGGCGCGCGGCTGGGCGATGAATACCAGACCATCCACATCCGGATGGTCGTCGAGCGCCTCACCAAGGCCGGTCTGCGACTTTCCGAGGTCCTCAACGCCGATCTCGCCGATTCGAAGCGGAAGGACGCGGCGAAGTCCAACGCCGTCCCCGCGCCTCACCTCGACCGCAGCCGCCAGCCCCAGCAGGACCGCGATCGGATCGCGCCGGGGCAGCCGCCGCGCTGAGGACCTGAGACGACGGCGTCAATGATGCCGACGAGCCGCCCCCTTGTGAGTGACCTTGGTATAGGCTTTCATCGCCTGCTTGTTGAACTCGTCGAGCTGCGCCTGGGTGGGAGCGTAAGGCGACTTGGGGATCCCGTGCTCGGTCTCGCCTTCGCCGCAGCCGGTCAGCATGAGCCCGAGGGCGAGACAGGCCGCCAGGGTCGTTGCGCGCTTCAGCATGGTTCGATCTCGCTTCGAAGAAGGACGCCGTCGCCACGCCCGCGCGGTTGAGGCGGCGGGCGTCGCGACGGCGAGAGACGGACGCTCAGTAAGCGTCGGAGCTGATGACTTCGCCGCCGTTCCGCGTCCCCAGAGCCCACCAGGTCGGCAGGGCGACGCTGTCCTTGAGGAACTTGACGGAGCCGTCGCACATGCCGACGTTCACGCCGCCCGAGTGGTTGCTGCTGGGGGGCATCGCGTCGGAGTACGAGCCCCAACCGCCCGTGTTGCCGTCAAAACCGTTGTCGCAACCCTGGCCGTTGGGAGCCTGCCAGTGGTTGTACGAGTCCCACATCAGCGCTGAGTTCGCGTTGCCGGAGATCCAGAAATTCCCGTTGGCCGGCGCCAGGTTGCCGAAGCCCGGGGTCGAGCCCGACAAGCCTCGGCAGGTGGAGATGAATTGCAAGGCGCCCTGCGGGTTGCTCGCCCCCAGGTCGACGGCCATGGTCTGGCCGGTCACGAAGAGGTAGGTCGGCTTCCGCTTGGCTGAGCTGATCGTGATGGTGTTGGCCACTGGCCCGGTGCCGAGCAGGGTCTCGCTGAAGAGCGCCGTGTTGGACGTGCCGTCGGTGATCGACTGCGTGCCGACGACGCTGCAATTGCCGTTGACGTAGCCGGACGTCGAGGTCCCCGCGCCGTCGGACCTCATCGGGGCGAAGGCTCCGCTCCAGGTCATCGAGACCGGCGGGCCGCCGATGTTCGCCACGTAGTTCTTCCAGCCCCAGGCGTTCGTCGGGGCCGACATGCTCTCCGAAGGACAGGCCATCGTGGCGATCTTGGAGGCCAGGACGGTCGAATTCGCCGCGCCGCCGGGGGCCGACGGGTTCCCCTGGTTGACTCCCAGCATGAAGTTGATCGCGTTATAGAGCGGCATCTGCTCCATGTTCGGGAGGATCGAGGCGGTCCAGTCCAGGACCCAGGGATCCGTGCTCCCCATCAACGTTTCCGCGTTGGAGATGTTCGCGCAGAGCGGGGGGAGGCAGTTCTGCTGCGAAAGGTAGTTGTGGATCGCCAGACCCATCTGCTTCAGGTTGTTGACGCATTGAGCCCGGCGGGCGGCCTCGCGGGCGGCCTGAACGGCCGGCAGTAAGAGGGCGATGAGGACGGCGATGATCGCGATGACCACCAGCAGCTCGATCAACGTGAAGGCGCGACGACGCGACGACGCATGCTCTCGCATGGACAGCCCCTCTCCAGCCGACCTCCCGGCTGGCGACGCGCAGCACCGCGCCGCCGTCTCGTCGAGACGGGTCGGCTTCTCAGTGTTGTCGATCGCGGTCGGCGCGTCGGACCTATTCAGCCCGGGGAGGGAGCCCGACGGCCGCCGGAACGCTTGCAGGGTTACGCACGATTTGAGGCTGCCCCGATCTCCAGGGGCCTCATGAAGAAATCTTAGGGTGACGATTCGCTTTCGTCGACCCCTAATTCCTTAATTTTGTAGGATTTCTTCCGAATGATGCGTGGGGGAGGCGGGGGTGGTTGGCAGGAAAATTGTCAGTCGCGGCGCGATTCGGATTTCGGGGGCGTGGACTTTTCGCCTTTCGGGGCTTCCTTGGCGTCGGCCTGCGCGGCGTCGTCTTGCTTCGACTCTTCGGCGCCGTGCTCCAGGGGGCGACGGCCGAAGATCTGCTCGTGGTTGGGGAATCCGTACTTGCGGATGATCGGGCCGCTCATGGCGAAGCTCCGGGAAGGTGGTGACGGGGGAGGCGAGCCCATCCACTCCATCATAGAGACGAGCGAGCCGAGAGGAAACGGCTCCTCGGCCGGGACCGAGGAGCCGTTCGAGATCGTCGCTGGCCGAACTGGTACGCCGGCTCAGCCCTTGGCCTTGGCCTGGCCCTCGGCGAAGGCCTGGTCGAAGAGGCGGCCCGGGGTGGCGAAGCCCATCCGCTCCTTGGTGAAGCGGGCGGCCTCGGCGGCGCCGTACTCGCGATCCATGCCGGGGTCTTCCCACTCGATGGAGAGGGGACCCTGGTAGCCGACCTCGTTGAGGGCGCGGGCGATGGCGTCGAAGTCGACCTGGCCGCGGCCCGGCGAGCGGAAGTCCCAACCGCGGCGGGGGTCGCCGAAGTTGATGTGCGAGCCCAGGATGCCCGTCTTGCCGTCGAGCGTCCGCGCGGCGTCCTTGACGTGGACGTGGTAGATGCGATCCGGGAAGGCCCGGATGAAGGCGACGGGGTCGACGAACTGCCAGAGGAGGTGGCTGGGGTCGAAGTTGAACCCGAACTCCGGCCGGTGGTTCACGGCCTTGAGCGCCGTCTCGGCCGAGTAGAGGTCGAAGGCGATCTCAGTCGGGTGGACTTCCAGCCCGAACTTCAGGCCGAGCTTCTTGAACTCGTCGAGGATCGGGTTGAAGCGGTCGGCGAAGTCCTTGAACCCGGCCTCGATCATGGCGTCGGAGACCGGCGGGAACGAGTACAGCAGGTGCCAGATCGAAGAGCCGGTGAAGCCATTGACGACCTTCACGCCCATCTTGGCCGCGGCGCGGGCGGTGTCGATCAGCTCCTTGGCGGCGCGTTCCTTGACGCCGTCGGGCTTGCCGTCGCCCCAGACGTGGGGGGGCAGGATCAGCTTGTGGCGCTCGTCGATGACGTCGCAGATCGCCTGGCCGACCAGGTGGTTGGAGATGGCCCAGGTCTTCAGGCCGTACTTCGCCAGCATATCGTGGCGACCCTGGCAGTACTTGTCGTCCTCGAGCGCCTTCTGGACGTTGAAGTGGTCGCCCCAGCACGGCAACTCGATTCCGTCGTACCCCCACTTGCTGGCTTTCTCGCAGATCGACTCGATCGGAAGGTCGGCCCACTGGCCGGTGAACAGCGTCACGGGACGCGACATGGTGCGGTCTCCAGCTTGGCTCGGGGAGGCGGAACGGGAATCGAATTGCGAGGGGCGACCCGGCCCCCAGCGTCGGCGCGGGGGGCCCGCGGGAAATGGCAGAATAGCGCGGCCGGGAGGCGTAGTCAACAATTTGACGCCCCGCGACAGCCCCGCGATAATGGGCCGGTTCGCGATGGTCGTCCGAGACCTCTCCGTGATGAGTCAGGGACGTCTCTTCCTTCTCCCCACTGCCGCTGCGTGCGAGTCCCATGTCTCCAACCGCCGTCCTGTTCGACTTCGACGGCGTGATCGCCGATTCGGAGAACTACCACATCGCCGCCTGGCAGCGCACGCTCGTCCGGATGGGCTGGGAGCTTTCCGACGAGGCCGCCTCCGCCGCGTTGGAGATGGACGACCACGATTTCGCCGCCGAACTCTTCGCCCGCCGCGGCCTCGCCGACGCCGACGTCGACGGCTGGGTCCGCAAGAAGCAGGACCTGACCGTTGAGATGATCCAGCTTCACCCCCGCATCTACCCAGGCGTTTCCGATCTGATTCGCGCCCTGAAGAAAGCTCGGGTGAAGGTCGCCGTCGTTTCGACGACCTGGCGAGAGAACGTGGAGACGTTCCTGAAGGCCGCCGGCCTGGCCGACCTCGTCGCGACGATCGTCGGCAAGGAGGATGTGAAGGCTCTGAAACCGGCCCCCGACGGCTATCTGGCCGCCTTGAAAAAGCTGAAGGTCGCCGCGTCGAAGGCCGTGGTCGTGGAGGATTCGCCTCGCGGCCTGGCCGCCGCCGAGGCCGCCGGCGTGGCGCGGGTGGCCGTGGGCCATCGCCGAGGCCCCGGCGACTGGACGGGCGACGCCCGCTTCCTCGCCGACTTTGAATCCCTGGACGAAACCCTGGAAGCCCTCGGCCTGGCCGAGCGGAAGGCCCCATGAGCGAGCACAACGGACACGGCAACGGCCGACCCAACCCGAACCGCCCCGGCGGCGGCCCCCCCAAGCGTCGACCTCGTCCTGGCGGACGGCCCGGCGGCGGCGGCCCGCGACGCTCGCCCCCCAGCTCCATCGGCCTCCGCAAGGTTGAGGGGGACGTCTTCGAACTCGTCCATCCCAAGTGCGTCGAGGAGGTCATCCTCGACTATCGCGAGGGGTTGGAGATCTGGAAGAACGGCGAGCCCGAGGAGGCCCGCGACGCCCTCCGGTACGCCCTGGAAGGCTGCGGCGACAACCTGTGGGTCCACGTCGCGCTCGGCGACCTGGCTCTCAAGGAGTTCAAGGACCCTCGCCTGGCCCGGGGCCACTACGGCTACGCCTTCGAACTCGGCCATCGCGCCCTGCCCCCCGACTTCGACGGCAAGCTCCCCCGCGAACGCCCCGCCAACCGTCCGTTCCACGACGCCCTCCAGGGTCTCGCCGCCTGCCTCCGCGCCATCGGCGAGGACCGCGAAGCCGACCGTCTGACCAGGCTTCAGGAACGCCTGAGCTGAACGAGAGCGATGGTCGTCATCCAGCGATGAGTCGAGCCCGCGTCTGTTCGGCCTCCTCGACGGGGGTCGCGCCGAAGAGGCGTTTGAACTCCCGGCTGAACTGCGAGGCGCTCTCATAGCCGACGGCGCGGGCGGCGGTGCTGGCGTTGTGGCCGTCGTGAGCCATGAGACGTCGCGCGTGGTCGAGCCGGATCCGCTTCAGGTACTGGAGCGGCGAGCTGGCCGTCACCAGCTTGAAGTGGTGGTGGAAGACCGACAGGCTCATCCCCGCGCGTCTCGCAAGCTCCTCGGCGCCGAGCGGTCGGGCGTACTCAGCGTGGATGTACTTCACCACCCGGGCGATCCGGGCGAAGTGGTCGTCGCGGCTCGCTAACGCGCGCAGGGCGCCCCCCTGTTCGCCGAGGAGGACGCGATAGACGATCTCGCGGACCGTCTGGCGGCCGAGGATGCGGCTGTCGATCGGGCTCTTGAGGCATTCGAGCAGCCGCACGACCGCCCCGATCAACTCATCGCTCATGGGGGTCGAGGAAATCCCCCGAGGCGTGATTGAGAGCGGCGGCGAGGGCTCGTCCATCTCCAGAAGCATCTCGCCGAGCATCGCCGGATCGACGTCGATGGTGACGACGAGGATCGGCTCCTCAGGGGTCGCCTCGGCCTCGCATTCGGCCGGCATGGGGACGGACAGGACAAGATAGTTCAACGGGTCGTACGTGTAGACCTGATCGCCAAGATAGGCCCGCTTCCGGCCCTGGCCGACGATGATGATCCGCGGGTCGTAGACGATCGGAGCGCGGGCCAGCGTGTGGGAACGTCGCAGAACGCGCACGCCGTCGACGGGCGTCGGCTGCACTCCCTCGTTCACGGCGATCTCGTCGAGCAGCCTGGCCAGCCGGCTGCGGTCGTCGTTCCCGTCTTCCATATGATCCTCCCGTCTCTCGTGAGCCCTCGGAGTATTATGTTACGAAGTTCCGGTGTTCCCAGGTGGAAATCCTGGGTCGTCGGAGAATCAGGCAAGCCTTTCGGAGGATCGTTCCTTTTCCGGGCCGGTTCGGAAACCTCTAATGACTTTCGGGGCCGGACGACCGGCCGCGGACGCTCGGCGAGGATCAGACGGACTGGCGGAAGGAGACTGGGATGCAAAAGCGAAAGCTTGGGAACTCGGGCCTGGAAGTTTCGGCGATTGGATTCGGCTGCATGGGGGTGAGCTTCGGCTACGGTACGGCCATGGCCCTGGAGGAGGGCGTCGCGCTGATCCGGTCGGCCGTCGAACAGGGCGTGACGTTCTTCGATACGGCCGAGGTTTACGGTCCCTACACGAACGAGGAAGTCGTCGGCGAGGCGCTCGCTCCGTTCCGAGACCGGGTGGTCATCGCCACCAAATTCGGGTTCAACCTCGACCCGAACCTCGACCCCCGCGGCATGAAAGGGCGGCCGGGATTGAACAGCCGTCCCGAACGCATCCGGGAGGCCGTGGAAGGGTCGCTCAAGCGGCTGAAGACCGACGTGATCGACCTGCTGTACCAGCATCGCGTCGATCCCGAAGTGCCGATTGAGGACGTGGCGGGGACCGTGAAGGAGTTGATCCAGGCCGGCAAGGTCAAGCACTTCGGCCTCTCCGAGGCGGGGGCGAACACCATCCGCCGTGCGCACGCGGTCCAGCCGGTCGCCGCGTTGCAGAGCGAGTACTCCCTGTGGTGGCGAAAGCCCGAGGAAGAGATCGTCCCGACGCTCGAAGAACTCGGCATCGGCTTCGTGCCGTTCAGTCCGCTCGGCAAGGGGTTCCTCACGGGGAAGATCGACGAGAAGACCGAGCTGTCGAGCACCGATTTTCGGAGCACCATCCCTCGCTTCGCGCCGGAGAACCGGAAGGCGAACGCGGCGTTCGTCGATCTCCTCGCCGAGGTCGCCGGCCGCAAGGGGGCGACGCCCGCCCAGATCGCCCTGGCGTGGCTCCTGGCCCAGAAGCCGTGGATCGTCCCCATCCCGGGCACGACGAAGCTCCTTCGACTGCAGGAGAACCTCGGCGCGGCGGACGTTGAACTCACCGCCGACGACCTTCGCGAGATCGAAGCCGCCGCTTCCCAGATCCACGTGCAGGGAGCGCGCTATCCCGAGCACCTGGAACAGATGACCGGCCGATGACCGCGTGGAGCAGGGGCGTTGAAGTTGAAGCCGAGCCGGCTCGACCAGGGCCGGTTCGGCCGTCATAATCCGGTCATGAGTACGTCGATCCGCAAACAGCGAGAGCTTCGCGCCCGGGAGAACGCCCTCCTGGACGTCGCGCGCCGTCTGCTGATCGAGCAGGGATACGCCGGGCTGACGATGGATCGCGTCGCCGAGGCGACCGAGTACTCCAAGTGGATCGTCTACCAGCATTTCGCCTCCAAGGAGGATCTGGTCGCGGCCTTGCTGATCCAGAGCACGGAGCATCGACTCGAGTTGCTCGCCAAGGCGCGAAGCTTTCAGGGTCGCAGCCGTGAACGGCTCCTGGCGATGGGGGTCGCGGACGAGCTGTTCGCGCGTCGCCACCCCTACGCCTTCCGTTCCGAGCAGATCGTCCACATGGCCGACCTGGGGGAACGAGCCTCGGCCGAGCGTCGCGAGGCCATGGATCGTCAGGACGACCTCATCGCCGGCTGGATTCGCGAGATCGTCGAGGAAGCGGTCGCCGCCGGCGACCTGATCATCCCTCCCGGCCAAACCCCCGGGCATGTCGTCTTCAATCTGCTGGCGATGGTCGTCGGGGTGCACGGATTCATGGTCAATCGCCCCCGGATGCTCGCCGGGCTCGTCGCCGACGATCCGCTCGTCGCCCTCCGCTCCGGCTGCCACGTCGTGGCGGACGGCCTCGGTTGGCGTCCGCTTGGGAGCGAATGGGACTACGAAGCCTCCTATCAACGCGTCCTGCGCGAGGTTTTCGGCGAAGCCTCGTCTTGACGTCCCCCCCCTCCTGATGCGTACTCTGATCGATGTCGACCTACGATTCGTCGGAAACCGACGAATCGTAGGAGCAATCTTTCGGAGGGCTCTGAACATGCCGAATCATGCTGCGACTTCGGCGGCAGACGCCGAACGGGCTTTTTTTCGAGTTTGGCCTACGAATCGTCGGAATTCGACGATTCGCCTAATCGGCGTCGTGGCTTTCGCGCTGGCCGTCCTGGGAGCGAGGTCCTGGGTGGTGGCGACGGTGCGTGAGAGGGCTATCCGGCCGGGGCCGGAGCCGCCGACGACCGTGCGGACGACGGTTTTGAGGATGGAGTCGATCGCGGCGGGCCTGAGTTATCACGCGGCGGTGAAGGAGCTGAGGCGGGCCGAGTTGTCGTTCCGCGTTTCGGGGACGGTTGAGTCGCTTCTGGACGTGATGGGGCCGGACGGGAAGCCGCATCCCATCCACGAGGGGGACGTGATCCCGGACGGGGCGTCGCCGGTTCGGCTCGATCCCTCGGACTACCGCCGAGAACGGGATACGGCGGCGGCGCGGTTGGCGGCGTCGGAGGCCAGGCAGGCCCAGGCCGCGGCGGAAGCCGACCTGGCCCGACTCGACTTCGGGCGGGTCGACCGGCTCGCGAGGCGTGAGGCGTCGACGGCCGCCGAACTGGACTCGGCCCGGACGCGGGACGCGGCGGCCCGGGCCTCGCTCAAGGCCGCCGAACGCGAGGTCGACTCGGCGCGGATCGCCGTGGCTCAGGCCGAGGCGGACGTCTCCTACTGCGAGCTGGCCGTCCCGTTCAAGTCGGCGACGGTGGCCGCCCGCTACGTGGACGTGGGCGAACGGGTGACGGTGGGCCAGCGGGCGCTTTTGGTTCATGACCTTTCCGCCGTGACGATCGCCTTCGGCGTCCCGGATACGCTGGTCGGCCGGGTTCGGCTGGGCGAGACGATCGACGTCTCGACCGACGCAGCGCCGGCCGAGCGGTTCCGGGGCGTCGTTTACAAGGTCGCCGCCGCGGCCGACCCCCGGACGCGGACCTATGAAGTCGAGGTCCGCGTCGACGAGCCCGGGGGGCTTCGTCCGGGGATGATTGCGACCGTCCACCTGAGGCGGGAAACGCAGGCCGCGCTCGTTCCGCTGTCGGCCGTCGTGCCGAGGCCGGAGGGAGAAGGCTGCGACGTTTTTCTGGTCGTTGAGGAGGGGGGGCGGCTTGTCGCGCGTCGCCGACCGATCGTGCTGGCGGACGTCGTCGACGACCGCGTGGTGGTCCGGCTCGGCGAGCCCGGCGGCCTTCGCCTCGGCGATCGGGTGGTCGTCGTCGGCGTCCAGAAGCTCAGCGACGGCCGCGACGTTCGGCTGGAGGATTGAGCCGTGAACGGTGAGTTGCCAGAGCGTCGGATGACGGTCGCCCAGTTCTTCGTCTACAAGAGGCCGATCGCGTGGACCCTGCTCATCACCACCGCCTTGTGGGGAGCCTACGCCTATCTGGCGATGCCCCAGCGGCAGGATCCCCTCATCCAGATCCGCAGCGGCCTGGTCCTGACCTCCTACCCCGGCGCGGGGGCTGACGAGGTCGAGCTGGAGCTGACGCGCAAGGTCGAGAAGACGCTCGCCGAGAACCCGGCGGTCCAGCACGTCCGCTCCATCAGCCGGCAGGATCTCTCGGTCGTCTTCGTGGACCTCTACGACTCCGTCAAGGACGCCGAGAAGGTGTGGCACGACCTCGACGCCAAGCTGGCCGCGATGTCGTCCGATCTGCCGACCGTCGGCGGCGCGCCGCTTCGGCCCAGGCTCGACAAGGATTTCGGCGACACTGTGGCGGTGATGCTCACCCTCTCCTCGCCGTCAGTGACGGATTTCGAGATCGAACGTCGGGCGGAGGTTGTCGCGCGGCGGTTGGCCGAGGCGCGGCAGGCTCGACCTGAGGGCCTGCGCGATCGGCGGGCGAGCGGAGTCGTGGTCCATCCGGCGGGGTTCGATCCCGGGCTGGTCGAGCGTCTGGCGCGCTCGTTCCTCCGCGATCTGGCCGACCAGGGCCTGGCCGAGGACGGCGTCTTCGTGGGCCTGGCCGGCGCGGGCGCCATCGATTTCCGCATGGCGGAAGGCGTCGATCACGCCCGTCTGGCCGCCGAGTTGGAGCGCTGGTGCGCTGAGACCCTCGGCGGCGGCCTGGGCCAACCCGACGTCTGGCCCCCCGTCGTCGTCGAATCGCTCGACGATCTGGCCGGGGAGTTGAAGCGGCGATGTCGGGACGAGCCGGGCGGGGTGGCCCGCTACTCCTACGAGGAACTCCGGCGATTCGCCGATCAGGTCCAGGACCGGCTGAGGCAATCGTCGCGAGTGGGGAGGATCGAGCAACTCGGCGTCGTGAACGAGGCCGTCTACCTCTACCTGGGGGGCCGGCGGTTCGGTTCCTCGGGCCTGGACCTGGAGTCGCTCGGCCGCTTGCTGGCGGCGCGCAACGTCGACGTCCCCGGCGGTCGGGTCGACCTGCGCGAGGGGAGCCTGGTGGTGAAGCCCACCGGCAAGCTGGCGGAGGCGTCCGACCTGGCCGACGTGGTGGTCGACGTCGTCGACGGCTATCCCGTGTATCTCCGCGACCTCGCCGAGATCGTCCGGGGTTACGAGAATCCGCCGCGATCGCTCAATTTCCGCACGGTCAAGGAGTCGTCGGCGCCGAGGACCGCACGCGCCCTCACGCTGGCCGTCCGACACGTGAAGGGGACGCACATCGCCGACTTCTCGCGCGACGTCGACGAGGCGTTGGAGTCGCTCCGAGGCGTCCTGCCCGAGGACCTCCGGATTGAGCGGACGAGCGACGAGCCGCAGCGCGTCGAGCGGAAGATCCATGAGTTCGACGACTGCCTGATCGAGGCCGTCGTGATCGTGGTGCTGGTGGCCCTGGTCTTCATGGAGTGGCGGAGCGCCCTGCTGGTGGCCGTCTCGATCCCGCTCACCCTGGCGATGACCCTGGGGATCTGCGCCGCGATGGGGATCGACCTGCAGCAGGTCTCGATCGCTGCGCTGATCATCGCTCTGGGGTTGCTGGTGGACGACCCGGTCGTCGCGGGCGACGCGATCAATCGCGAGATGGCCCACGGCGAGCCCCGCGACGTGGCGGCCTGGCTCGGGCCTCAGAAGCTGGCTCGGGCGATCCTCTACGCCACCATCACCAACTGCGTGGCCTTCCTGCCGCTCCTGCTGGTGACGGGGGTGGTCGGCGAGTTCATCTACTCGCTGCCCGTCGTCGTCACGGCCTCGCTGGTGGCCAGCCGGATCGTGTCGATGACGTTCATCCCGATGCTCGGCCGGCTCATGCTTCGGGGACAGTTGGGCCTGGAGGCGGGGCTCGCCGGCGGGACTCGGGGGGCGCGGTTCGCCCGCGCCTACAACGGCCTCTCCGAGATCTGCATGGAATACCGGTGGTCGGCGCTGGCGGTCTGCCTGATCGCCCTGGGAGGGGCGATGAGCCTGATTCCGCTGATCGGCACGAGCTTCTTTCCCAAGGACCTGCACACGGTCTTCACCGTCGAGCTGTTCCTGACCGAGGGGACGCCCATCCGGACGACCACCGCCGAGGCCATGCGCGCGATCGCCGCGATCGACGGGATCATCGGGCCGGACGTCGAGTCGTATACGACCTTCGTGGGGGCGGGGGGGCCGCGATTCTGGCTCTCAGTCGTACCGGAGCCGGCGGCACCGAGCTACGCCCAGATCATGGTCCATGCCCGCGACCGTCGTCGCACGGGCGCCCTGGCCGCCCGTCTGAAGCACGAATTGCCGCCGCAGGTCGCCGCCGCCCGCGTGCGGGTGAATCAACTGGAGACCGGGCCTCCCATCGGCGTTCCGGTCCAGGTGCGTCTCACCGGTCCTGACGTCGCGGTGCTCCGCCGCCTGGGTGACGAGGTGAAGGCCATGATGCGCGAGCGGCCCGGCGCCATCGACGTGCAGGACGACTGGGACCCGGAGATCCTCCGGCTTTCGTTGCAGATCGACGCCGATCGCGCCAACGCGGCCGGCGTGACGAATGAGTCGGTGGCCCGGTTGATCCACGGGGCGGTCTCGGGGGAGACGGTCACGTCGATCCGCGATCGAGACCGACTGATCCCCGTCGTCCTGAAGCTTCGCCCCGACGAGCGGAGCCGACTCGTCGACCTCTCGACGCTCAGCGTCCCGGCTCGCGACGGTTCGCGGGCGCCCCTCGATCAGATCGCCGTGTTCCGTCCTGAGGCCGCCGCCCCGAAGATCGCCCGCCGCGATCACGAGCGCTGTTTGACCGTCAAGTGCGACGCCGGCGACGGCGTGCTCCCCAGCCGCATCGTCGAACGGCTGGAGAGCCGGCTGGCCGAGGCCGCTCCCAACTGGCCGGCGGGATACCGCTACGCCTTCGGCGGAGAGAAGGAAGAGCAGGCGAAGGGGTTCGCCTCGATGCGAGTGGCGATGATCGTCTCGATTCTCGCCATCTACCTGGCCCTGGTGATGCAGTTCAACAGCGCGGCGAAACCGCTGGTGGTCTTCGCGGCGGTCCCGTTCGGGATGGCGGGCGGGTTGATGGGGCTCTTGCTGTTCGACGTTCCCCTGGGGTTCTTCGCACTGCTCGGGCTGTCGTCGCTGGCCGGCGTGATCGTCAGCCACGTCATCGTCCTCTTCGAGTACATCGAGGAGGCTCACGAGCACGGACTCCCCTTGCGGCGGGCGGTGATCGACGCCGCTTTGGTCCGGCTGCGGCCCGTCCTGGTGACGGTCCTCGCCACCGTGGGGGGCCTGATCCCCCTGGCCGTGCGCGGGGGGCCGCTCTGGGAACCGCTCTGCTACGTCCAGATCGTCGGCCTGTTGCTGGCCACGCTGGTGACGAAGGTCGTGGTCCCGGTGATTTACGTCATCTTCGTCGAGGACCTTCACTTGATCCGCTGGGATCCTCCCCAGTCCCGCGCCTGAGTTGGACGACGATCACCGCGAGGCGCTTCACTCCTCATACAACTCCAGGGGGAGGCCGTCGGGATCGGCGAAGAACGTGAACCGCCGGCCGGTGTGCTCGTCGACGCGGACGGGCTCAACGGTCACGCCTTTCGCCTCCAACTCGCGGACGGCCTCGTCGAGGTCGGGCGTGGCGAAGGCCAGGTGGCGGAGGCCGCGGGCTTCCGGGTAGCTCGGGCGCGGGGGCGGGTCGGGGAAGGAGAAAAGCTCGATCTGCGAGCCGTCGGGCAGGGCCAGGTCGAGCTTGTACGAGTTCCGTTCGCGGCGGTGGACCTCGCGGACGACGGCGAGTCCGAGGATCTCCGCGTAGAACCGCCGGGAGGTCTGGTAGTCCGAACAGATGATCGCCGCGTGATGGATACGTTCGAGCCGCATACGGGGCCTCGGTTGGATTTTACATTCTGTTACGGATCGAGCTTCGCCGAATTCACATAATTCGTCCAGGATCGAGCGACGGACCCGACCCTGTCCGCAAGGCCACTCGAGGACGAATCATGCCGACGGCCATCCTGCGTTTTCTGGCGTTCTCCGCCGCGGTCGTCGCGGGCGGGCTCGCCTACATCGGCTCGGAGTACAAGACGACCGACGGCGGCCTGGAGGCCGCCGAATTTCAGGATCCGCCGCCCGGCCCCGGCGGATTCGGACCTCCAGGGGGCCCCGGCCAGTTTGGACCGCCGGGCGGGCCCGGTGGATTCGGGCCCGGCGGAGGCGGACCGGGCGGATTCGGCCCTGGTGGAGGAGGAGGCCCCGGCACGTTCTTCGCCGGCGTCATTCTTGAGGCGGCCGACGCCGACCAGAACAACACGATCACGCCCGAGGAGGCCGGCAAGGCGGCCGCGGGGCTCGTCAAGAAGGCCGACGCCGACGGCAAGGGCTCGATCGACGCCCAGGCGCTGGGACGCGCGCTGAACCGTCGCCTGGCGGCCTTGCAGGGGGGGGACGCCGCCGACGACGCCGGCGACTTCGGCCCCGGGATGTTCATGGGGCCGATGCTCCTGGACGCCGCCGACGCCGACAAGGACGGCAAGCTGACGCCTCAGGAGGCTGAACAGGCCGCCTCGGGGTTCGTCAAGAAGGCCGCTGGTGCTGAGAAAGGGCTCAACGCCGGCGCCCTCGCCGCGGCCGTCAACGCGTCCATGCCTCGTCCCGGCGGGCCGGGAGGCCCCGGCGGCCCCGGCGGACCCATGGGAGGCGGCGAGCGCAAGCTCGTGAAGAAATACGACAAGGACGGCGACGGCCGACTCAACGCCGACGAGCGCAAGGCCGCCGTCGCGGGCGAGAAGAACTCCGGCGGCGGTCGACGCGGGCCGGGGGGCTTCGGACCTCCGGGAGGCTTCGGCGGCGGGGAGATGGGAACGCCCGAGCCCGGCGCCAAGGTCGCCAAGTCCGACGTCAAGTCGTTCACCGGCAAGAAGCTCTACGATCCGGACGTCCTCCGCACGATCTTCCTCGACTTTGAGAACGACGGCTGGGAGTCGGAGATGTCGGCCTTCTACAAGTCCGACGTCGAGGTCCCCGCGACGCTCACCGTCGACGGCCGGGCCGTCAAGGGAGTCGGCGTCCACTTTCGGGGTATGTCGTCGTACTTCACGGTTCCCGAGGGGCGCAAGCGGTCGCTCAACGTCTCGATCGACTTCACCGACAAGGACGCTCGGCTGGAAGGATACAAGACGCTCAACCTGTTGAACGCCCATGAGGACTCGACCTTTCTGCACACGGTCCTCTACTCAGAGGTCGCCCGCCGGTACATCCCCGCGCCGAAGGCGAACTTCGTCCGCGTGGTCATCAACGGCGAGAGCTGGGGGCTTTACACGAACGTCCAGCAGTTCGACAAGACGTTCCTGGCCGAGAACTACGGCACCGAGGAAGGCTCGCGCTGGAAGGTTCCGGGAAACCCCGGCGCCGACGGCGGGCTCGGCTACAAGGGGGAGGATCTCGCCCCTTACAAGCAGCGTTATGAGCTGAAGTCCTCCAAGAAGAACGAGGACGACGCCTGGAAGGCGCTCGTCACCCTCTGCCGGACGCTCGACCAGACCCCGGCCGACCAGCTTGAGAAGGCGCTGGAACCGATGCTCGACATCGACGGGGCGTTGAAGTTCCTGGCTCTCGACGTCGTCCTGGTCAACGGCGACGGCTACTGGACGCGCTCCAGCGACTACAGCATCTACCTCGATCCCAAGGGCAAATTCCACGTCATTCCCCACGACATGAACGAGACCTTCCAGGGCGGCGGCGGATTCGGGCCCGGTGGAGGCGGCCCGGGAGGCCGCGGCGGTTTTGGCGGCGGACCGGGCGGACCGGGCGGCGGCCCTGGTGGTTTCGGCGGTGGTCCCGGCGGCCCTGGTGGTTTCGGCGGTGGTCCTCCGGGAGGCCCTGGTGGTCCCGGCGGCGGATTCGGCCCTGGCGGTGGTCCTCCGGGAGGCCCTGGCGGCTTCGGCGGTCCTCCTCCGGGAGGTCCAGAAGGCTTTGCGGGCGGCCCGCCTCCGGGAGGCCCCGGCGGATTCGGCGGCCCTCCGGGCGGTGGTCAGCAGGGGCCGGGAGGCTTCGGTCCGGGACCGCAGGGCGGCGGGCCGGGCTTCGGAGGCGGCGGCCGGATGGGCGGTCGCGGCGGCTTCGGCGGCGGCCCCGGCGGATTCGGCGGCCCTCCGGGGTTCGGCAGCGTGGAACTCGACCCGCTGGTCGGGATCGACGGCAACAATCAGCGCGCTCCGCTGCGGAGCAAACTGCTGGCGGTCCCCGCGCTCAAGGCGCGATACCTCAGCTATGTGAAGCAGATCGCCGACAAGGATCTGGATTGGAAGACGCTCGGGCCGATCGTGTCGAAATACAAGACGCTCATCGCCCCCGAGATCAAGGCCGACACCAAGAAGCTCTCCAGCTATGAGGCCTTCGAGGCGGCCACCGCTTCCCAGCCTCGATCCACGACGGGGGCTGCCGCCAAGCAGCAGCGCGGTCGTGGGCCTGGCGGCGGCATGGGTCTTCGCGACTTCGCCGACGCCCGTCGCAAGTATCTCCTGAGCCTTCCGGCCGTTCGTGCGGCGAAGGCGCTTTGACCTCAGGCCGACGCGTCGCGAGCCCCTTTCCGCCTGGAAGGGGGCTCGCCGGCCGCGGGATCGCGTAGAATATCCGGGAAGGGAGGTCGGCGATGCCGACGTGGCTGATCGAGTCTTTGTCCAATACTCAGGGGCTCCCGGGGACGGTGATGGCCTGGCGGATCGGCGCGTCGCTGTTGCTGGGAGTGATCGTGGCCGGCGTTTACCGCTGGGCCAGTCGCGGACGGGTCGCGCAGGCGACCTTTCTGACGACGCTCGTCCTTCTCTCAGTCACGATCGCCATGGCGACGCAGGTCATCGGCGACAGCGTGGCGCGGGCGTTCAGCCTGGTCGGCGCCCTGTCGGTCGCCCGCTTCCGCACGGTGGTCAAGGATACGCAGGACACGGCCTTCGTGATCCTGGCGGTGGTGGTCGGCATGGCGGCCGGAGCCAACAATCTTCTGGTGGCGCTGGTGGGCCTGGGGTTCGTCGGCGCGGCCTCGCCGTTCCTGTGGCCTCCTCGTCGCGAGGGCGCCTGGGAGGGGCTTGAGGTTGAAATGAAGGTCCGCCTCGCCGCCGGTCAGGACGTGCGTGGAGCGGCCGAACAACTGCTCTCCACGTTCGCCGTCAGGGCCGACCTGCTGGCGGTCGAGACGGCCCGGCAGGGGGCGTCGCTCGACCTGAAGTACCGCCTCCGTCTGCGGCCCGACGTCTCTCCTCTAACCATTGCCTCTGAGTTGACCCGGACGCCGGGCGTCGAGGCCGTGGAACTGCGTCGGGACGATTGAGCCGTCGAGCATCGAAACGAAAGTCGGGACCATGGCCGAGACGACCCCTCCGAAGCTCAACTCGGAATGCCCGTCGATCCTCCTGGTCGACGACGACCTGGAGCTTTGCGAGCTGCTCCGCGAGTTCTTCGCCCAGGAGGGGATTCGGCTGGAGACGGCCAACGACGGCCGTCGCGGTCTGGGGGCGGCCCTGGACTTCGAGCGCGACCTGATCCTGCTGGACGTGATGATCCCCGGCCTCGACGGGTTCGAGGTGCTGCGGATGCTCCGGCGTCGCAGCCAGGTGCCGGTGATCATGCTGACGGCCCGAACCGCCAAGGCCGACCGCCTGGAGGGCCTGGGCGCGGGGGCCGACGATTACGTCCCCAAGCCGTTCGACCCTGATGAACTGCTCGCCCGCGTTCGCGCCGTGCTCCGTCGCTCCGGCGGTTCGTCCAAACCGGCTTCGACGCCCCTGGAGGCGGAGGGGATCCGGCTGATCCCGACGGCCCGCGAGGTGGTCGTGGGGGGCGAGGTCGTTCCGACCACGACGTTCGAGTACGAGATTCTGGAGTATCTGGTCCGCGCCGCCGGGCGGGTCGTCAGCCGAGACGAGCTGACGGCGGCGTTGTACCACCGTCGGAGCTCGCCCTTCGACCGGGCCATCGACGTGCACGTCAGCCGCTTGCGGAAGAAGCTCGGGCCGATGGGTGCGGCCGTGCGAACCGTCCGCGGCGCAGGCTACATGTTCCGGTTCGACCCTGAGTCCGCCGAGGGGGGGGAGCCGCGATGACATCGATCTACGCCAAGATCCTGGCCTGGGCGGCGGTCACCGTCGCGCTGGCGTCGGCCGGATTCGTCGCCACCTTCTGGTACCTGTCGGAGTCGCGGTCGGAAGAGTCCCGGTTCTTCGGCGGCATCATCGCCCTTCAACGCGACGGCGCCGCGGCGGCCTATCGCGAGAAAGGGGCCGAGGGGCTGCGTTCGTACCTGGCCCGGATGGGGACGTCGTTCGAGGGCGATCATTACTTGCTCGACCGCCAGGGCCGCGACCTCGTCGACGGCAGCGATCGTTCCGACCTCCTGACGCGCGGCCACGGCCCCTGGTCGCACGGTCCGAAGCCTCCCCACACAGGCGGCCCGCCCGTCCTCATCAGCCCGCCGACGTCCGAGGGCTTCCGGTTCGCGGCGCTCCCCCGCCACCGGTTCGAGTGGACGCCGTTGCTGCCCTACTTCCTGTGGATCCCGATCCTGGTGCTGGCGCTCCTCTACGCGCTGGCGGTCCATCTGGTCCGACCTCTGAGACGGCTTCAGCGGGCGCTCGACGCCTTCGGCCGGGGCGAGCTGACGACGCGGATCGGGTCGATGCGGCGCGACGAGATCGGCGAACTGTCGCGGACGTTCGACGTGATGGCGCATCGGATCGAGTCGCTGCTGTCGGCCGAGCGGCGTCTGATCCAGGACGTATCGCACGAGCTGCGCTCGCCGTTGACGCGTTTGGGACTGGCCGTCCGGCTGGGTCGCGCCGGTGATCGGGAAGCGGCGATGAGTCGGATCAAGAAGGAGGCGGACCGGCTCTCGGACCTGGTCGACCAGTTGCTGCGGCTGCACTCAGCCGAGGAGGACCCGCAGGCGGGGCGTCGCGAGGAGGTCCCCTTGCACGACCTGCTCGCCGAACTGGCCGAGGATTGCACCGTCGAGGCCGAAGCCAAGGGCTGCCGCCTGGGATTCCACGCCGACGGTCCGGTCGCCGTCGAGGGGGATCCGGAGTTGCTCCGCCGGGCCGTGGAGAACGCC
The DNA here is from genome assembly GCF_011065895.1 of Paludisphaera rhizosphaerae. Lineage (NCBI taxonomy): Bacteria > Pseudomonadati > Planctomycetota > Planctomycetia > Isosphaerales > Isosphaeraceae > Paludisphaera > Paludisphaera rhizosphaerae. Next base: position 19,708 of record NZ_JAALCR010000007.1, on the reverse strand, counting down.
TTGCGCAACGCGGTCCGCCACGCGCCGGAGGGCTCGGCCGTGGACGTCGATCTCCAGTCCGACGACGAGTCCGCAACCGTCGTCGTTCGGGATCGGGGCGAGGGGGTGCCGCCGGAGCACCTGGAAGACGTCTTTCGGCCGTTCTTCCGCATCGAGGGGGATCGCAGCCGAGCCAGCGGGGGCGTCGGATTGGGCCTGGCCATCGCTCGCCGAGCCGTCGCCCTGCACGGCGGCTCCATCGCGGCCGCCAACGCCGGCCCCGGACTGGCCGTCACCATCAAGCTTCCCCTCCGCGCAATCGGTTAAAGCGGTGCGATTTGTTTATGTGATACATTCCTCGCGGTTGGCCTTGCGGACTCCGAAGAGGTTCGGTCTAATGGATGACTTCGGGGCTGGCGAGGCGAGACGCCTCGCCGCATTCTTGCGGCCCCGATCCCCCTTTTCCCCTGCCACGATTCCCTGGAGACGCCTTCCATGGCACGCCGCCGTGCTACCGTGCGCGAAGCGTTCACGCTGATCGAACTGCTGGTCGTCATCGCCATCATCGCCGTTCTGATCGCCCTGCTGCTGCCCGCCGTCCAGGCGGCTCGCGAAGCCGCGCGCCGCATTCAGTGCACGAACAACCTGAAGCAGATCGGCCTGGCTCTGCAGAACTACCACGATTCTCTGGGTTCGTTCCCTCCCGGCGCCCGCTACTACGGCTGGGGGACGTGGTACCACTACACGATCACGTTCATGGAACAGTCGGGCATCTACAACTCGTTCAACTTCAACGGCTCGACCGTCTCGAACCCGAGCCTGACCTACAGCCACGGCGCCAACCTGACGGCGACCACGGCGCGGGTCAATACGTTCCAGTGCCCCAGCGACCAGCCGGTCGCGCCGATCGCCGGCGTGCCGTCGTACAACTACGGCTGCAACTACGGCAACACCGGCACGGGTCTGTTCCAGATCAAGGACGCCACCTACTGCTGCGCCACCTATAACGGCGTGCTGTTCCTGGGTGCTCCGTTCTCGTGGATCTCGGCCGGCTCCGGGTCGCCCGTGCAGTCGTTCGGCACCTCCTACAACATCTCCAGCATCAGCGACGGCACCAGCAACACGATGCTCGTCGGCGAGGTGCTTCAGGCCGCCAGCACGAGCACGCTGACCGACCTTCGCGGCTTCATCCAGTACGGCAATTCGAGCGGCTTCGCGACTTACCTCGCCCCCAACTCGAAGCAGCCTGACCTGCTCAGCGCGGCCAGCTATTGCAACTATCCTTACGCCAACAACCCGCCGTGCAAGTTCCGCACGCAGTCCCCGCCGGCCTACCCCGGCGACACGACCGCGGCGATCAACGGCGACACCTACGCCTCCCGCAGCCGGCACCCCGGCGGCGTGAACGCGGTCTTCGCCGACGGCTCGGTCCACTTCATGAAGGATTCGATCGCCATCCCCACCTGGCGGGCCCTCAGCACGACTCAGGGCAGCGAGATCCTCAGCTCCGACTCGTACTGATCGATCCCGAACGGCGCTCGCAACGAGCTTGAGGAATCCTCCATGCGTAAGACGATCCTGGCCGCTCTGCTGGCCTCGCTGACCCTCTCCATCCTCGGCTGCGGCGAGACCGCCGCTCCCCCGCCGACCCAGGAGCAGCGGGCGCAGCTCCCCGGCGCTCCCTCCGAGGGGCCCGAGGTCCTGAAGACGAAGAAGAAGGGTTGATCGCCTCGGCGACGCCCGATCGATGATCGACGTCAACGGGGTCCGCGTCCAATCGACGCGGGCCCCGTTTCGCGTTTCGAAGGCCGCATCGGAGGCGAGGACGGCCGAAACGCACTCAATGCACAATCCGCGCGGCTTTGGGCGGATTCTCTGGAATCTTCTCGGCCCGATGCGAAGATACTCCGAATCCGACGGGGATGAACGACCCTGTCGGGCCCGACCTTCGTCGGGCGCTGTGCGCCTGGCCGCGACGCCTCGCGGTCGTTCCGCCTCAGGCGGGCCCGGCGCGTGCGTTCGCCCTGGAGCCCCAACGTGGGTTCGCAACTCTTCGTCGGTTACGCCTCGCAGCACGTTCTTCCCCACCTCGTCTCTCTCCCGCTCGCCGCGGCTTTCGTCGACCTGCCGGCGGGTTTGTTCTGGGTCATGGCCCTGGTCCTGGGGCTGATCGCTCTCTGCGAGCTGTCGGGATTGCGGTACATCGCCAACGACCGCGTGGGGGTCGTTGAGAAGCTCTGGTCGACGCGCGGCTCGGTCCCCGAGGGGCGGATCCTCGCCCTCGACGGCGAGGCTGGATTCCAGGCCGAGGTCCTTCGAGGCGGCCTCCATTTCGGCCTCTGGCGGTGGCAGTATCGGATCCACCGCGCCCCGCTGGTCACGGTGCCGCAGGGGAAGATCGGCTACGTCTACGCCCGCGACGGCGAGCCCCTCGCGCCGACTCAGACCCTTGGCTTCGTCGTCGACTGCAACAACTTCCAGGACGCCCGCGCGTTCCTCGCCGGCGAGGGCGGGACCGTCGAACGCGAGCCGAACCGCGGCCAGCGCGGCCGCCAACGCGCGATCCTCCGCGAAGGCGTGTACGCGATCAATCCGGCGATCTTTTACGTGATCACCGAGGATTTCGTTTATCGGTTGAAGGCCGGCGGCGATTACGAGTTCAAGACGCTCGTCGCCTGGCAGGGGGAACTCGCCGAGGTCGACGGCTACGACCCCGTCGTCATCGGCGGCAGGGTGGAGACGCCCGATCCGCTGGACCCCCAGCGCAGACTCAGCGTGGACGGCATGGGGATCGTCATCGTCCACGACGGCCCCTCGTTGACCGCCGGAGAGATCATCGCGCCGGCCGTCGGCGGCGAGCGGACCGACAAGGATTACCATAACAACTACCAGGATCCGGAGGCCTTCCTCCGCGCCGGCGGCCGACGGGGTCGCCAGTACTCCGTGCTGACCGACGGCACGTACTTCATCAACCGATGGTTCGCGACGGTGGAGTCGATCCCCAAGACGATCGTGCCGATCGGCTACGTCGGCGTGATCGTCAGCTATTACGGGCGGATCGGCAGCGACCTCTCGGGCCAGACGTTCCGCCACGGCGAGCGCGTCTCCGAGGGCGAGCGCGGCGTGCAGGAGAAGCCGCTGGGACCCGGCAAGTACGCCTTCAACACGTACGCCGGCAACATCATCCTGGTGCCGACGACCAACTTCGTCCTGCACTGGGTGACCGGCCGGACCGAGTCGCACCGCTACGACGAAAGCCTGCGGTCGATCGACCTGGTCACGCGCGACGCCTACGAGCCCACGCTGCCGCTCTCCGTGGTCGTCCACATCGACTACCAGAAGGCGCCCAGCGTCATCCAGCGGTTCGGCGACGTGAAGAAGCTGATCACCCAGACGCTCGACCCGATGCTCAGCGCCTACTTCCGGGACGTCGCCCACAAGTGCACGATGCTGGCGCTCCTCCAGGAGCGAGACGCTATCCAGCACGCGGCCCAGGAGGAGCTGTCGCGGAAGTTCCACAACTTCGACATCGAGTGCGTCGACGTCCTCATCGGCAAGCCCGACACGGCCGAGGCCGGCGGCAAGATTGAGAACCTGCTGGAACAGCTCCGCCTGCGGCAGCTTTCGCTGGAGCAGATGGAGACCTACACCAAGCAGGTCGCCGCGGCCGAGAAGCTCCGGGCGCTCAACGACGCCCAGGCGACGGCCCAGATGCAGACCGAGCTGACGAACTCGCAGGTCCAGGTCCGCATCATTGAAAACCAGGCCGAGGCCCAACTCGCCCGCGCCCGCAAGGAGGCCGAGCAGGTGATCGTCACGGCCGAGGCCGAGAGCCGTCGCAAGATCCTCGCCGGCCGCGGCGAGGGCGCCCGGCTGCTGCAAGAGGGTCTGTCGGAGGCGTCGGTCCTGCTCCGCAAGATCGAGTCGTTCACCGACCCGAGGCTCTACGCCCTGACGACCGCCGCCCAGACCCTGGCCAACAGCGCCCAGCCGCTGGTCCCCGAACGCGTCTTCGTCGCCCCCGGCGGCGGCGACGGCCAGGCCGCGGGCGGAACCTCCGCCGGCTCGGGCGTCCTGGGGATGCTCCTCAGCCTGATGGTCGCCGAGAAATCAGGCTTCGACCTGACAGCCTCCCCCCGGACCGACTCGGCGACCCTGCACGACTTCGTCGACTCCGTCTCGAGCCAGGCCATGCGAAACATCCGCGAAGCCATGGACGCCGACGGCGGCCCGGCCGTCCTGGCCAACGGGAACGGACACCCGGCGAAGACGAGCTGAGTTGAACCCGCGAAACGAAACTGACGGCCCCCGGATATGGGGGCCGTCGGTGTTTCTAAAGCCTATTCTCCGTCACTCCTTCGGAGATGTCCCACGTCTTATTCTAAGGTGGTATAACGCTCGCCTTCTCCAAGATCCGACGAGTAGCATCGTTTGGCCCTACAGCCGGGACGAAAACGCCCAAGCTTACCTAGTGCTCTACCACAGTTGATCTGATAGGCGACCAAGCATGTGGCCAGCGGTTATCGCTGGACATAGACGTCACATTTCAGGTGTGGTGGAACACTAGTGGATCGCCCACGTTGAATCGCCGGGCATAGGTACGGCCTTCGAGCCGTTTCCCAGGTCTTCCATCCAGCAGATCGACACGGTCGGTCCACTACTGACTCCAGGTGTCCCAATGAGACACTATTCCGATTTCTCGGCTCTTCTCACCCGAATTCTGTCTCATTGGCCAGGCTGTCGTCAGTATAGTAGCTCACAGCATGCCGCCCAATCCCAATCAAAACGCATGAGGAAAAGCCTACCACATCTCTAACGAACTTAACTCTTGGCCATTGCGACTGCCGATCGCGTGCCAAACTCTGAGATCCACGGTGTCGCGGCAGAACTTAACGCTGCCGTCCATCATTAGAAGATTAACGCCGCCCGTGTGTCGACTCCTGGCACTGAAAATACCATCGTGCAACGTCCTCTGATGTAAACCTTCACGGCCCGAGTCTAATGCGCAATCCGATACGTTGGAATTGGGAGTCTCGAAATGGTTGTAGTTTGTAAAGTGCAGCCCGGAGACGAACCAAGATTCTCCGCCTCGCGATTCCCTCGCAACGTCCGGTGCGAGCGCGCGGCAAAGCTCTCGAATCCATTGTGTCGGTTCGTGTTTATGCCGGTCTCCTGACTGTAGCAGTGCGTAATCACCGGCACCTATATGGTTCCGAATCCAATCTCCTTGCAGTCGTTCGGACAGGCCAACAGTCTGAGACAAACCGTCCGGGAAATCCGCAGGCTGATACGTCTTGTGGACGGTGAAAGCACCTGACCAACCGGAATCACGGCCTGATACGGGCGAGAACCAGGGGCTGGGGCCGATATTGTATCGATAGTTGGTCCGACCATAGCCATCTAAACCATGTGAAATATCGGATTGACACAGGAAAATGTCAACCGGCGTGCGCATTACGGTGGAATTCGACCTTAATGAAATCGGGTTGGATGGGGATAAATTAAAATTTATGCCATTGCTAAGATTTCGCATTTCCAAGTATGGCAAAATCCGCGTCGACGCACTGTAGTAATGCATCGAGACAGACCGGCCCGTTTTAGTAGTGATAGATGGAAGATTAATAGGAGGGAAGCAACCTCCTACGGACTCATAGGCAGTAAGCGCTAGTCCAATTTGTTTCAAGTTGTTCTGGCATTGAAGGCGTCGTGCAGCTTCCCGGGCGGACATGGTAGCCGGAATAGCGATCCCGAGCATAACGCCGATCACAGCGGAGGCAGCCAGAAGCTCAACGATGGTGTACGCATGACGCTCTGAGGCCGTCGATGTTGCAACACACATCAGCTAGACTTTCGATTTCGTTTAAACTTGCGTGTGAGAGTTATGCACCCAAATATCACCAACGCGAAACCCCCTGCAACAGTCCAGCCAAGGTGCGACGCAGCTTCACGCTCACTGGGCATCTTCGGTACCTCCACTTGAGGCTCTTGAAAGAAGACCGGGGCCGCATCGCGAGAAGAAGCAGAAGGAAGGGAATCCAATTTCCACGCAACTCTCGGTGCATACTTTAGCATACGTGCTTGATCCATGACCGCGATGGGCTCCGGGAAATCAAGCTCAAAAGCATTTTCAGGCAGGCGTCCGGTAAATTTGGAATGTCGTTCTATGATAGTTTCACGTGCCAGGCCGCCTTCGGTAAATACAAGCTCACGGAATGGATACCATGTAGTATTATTTATATTATAAAAATCATCATATATAATTGTGAATGCTTGGTGCTTGGTAGATCGAGTGACTATTTGCTGAGGAGTAGCTCCACGTTGAAGGTCAATCCAATACTCCCTCTGACCTCCATTGTGGTTGAACGTGATTCTAATCAGCGGTTTTCCGTCTAAGACGGCGTCTCTGTCAATTGATTCAAAGTGTGTGTCGGCATTTTCCAGGAGCGCAGAATCCAAGTCCGCAGCGAGGTTCATAACCCGGTCTCCGACCCCTCCGAGACCTAGCGGAATTCTCGCGTACGTATTGAATGGCTGAATGCCGGCATGGATCTGAACGCCGTGGATAAACTTGCTTCCATCGACCGAAGGCTCGATTTTATCCAAGAATGTGCAGTTGCCGTCCGTGACGACGCGGACCGAAGGAGGAAGGTCGGATTTAAAACTCTTATCGGTGATCCATTTCCGTGATGCGTTGGAATCGTCAAGGGAGCTAACACGATCGAATCGCTTCAGAGACTCGTTGAAGACGAGCCGTCCGTTCGCATTGGAACGCTTGGTCCATTTTCCTGCTAGAGCGTCTATTAGAGTAAGGGCATTTCCAGTCGAAAAGCGGAAGGAAACATCGGCAACAGTGACGCCCGAAAGATTTGAGCGATACACGTCGCGAACCGCTTCGAGGAAGTTTCGCTCCTCGGCAGACGGGCTTAACCCGATCGTGACGGCCAGTGCAACATAGATCATAATGCGCTCTCGCGAATTAGTGATTAAGTAAATGGCCGGTAAGTAAGCCGAACGTTTGTTAAGCGTTGCAAGAAAGGGATGATAAATCTCGGTTATCCAGCGACGTCAACGACGGCCAGTGAGCCCTGATTGAGCCGTTCATCCCGATCTGCGCCGGCGGCGGTCCGCAAAGCAGTTGTCCGCAGGGGCCTTAAAGCCGTTCTCCCTGCTCCGGACCGGCTATTGGTGCAAGATTGAGGTCGGCTTCGCTCCCCGGAGAACGGCCTGGCGGTGCCTGGATGAAAGGCGTTCAGCCTGCGTCTTGGATTGCATTCGCAAAGTCCTGGTGCGGAACCTCTGCATGAAAGAGAAGATATGATAGACCCCGAGTATCATCGGTGTCGATAGCCGATCGCTCGACGAGACCTCCAGCGGCATCGCAACAACGCAAAGAATGTCGACGGTCGGAAAAGTCACATCATCATTGACGCTGTGAGTTTTTCGTCGGCCATCATGGTCAGGTCTGCTTCGATGGACGACGCGAGGCGGCCGCCGACTGGAAGGCCAGCCGATGGGACGAGTCACGCGGAGGTTGCCAACCTGAGACATCATAACTTCGAGCCTTACGCATAGGTCGACGAGTAGGCGGAGTGGGGATCGGAGATCCTCCTCCGCCCTGAGGACTCGATCGGCTGATGAGTCGCCGATCCGCTGGACCGTCAAGCGCACCTCAGCCTAGCTCGGCCGTCGCCGTCGCCTGACCAAGGGACCGAGTTGAAAGACCCTCCTGTAGTCGAAGGCGTTCATCAGGCTGGTGATGAGTTAATCGATGCTTCTGTAACCCACAATTGACAGCACCAGAATGCGGGCTCAAACACGCATGTCGCTAGAGGCACATCAAGTTAGTGCACTCTTCCTCGTAGCCAGTTTCGTAGCAAAGGAAAACCGCCTGGCAATCCATGCATTCGGGACAACAGTCTAGCCAGTAAGCCGTTGTGCAAGTTGGCTGTATCGCAACAAGTCTGCAGTCATCAATGCTTGAGTTTGACTGGCTGCACAGTGGAACGCTATTGCCTACGACTGAATAACAGTCCGGGTACGGTTGATCCTCGCAAGGAGAGTCCATGCCTTCCATAGAGAAACAAAAATTCGGACATGGATAAGACCAGAAGACTCCACATATCTGTCCGCAGCCGACCCAACCGAATGAGAAGTTGGCGAGCAACAGCGTACAGGCAGCAACAGTCGTTGCGATCACTGAACGTTTCATCATCGGCCTCCAATTGTTCGCAGCCTCAACAGGCGGGTGCCGTACTCATTGGAGCCGGCAACGGTGACGGCTCCTCTATATTCTGACTCTGTCTCATCCATCGCGCCGAAGGAACAAAGACCATGGTATATGGATGATTGGCGAATGCATGTTGTCTGTCTCGACAGCGACACTGCCGGTAACGGATTTCTCGACGGTCGCAGGATTTACTTGAAAACGTAGTCGGTGTGTTTCTCTGGCCTCGGATGAAGCGGAGAGATCAGAAACGGCGCGTACAAATGTGGATCCCGTTGTTACGCTGGTTACGCGAAACGGTCTGTTCTGAGTCGATGCGACTTCTATATCAACAAAAATTGGATCTTGAGCGCCACGGTCGATGAGCCCAAAATAAATCGAGGAAGGCAGGACTCTGTAGGGGGGAGCAGTTCTCCATTGCACAGTGATGACTGCGGGCAGTGCGTCTGCAATGCGTAACGTCATTGTCTCCGATCTGGATCTAAGGGCTTCACTATTCCCGTGCTTGGAGAATTCGACGGTTACCGGGTATCTTCTTCGTATAACTCCGCTCGGAAAACGTTCGGAATCGAAACATTCGCCGACGTCCACAGACAATATCGTCGAACGAGATATTAGAGTTGGCTTCATCTCCTCTTCGCTGTCCCGTGAGTAGACTTCTGCGAGACATTGGCGAGACGTACGGGAAGCCACGCGACTGCTCTCGTTGGCACCTGATGAACCGTCTTCCCGTTCATTGTAATCCAGGTTCCCCATATCTAACTTGTCCGGTACGACTCGCAGTCGAGTGTATGTCGTGAACCTCATTTCGAAGGACTGCTTGGGCTGACTCGGGTGGTCCGTCTCCACGGAGCATGCGACGGAAGTCGTCCCATAATTGTAGGGTACGTTGACCCTGACCACGACGCTGGCCTCCGATTTAGGCGGTATTATTTTCTTGTCGATTTCTACATTGGTGCAGCTACAACTGTGAGTTTCCTTAAGGATTGTAAGCTGTCGCGATAAATTGTTAGAAACCTTGAATACATGCGTTACCTGCTTGGTTTCGCCCGCAAATACATAGCCCGCGTCATAGCGAATGACTTTCGGTGGATCGATCTGCGACGCACACCCGGCCAAAGCGAGAGCGACAGCGGTTGTCAGCGACCGCTGTATTTCCCGACGTTTATCGCGCATGATATCGGCTTTCCAACTTGGGAGAGCGGTATCCGGACCGGGTTTCCGAAGTTACATGGAACGACGAGGAGTTTAAGTAGGTGAGATTCAAAGAGCAAACAAAAAGGGCGATTTTTTTGACGCAACGGTGTGCCTCTGGGGGGGCGACGCAATCTGTATGCGCTGTTCGGCTTGCGGTGCTTTACCTTCGGGCGGCATACGCGAATAAGAGGTGACGGAGGCGTAGTCACGTGACGCGACGGTTCGTACTTGTTTGGGAAACCGGTGTCACGGAAACCGTTGTCAGTTCTTTTCCCGGATCTCGCCACAGCAACCGTCACGCTGCGCAGACGAACTGAGCTGGAGATGCATGACGAATCCGACGGCCCCCATATTCGGGGGGCGTCGCTGTTTCGAAGGCCTTGTCCCGTCATTCTTGCGAAGCCGTCCGAGGTCTCATTCTTCGGCGGCGGCAGGCCCGACTTCGTTAGATCCTGTCGAGGGATGAGGAGGTTTTCTTCGGGTCTGTCGGCGACAGGCGAGTCCCCTCAACGGCGTGAGGTGAGCCCCGTCTTGATGGCGGCGCCCAGGTTCTTGGGGCCGAGGTAGACTTCCCACACGGCCTGCGCGAACTTGTCGTTCGGTAGGGCCAGGGCCGGGGCGCCGACGAGTTGGCAGTGGAATCCGGCGTTGGGCTCGGAGCTGAGCCAGATGCTGTTTCCCTGGCTGACGGGATGCGCTTCGAAGTATCCAGCCAGCGCGTCCAGCTCGGCCTTGAAGGCGGGGGCCGGGTGGTTCAGCGCGACGGCCTCGCGGAACGACTTGGCGAGATCGGCGCTGGCGACCGTGCGCTCGAAGGTGAGGCAGAGCTTCTTCGGGACGGCCGCGCTCGCCAGGGCCTCCGGCGTCCGCACGACGGCGTCCTCCTGCACGTAGCTCGCGATGGAGTAGACCTTGAACGTCCACATCGTCCGCATCGCGGTCCCCGTCAGCTTGAGACGGATTGACTTGTCGCCAGACTGGCCGGCGACCGACGTGAGGTAGCGAGTGCTGCCGACGGTCACCGTCGAGTCCTCGGCGATCGCCGATGCACACAGGCCGAGCAGGGCCGCCGCCAGGAATCCCTTGCCGTGGTTCATATCCACCTCCTCTTACGTCGGGTGGGCTGCGGAACGACGACGGGAGTCCGAGCCCGCCCCGGTGGGGATAGATGCCGGAAGTCGAGAGATCGTGCAAGGCTAAACCAATTTCGATGAGAAAGCGCACAGGGACAACCCTATTTCTCGAACCTTGTGGTCCGGCTGAGACGGGGTCGCCCAGTCCACCACGGTGCGACCTGGCTCCGACGCAAGCTCGCTGTCCATCGTGACGACGGCCGCATTGGCCAGGGCGAATGCGATCGCTGCGATGATGATATCGTTCAGCCCGATCGGGCGGGCGACGGCGTTCAACGCGAACGCGATCCGGCCGTACTCGGGTTCCGCAGCGGTGTCGGCCAGCCACGCCTTTCGACGTTGAGGGCCTGGCGCGGTTGCAACTTCTGAGCCCAAGCGCCTATGTCCGGCCGCGGCTCTCCCGAGCGATGTCGAACCTCGACGAGCGCCCCCGTCCACCGGCGCATTGTCTCTCAAAACCAACTGATGCATGAACGGGCTGATGCGTTTGACGATTAATCGCACGGACCCTGGAGCCGGGCGGAGGCCTTCGGCTAGCCTCCATGGCGTCCGGTCGAGAGGCCGGCGGCGGGCGTGGCCGTCCGAGAGGCTGCGTCGCAAATCAGGCAACGACTCGGAGAGGGACGACATCGCTAAGGGACTTGAAACGCACCACATGTCGACCGCACAAAATCACCGGAGACGTCCATCAATGAGCATCTTGAACTTCCGCAACGTGGTTCTCGGCTTCGCCCTGGTCGTCGTGCTCTCGGCCCCGTCCCGGGCCGACCAGCTCTTCGATTTCAACACTCCCGTCCAGCTCGGCGTCGCGCATGATCCCGGCAAATGGTACACGGATCGGTTCGCCCCCTACGGGTTCGTTTCGCCCTTGCCGAGCGGTTCCGGGATCCTCCAGCAGACCATCAACGGGGGCGACTTCCAGGCCAACGCCTTCTACAACACCCAGGGGCGGGCCTACGACGTCGAGACGGGGACGCTGGCGACCCAGATCAGCGTCTTCGTCGATCCCACCTGGACCCTCGCGGTCAATCCCCCGGCGGACGGATACACTCGGTTCGCGGGCTTCTGGGGAATCACCTACAGCGGGGCCAGCGTCACCGATCCCGCCGACCGCACGGGCTACCCCATCATCGAGGTCGTCGGCGATGCGGGAGGCTTCGGAGTCCGGACCTATGATTCGGAGACTGGAGCCTGGAGCGGAGTCACCAGCGTCACGGCGGGCGACACGATCAGCTTGGGGTTCAGCGTGTCGTCGACGGGCCTCGTCAGCTACTTCCTGAACGGCTCCATCCTGGGCAGCGGCTACACGCTGAGCGAGCCGACTCTCGGCATCGGCACCGTCATGCTCCAGGGCCACAACTACGGCAATAGCTACAACATCCAGTGGAGCGGCCTGTCCACCTCGACCTCGGCCGTGCCCGAGCCCGCGAGCGTGGTCTCCGCCTTCATCGCGTTGGGTGCCGCCGCGGCGGTCGCCGTTGGGCGAGCCCGCAGACCCGCGACGGTCTAACTCGCCCCCCCCGCCGATCAGCCCCAACGTCCCGGCCGACCGGCGGAGACGTCTTCCCGGCGGCCCTCCCCCGGCCGATCGGCCAACTACAAAAGCAAGCGGGGCGGCCGGAGAACCGGCTCACCCCGCGAACCCGCGCCCGCGATCGTCAGGCGGCGGTTTCGTCGTCCATATTGGGTGGTGTGAGCGGACGGTGGACCGAGACTCCCACTCGTCGAGGTCGGCGCCGACGTCGTCGGGAATGTCGAGCGGTTGCAACCGCTGCATGGCCGCCAGGACGCGGGCGATCTCGTCGGGCGGCGCCGGACCTTCTTCCCTGCCGGCGTCCTCCTGGGCGACCACGACTTCGGTCCCATCCGGCCAGTCCGCCGGTTCATTCAACTCGACTTTGCCGTTGCGGATGAAACCTTTCAGCACCGTACTCATGGGCTCGCCAACCTCAGTCCGGTTCACGCTATTCTACCACTCCTGGTCTCGTTGCTGACCTGGCGGAAAACCGGTGTCATGGCGGAAACCTGTGTCAACTCATTAACCCGTGACGTTCGTCTTCCCAGGCGCAGAGGCATTCGCCGATGGCATCCATGCCCGCGACCGTGAGAAGGAAACCGCTCACCTCCCGGCCCGCGTTGCCCGAGACTCGGACCCGGAGCACCTCCGCGTGGAATGTCGTGGCTCCGACGTAAGGCATCTCTCCGGCAACGTTCGCGATATTCATCTGGAGCATCACGGCGGTCCAGACGTTGTGCCCATGGTATTCGAAGTCTTCGCCGAATGCGGATTTCAGATCTTCAATCGCCTCGGCGGAGAGAGTCACCTGGGACGGTGCCTCGCCCGGTGATGCTCGGACCGTGACTTCGGCGAAATGGTCCTGGCCATCCCGCCGGATTGCTTTCCGGCCGGTGTAGGTCTCTTTCATGTGCCCATCCCCTGCGACGGCCCAAACACCTCGATGCCGTTGTCATTGCAGAAGCATCGGATTTTCCCCGGAGAATCGGTGCCGGGTGCCATGGCCATGCGATCGCCGAGGGTCGTGCAACTGTCTCATGCCGGTTAAAGGCCACGCAAGCGTGGCCACGGCACCCAGGGTAACCCGCACAGGCGGATTTGTCGGCCGAAGCGGCGCGTGAAAAGTCTCGGCAATCGGAATCGCCTCGCTCGTTGTGCGGATCGTCCCTCCTAAGTGACATTCCCGCCGCGACGATCGAGGAGACTCCGCCATGGCCGCCACCGAGGCCCAGATCCGCGCCAATCGCGCGAACGCGCAGAAATCGACCGGGCCGAAGTCCGACGCCGGCAAGGCGCGGGCTCGTATGAACGCGCTGAAGCACGGGATGCGGTCGAAGAGCGGCCCGGTCCTGCCGCATGAGGACCCGGCCGAACTGGACTCGCGAATCCGCGGCTGGGTCGAGGAGTGGGAGCCGCAGAACGCCATCGAACGGGCGCTGGTCGAGCGCGGGGCGCGGGCTTCGTGGGCGCTGGAGCGTGCGGAGCGTTACGAGGCGGCGATGCTGGCGAGGCGGGTGCGGAGGGCGATGCTGACTTCGCGGGCGAAGGGGGCGGCAAAGGTCGCCGCGCTGGGGCGGAGGCTGTTCGCGATCGTCGGCAGCTTCGCCTCCGGCAAGGCGGCCCCGCCGCCGGACGACGAACCGGCGGCGATCGTCGCGGCGCTGGAGGACTCGCCCGAGGGCGTGCGCTGGATGCTCGACCGCTGGGGAGAGATCCGCTCATTAATCGACGGCGACCATGTGTTCACGTATTGCGATAAGTACAGGTTCGTCCGGATGCTGGGGAAGCAGGCGGGCGACGCCGCTGACGACCCGGCCCTGAACGCGATCTTCCTGGCCTGGGAGGCGCTGGAGGAAGAAGGCGGCGTCGGGTTCTGGAAGCGGTTGCGGCGGGACACGCCGTTCCACGACCCGACCTACAGCCAGTGGCAGCACTGGCGCGAGTTGGCCCCTCCGCCGGCCGACGAGGACGAGGCGCGGGCGACGTTGCGGGCGGTCGTCGACGGCGAAACCGACCGCCTGAGCGAGCGGTTGGCCGAACTGGAGGAGGCCGAGGGGGACGACGCTCTGGAGCGAGCGGAAGCGGCCTCGTTCCTGCCCGGCGTCGAGGGCGAGCGGCTTCGGCGATACCAGTCGGCGCGGGCGCGCGAGCTGTTCCGGGCGGTGCAGACGCTGACGAAGATGCGGAAAGACACAGCGAAGCATGATCATAAAACGTCTTCCCCCCTGGAGGGGGAAGACAGATCGCGGAGCGATCAGATGAGGGGGACGACCGCCGTCGCGAACACGTCCGATCCGACGGACTCCCCGAACGCGAAGCCGGTCGTCCCCCTCATCCGGCCCTGCGGGCCACCTTCCCCCTCCAGGGGGGAAGGCCGTCGTGGATCAGACTCGCCCGAAACAGCCGGGGCGACCGCGAAGCGTCGCGACTTTCATACGGCACGTTTCGCCGCTTCCCAAAAGGCAACGAACGAACCCAACGCCGCCGCGATTGAAGCGTCGGTTGAACATGAAGTTAAGTCGAGAATCGCCGTTCCGTCGCCGCGCAAACGAACCCGCCCCAGAACGGCGGTCTGAGGCGGGGGAATCGCTCTTTGACAATTCGGCGGAGATGAGCCTCGCTTTTTCCGTCACCCCTCGACGGCAAACGGTCCGACCGGCCGGGGGCTGACGACGGCTGCGCCTTTGGCCTGAAGTCGTGCGACCTCGGCCTCGACGGCGGCGACGGCTTCGCGGCCGGAGAGGACTTCCAGGGTCGTCTCGGTGACGTGCAGGCCGTCGACGGGGATGGTGACGACGCGGCCCTGGGCCTTCTCGAACGGCCGGGGGTTGGGGAAGTTGACGCCGGGTTCAAGGCCCGTGACGTAGCCGTCGCGAAGGCCGCCGGTGTTCTTCCAGAGGCTGAAGCACGGTTGGCCGGCCACGTCGTAACGCATCGCCACGGCTTTCTCGCCGGCGCGATCGCGGAGCATGGCGACGGTCCGGCCGTCCTCGGCGTGCAGCGAGCCGAAGTAGACCTGCTCCGCGTAGCCGGGTTCGGGCGGCCCGTACACGTCCCACGTCGCCAGGCCCTCGACGGCCCGGGCGTCGCGGGGGACGACCTCCTTCATCGGGGCCACGAACCGCGCGCCTTCGTCCAGGTGAGGCGGGCCGAAGTTCCAGTGGTAGAGGATCTCCATCTCCACCGGCACGTCCTTCACGTTGAAGAACTCGTCGCGGACCGTCACCGCGTGTGATCCCGGCGTGGTCGTGTACCGCGCGACCAACTCCACGCCGCCGCCGAACAGGAAGGACTCCGTCACCCGTCCTTCGAGGGTAATCGTATAGGGCGGCTCCAAATCGACGTGAAGCGCCACGTACCAGGCCGGGATCGAGGCGATCCGGCCGTGCAGGGGATGAATGGCGTCGCCCGCGCGGAACGGGGCGCCGTTGTTCATCAGGCCGCAGCGGACCATCAACTCGTCGAAGCCTTCGAGCCAGCCGATGCCCCCCAGGTCATGAGGCTGCACGTAGGCCGGATGGATCGGGCCGTCGCGGGTCGGCGAGTCCCAGCCCACGCGATCACCCTGGCAGGACGCCCGCCACAGACCCATCCCTCGCGTCGGGACGACCTGGAACGAGAACGTCCCGTTGTCGACCCGGATCAGATCCACGCCGTCGCGACGCCCGCCCCGGAGCCGCCGCTTGGTCGCCGAGAATCCTCCCAGGGCCGCCGGCCCCAGGCTCGCTCCCTCAAGTGTGAAGTCCTCAATCCAGACGTCATGCGCCGTGTCCGTCAGCACAAAGGTTCGTCGCTCACCCATCGATCCACCGCCTCGCATCCTGCGCCGAGCACCCGAATTAACGCACTCCGGTGGGATACGACGGAGATCGCATCAAGATTCGTATGTTTGGCGCACGTTTCGCTTGTTAGGTTCCGGCGAAAGTCAAGCGTAATCCGCAAAATGGACCGTTGCTAGTCTTCGACGATCTTGCGGAGTCACGCCGACAAAGACGAACATTCACGTGACGTTCAGCGTCGCGATGACATATACACGGAGCCAGACCGATGAACCGCACCCGGAGCCTCTTCGTCCGTCGCAAGCTCACCCTGGAATCGCTTGAGGAGCGCTGGACCCCCGCAACCGGCTCGACCTCGCTCGCATGGCTGGCCGGCCTCCGAGCCGGCCTGCCCACCACCACGGTCACCGGGACCGGGACGCTCGACGGGACTGTCTCGGGGAGCACCACGCCGGTCGTCACCACTCCATCGACTCCGAGCCGGTACTTCAACGGCACTTACCTGCGTGCGGGTTCCATCGGCTCCAGCAACGGTTCGACGGTTACTCCCAGCTCTCCAACCACGCCCACGACCACGACTCCAACAACCACGACGCCGGTCATCACCCGGATTTACTATTTCAGCACCAACTACCTGCGGGCGGGCAGCGTCAACTCCGCCCAGACGCGTTCTGCAATCACCACGACGGGGACGGCCTCGAGTAGCAACCTCTCAGGGACAGTCTCCACGCCAACGGTTTCTAACGTTAGTCTAGAGAGTGCCTCGTCGATGTCGGTCGCGTCGAAGACGACCACGACTCCAACCCAGGCGAAGACCACCGTGACGACTTCAGCCAGCACCTCGGCGACGACCGTCCCCGCGAACGTCTCGGGCGACCTCGCCGCCCTTTATATCAATGGCGTCGACGCCACCAAGATCGCTTCGCCGACTCTCAACATCGTCGGCTCCAACGTCGGCGTGTCGATCACCGGCACCGCCAACGGCGATTTCA
The DNA here is from genome assembly GCF_011065895.1 of Paludisphaera rhizosphaerae. Lineage (NCBI taxonomy): Bacteria > Pseudomonadati > Planctomycetota > Planctomycetia > Isosphaerales > Isosphaeraceae > Paludisphaera > Paludisphaera rhizosphaerae. Next base: position 2,888 of record NZ_JAALCR010000007.1, on the reverse strand, counting down.
ACGCCATGATCACGTCGCTGCGGAATCTCGGCATGCAGATCCAGTCGTCGGACGCCACGTATCACACCGTGAGAGGGATGCTGCCCATCAGCCAGATCCCCACGGCGGCCGCGATTCCTCAGGTGATGAGCATCTCGGCGCTCAGGAAGCCCACCCTCAGGTAAGCCAAGAAGTCGACCGAATCCTGGTTCCGGATCCACCCGATCCGGCCCTCGCGCACCCGAGGGCCGGGTCGGGTTGCTTTGCTTTCTTCGAGGCTCTTGCACCTTGCCACTGGACCTCGACCGTCGGCGCTACTATTACTGAAGTGACCGGCGATCGTCGCACCGCACCGGGATTTTCCAATCGACGCGATCGCGTCCACGTCCGCATCGAGGCCCCTCCCATGCGTGTCCTGTTCGTGAAGATTCTGGCGACCGCGGTCGCGGCCGTCGGTTTGGCTACGGTCTCCGTTGCGCGCTGGCAGACCCCCGCCGCCGCGCCCGCCCAGGCGCCGGCCGTCGCGGCTCAACCGGCCGTTCCTGCAACTCCGCCCGCCACGCCCGCGGCCGACTTCAAGCCGACGACGCCGGCCGAACAAGCCCTGATGGCCCGGGTCTCCGCATTCGTCAAGGCCTACGAAGGGGGCGATGCGCAGGCTCTGTCCGCTCTCTACACCGACGACGCGGTGATCGTCGATCCGGACGGCTACGAGATCAAGGGGAAGGCCGAGATCTCTCAGATGTACGCCGACTCGTTCGCCGATGGCGGCGGCTTGAAACTGGAGTCGCACGTGGAGGCGATCCGTTTCCTCACCCCCGACGTCGCCCGTCTCGAAGGACGTTCGCGCATCTCGGTTCCCGGCGGCGACGCCGCTGAGTTCGTCCGTTTCAGCACCCTGGCCGTTCAGAAGGCTGGCGCATGGAGCATCGCTGAAATCCGCGAGTACCCCATGCCTCCGGAGGATGTTGTTCCTTATGAACGGCTGAAGCCACTGGAATGGATGGTCGGCGACTGGGTCAACGAGGGCGACCAGGCCAAGGTCACCGCGCAGGTTAAATGGGCCGACAACAACAGCTTTCTCATTCGGACCTACGCAACCGAATTTCAAGGGCAGCCCAGGTCCTCCGGAACCATGTTCATCGGTTGGGATCCTCAGACGGGACAGATCAAATCCTGGTTGTTCGACTCTGAGGGAGGCCGTGGCGAGGGCGTCTGGACGCAAACGGCCGAAAACCAGTGGGTCGTCAAGTCGCAGGGCATGATGCGCGACGGCCTTCCCAACTCGGCGACGCTGGTTCACACCATCCTCAACAAGGACTCGGTCAAAACCGACTCGGTCGACCGGATTCTGGGCGGCGTCGTCTCCGAGGACATCCTCGACGTGGTGATGGTTCGCAAGGCCCCCGCGCCGGCGACCGGCGGCGCGCCGCAGGCGAAGTGAGGTCGAATGCTCTCGCGATCAACCGCTTCTCGACGATGACCCAAGGGAGCGCGACCCTGAACGACCAGGGTCGCGCGAGGACGTCCCGAGCCCAAGCCCGCACGGACCGCGGCGCATCCCCCCGTGCAGAGCGAGGATCGGCCATGTTCAGGCGTCGTCTCCTGTCTTCAGTCGCGTGTCTCGGCGTCGTGTTCGCCGTTGCTGGCGACGTCGCCTTCGCCCAGCGCGGGGGGCGAGGTGGAGGTATGCGGGGCGGCGGCGGAGGCGCGCGGGGCGGCATGGCCCGACCAGGCGGCGGCATGGCCCGTCCCAGCGGCGGCATGGCTCGTCCCGGTGGAATGACCCGGCCTTCCATGCCCGTGAACCGACCGGCCAGACCTCAGACGCGGCCTAACGTGGGCGGTGGTATGAGCCGACCCTCAATGCCTACGACTCGCCCCGGCGGGATCGGCGGTGGAATGCCCAATCGACCGGGGGGAGGCGGGGTTGCCAACCGTCCGGGCGGCGGGGGGGGGCAGAACCGGCCCGGCGGGATCGGCGGACTGCCGAATCGTCCCGGAGGCGGCGGCTTGCCGAATCGACCGGGCGGGATCGGCGGCGGCTTGCCGAATCGACCCGGGGGGATTGGCGGTAACATGCCGAATCGGCCGGGTGGAATCGGTGGTGGTAACTTGCCGAACCGGCCGGGCGGAATCGGTGGTGGTAACTTGCCGAACCGGCCGGGCGGAATCGGCGGTGGGATCGGCAATCGTCCTGGGGGAATCGGCGGTGGGTTGCCGAATCGTCCCGGGGGCATCGGCAATCGTCCCGGTGGCGTTGGCGGCGGTATTCCTGGCTGGGGCGGATCGCGCCCGGGCACCGGTGCAGGGGGGCTCCCCAACCGGCCGGGAGGTGGGATCGGCGGACTCCCCAACCGGCCTGGAGGCGGGATCGGAGGACTTCCGAATCGCCCGGGGGGCGGGACCGGCGGGTTTCCTAATCGCCCGGGGGGCGGGATCGGCGGGCTTCCTAATCGCCCAGGCGGTGGGATCGGCGGGCTTCCCAATCGTCCGGGCGTTGGCGGGGGAGGTGTGCGACCTCCATGGGCCGGCGGCGGTGGGACGGGGGGCCTTCCCAATCGTCCGGGGGGCGGAACGGGAGGGCTTCCTAATCGTCCAGGTTGGAACGGCGGCGGCTTTCCCAATCGTCCTGGCGGCGGGAACGCCGGCGGTTTGCCGAACCGACCCGGCTGGAACGGCAACAACCGGCCGAACTGGGGCAACTGGAATCGTCCCGGCGGCGGCAACAACGTCTGGAACAACAACAATCGTCCCGGTGGTTGGGGCGGAGGGCGTCCGAACTGGAACAATTGGAATAACAACACGAATATCAACGCGAATATTAATAATATTAATACCAACATCGTCCACAACAACAGCAACTGGTGGGGCGGAGGCGGCGGCGGTTGGGGAGGCGGCGGTGGTGG